>SYLY01000375.1 GCA_005808475.1 Acidobacteriota bacterium
CGCTCGCCGACGATGCGCCCGCAATCGCTGATCAACCCGTCCACCAGCGTGACCTTGGCGCCGAACGACTTGCATTCGATAAAGTTCGACTGAGGCACGTCCTTCGGCATGAAGATGTGGCACTCGATCCCGGCCGCCGCGGCGTAGGCGGCCGACGCGCTGGCGGCGTTGCCCGCCGAGGGGATGGCGATCTTGCGCACCCCGAGTTCGGCGCACATCGAGATCGCGCAGGAAAGCCCGCGCGCCTTGAACGAACCCGTCGGGTTGATGCCTTCGTCCTTCACCCAGAGGTTGCGCGCTCCCAGCCGCTCGCCCAGCCGCTTGGTTCGCACCAGAGGAGTGAAGCCCTCACCCAGGGAGATGATGTTCTCCGGCTTGTTGACCGGAAGCACCGGCGCGTACCGCCACATGGTGGACGGCGCTCGCATGAGCCACTCGCGGCTCCAATTCTGGCGCGCCTTCTCGAGGTCGTAGCGCACCAGCAGCGGACCGCCGCAGGAGCACAGGTTCCAAGCTTGGCCGGCCTCGTGACGTTTCTGGCAGAGGCTGCATTCGAGGTGGGAGAGAGTGGTCATGTCGGAATGGACCATCATATCGCGGCCCCCCGCGGAATCGCCTGCACGCGCGCGGGATTTCGTGCGTCAATCAGGGTGTGAGGTTGTTTCTCGCGTTGTTGGCGTTGTCCGCCCAGGCGGCGGAGTTGGCCGTGCTGACGAACGGCTTTCGGATCGAGGCCGAAAGGCACGAATTCGCCGGCGGCGACGTGAAACTGTTCACCGCGACCGGCGAGATTCGGATTCCGGCTTCGTCGGTGCGGTCCTTCGAGGCGATCGACCGGCCGGCTCCTCCTCCGAAGCCGGCGGAACCGGCCCCGGCGGCCAAGGCGGCCGTGCAACCCCCGGCCGACCCCCGGCAACTGGTGGAAAAAGCGGCCGAGAAGTACGGACTTCCACCGGCGTTTCTGCACTCCGTGGCGCGGGTGGAATCGGGTTACCAGTCCAGCGCGATTTCGAACAAAGGCGCCATCGGCATCATGCAACTGATGCCGGCGACGGCGGCGGAACTGCGGGCCGACCCGTACGACCCGGCGCAGAACGTCGAGGCCGGAGCGCGGCATCTGGCCGGCCTGCTCGACAAGTACGATGGATCCTCGGCCAAGGCGCTCGCCGCCTACCACGCCGGTCCCGGCGCGGTGGCCAAGTACGGCGGCGTTCCCCCGTATCAGGAGACTCAGTCGTACGTTCGGAAGGTGATCGGCAACTACAAAAAGCTGTCGGCTCCGGCGCCTCCCCGGTAGCACCTCCAACGGTGATCCGAACTCGGGGCGGCGGCGCGGGCGCGTGGGTCCGGCCGGTGCGGTTGACTCCCACCCGCGGCTGTGTCAAGATTGTTCCACCTTCCTGGAGGTCTGATGATACAGCCCTATCGTTTGCTACCCGTGTTGTTGCTCGCCGCCGGCGCGTTCGCGCAGGACTACCGGGCAAAGATCCAAGGAATCGTGACCGATGCCAGCGACGCCGCCGTCGTGGGCGCCAAGGTGACGATTCGTAACACCGGCACCGGAATCACCGCTACTCGCGAGTCCGGCGCCAACGGCGCTTATCTGTTCGATAACGTCGAACCCGGATCGTACGTCGTGTCCGCGGAACTGCCAGGTTTCGCGCGGCAGCAACAAGAAGGCGTGCTCGTGCAGACGCGCGCCGACGTGACGGCCAACTTCTCGTTGAAGCCCGGCTCCCTGGTTGAGACGGTGACGGTCTCCGCGCAAGCGGTCACTCTTCAGTTCAATACGTCCACGCGCGAACTCACCATCGATAGAAAGATGTTGATGGACCTCCCCGTGAAGGCGCGCAATCCGTTCACGCTGGCGCTTCTCGATCCGGCCGTCGTCAACCGCTACGGCGCCGAGCGCAATCCGTTCTTCATGTGGTCGTCGTCGCAGATGGATGTCGGCGGCAACACCACCACGAAGAACGACCTGCTGCTCGACGGCGCTCCGACGCAAATCGGACCCAAGGGCTCCTACGCGCCTCCGATGGACGCCGTGCAGGAATTCTCGGTGCAGCAGAATTCGGTGGACGCCGAGTTCGGCCACTCGGCCGGCGGCATTCTGAGCGTGTCCATGAAGTCCGGCACCAATGAACTCCACGGAACCGGCTACTACTTCGGCCGCAACCCGAAGTTCAACGCCATGCAGAATCCCATCACGCGCACCCCGAACTTCATCAAAAACCACATCTGGGGCGGCACCATCGGCGCGCCGATCAAGAAGAACAAGCTGTTCACGTTCGGCTCCTATGAAGGATGGCGGACCAAGGAACCGCGCGATGCCTTGCGCACGGTGCCGACCGACGCGGAGCGCAACGGCGACTTCTCCCGGTCGTTGAACCGCGCCGGGGCGCAGCGCACGATCTTCGATCCCACGACGACGGTGCTGAACGTGGCGGCCAACACCGCGACGCGGCAGGCGTTTCCGGGCAACATCATCCCCGCCAGCCGCATCGATTCGACGGCCAGGCGCATCATGCAGGACTTCTGGGGTCCCAACAACGCGGGCGACGACCTGTCCGGTTCCAACAACTTCAAGGCCTCCTACGCGTGGCCGATGCGGAACTGGAACTTCTCCAATCGCACCGACTACAACTTCAGCGACAGGCTGAAATTCTTCGGCCGCTTCTCGCGGTTCAAGACCACGCTCGATCAGGACAACTACACGCCCAATAACTCGCGCGCGATGCCGAACGACAACGGCGGCATCATGAACTCGCGCAACGTGGCCGGCGACATGGTTTATACGCTATCCGCGAACACGATCCTGAACGTTCGCGGCAGCTTCGCTTCGCTCGAGGACGACTACTCGGCTCCCGCCGCCGCCGTGGGCGAAAAGGGCTTGGCCGAGTTCTGGCCGGGCAACGCCTGGTACACGCCCTACGTGAAGGACATGCCGCTGGTCTACTACCCCTACGTCGGCATCAACGGTCAGACCACATCCGGCTACGGCAAGGGCGGGTACTGGTATCAGCGTCCGCGCCACTGGTCGTTCAGCGGCAAGATGTCGCAGGCGCGCGGCAAGCACTACTTGAAGGTAGGCGCCGAGCACAGGAAGCACGTCGGCACCGGCATCTTCCCCAACCTGATGAACTTCAACTTCTATCCGGATCAAACCGCCGACACGTACCTGCGGCCGGATACGGCGCGGTTCGGCGACGCCCACGCGTCTTTCCTGTTGGGCGCGATCGACGACCGGTCCAACGCCACGGGCGTTCCGTTCCAGTCGATGCGGATCCCGTTCTTCGGCGCGTTCTTCCACGACGACTACAAGCTGAACCGCAGAGTCACCCTCAACCTCGGTCTGCGCTACGAATGGGAATCGGGTCCTTATAGCGATACCGATCTCTACTCGCGCTACCTCGACCTGGGCTCCGCCAACCCGGCGCTCCAGAAGAGCCCTCCGCAGATTCCGGCCGACTTGGTGGCGTTGTCGAAGCCCTCCTGGAACGGCCAGTGGATCTTCTCCGACAGCCAGAATCGCAAGTCCTGGACCACCCAGAAAGGCATCTTCCTGCCTCGCGCCGGAGTGGCGGTCCGCGTCAACGACAAGACGGCGGTCAACGTGGGCTTCGCGCGCTACGTGGTGCCGGTAGTCACGATCGCGGGCACTCTCAGCCGCTGCACGTTCTGCCCGGGCTTCACCCAGACCTCCAATCCGCTGGCGATGGTCGAAGGCCGTCCCCAGGCGTTCCTGGCCAACCCGTTCCCGTCGGGTTCGAATCCCCTGCAACTGCCCATCGGCAAGACGCTCGGTGTAAACACGAACCTCGGCAACGCGGCGAATTGGGGTGATCAGGCGTATCGCGCGCAGACCAACGACCGGATCAACTTCACCATCATGCGGGAGATCCCCGGCCAGTTCAAGGTGGATGCGACTTGGTTCCTGAACTTCGGCCGCGGCGTACCGCACGACGACCAGCTCAACCTCGCCGATCCCAAGTTCAACTACGAACTGAAGGCCCAGTTGTCGCAGAACATCCCCAATCCGTTCCGCAACTATCTGACGCCGAACGAATTCCCCGGCGCCCTGCGCAATCAGGCTACCGTCACCCGCGGCAGCCTGCTGCGCCCCTATCCGCAGTACGGTACGCTTACCCAGAACAACGTGGGCAACTGGAGATCGCGGTACCAGGCGTTGCAATTGCGTGTGCAGCGCTCCTATTCGGCCGGGGCCAGCGTCCTGGTCGCCTACAACTACAACCAGGAGCGAACCGAAGCGTTCTTCAACGACATCCAGCAGTACGCGCAACAGGTCTTCTGGCTCGGCTCCAACAACGCGCGGCATCGCTTGACCACGGCCGGCACCTACGACTTCCCGATCGGCAAGGGCCGCAAGGTCGGTGGATCGATGCATCCGATCGCGAACGCGATCGTCGGCGGCTGGCAGGTCAGCGGCATCTACACCTACCGCGCGGGCGAGTTCATCCGGTTCCCGCAGGCCGATTTGGCCGGCGAACCCGGAATCGCCAACCCCGGTCCGGCGAAGTGGTTCAACACGGATTCGTTCAGGATCCCGACTCCGTTCACGCCGCGCACCAACCCCTTCCAGTACGGCGGCATCACGGGTCCGATATTCTGGAACCTGGACAGCACGCTGTCGAAGTTCTTCCCCATCAAGGAGAAGTACAAGGCCGAGTTCCGCTGGGAGGCCTACAACCTGACCAACTCGCTGATGTGGGCGAATCCGGTGACCACCATCGGCAACTCGCTGTTCGGCCGTTCCACCGCCCAGGCGAATCAGAACCGCGGCAGGGAGATGCAGTACACCCTGCGGTTTATCTTCTAATCTTCGCCGTTTGACCCCAGAACCGCCCCATCCGGTGCAAGCCGTTGGGGCGGTTCGCTTTTCGTGCTGTAATATATCGTTGGAAGCCCCATGGCTGCACGCAAAATGACTCTCCGCAGGCGCTGGCTGGCCGTCAAGCGACGGGTGCGTGAACTCCGGATGATCGCCAATGGATTGATTTCAAAGGATCACCCCGTTCTGGCGCACGTCATTCCGATGCGCCGCTGCAATCTGGCGTGCACCTACTGCAACGAGTTCGACGACTTCTCGAAACCGGTGCCGGTGGAAGAGGTGCAGCGGCGGCTCGACAAGCTGGCGAGCCTCGGCACGACGATCATCACCATTAGCGGCGGCGAACCTCTGTTGCACCCGGACCTGGACGGCATCATCGCCCATGTCCGCAAGCTGGGGATGATTGCGGGGATGATCACGAACGGATACCTTCTGACAGCGGATCGTATTCAACGCCTGAACGCGGCCGGTCTGGATCACATGCAGATCTCGATCGACAACGTCATGCCGGACGAGGTATCGAAGAAGAGCTTGAAGGTGCTCGACAAGAAGCTACAACTTCTGGCCGCGCACGCCGATTTTCACGTCAACATCAACTCCGTGGTCGGCGGTGGGATGCGAAATCCCGAGGACGCGCTCGTCGTGAGCCAACGGGCGATCGACCTGGGCTTCACTTCGACCGTCGGGATCATTCACGACGGAGATGGCCAGTTGCAGCCTCTGGGCGAGATCGAGCGCGGCATCTACTCCCGCATCCGGTCCTTCGAGAAGGCGAGCTATTCGCAGTTCAACTCCTTCCAGGAGAACATCGCCAGCGGACGTCCCAACGAGTGGAAATGCCGAGCCGGTGCGCGGTACCTCTATGTTTGCGAGAAGGGTGATGTGCACTACTGCTCGCAGCAACGGGGATATCCCGCCAAGCCGCTCGCCGACTACACCGTGGCGGATATCAAGCGGGAGTACCTCACGGAAAAGGGCTGCGCGCCGCACTGCACCGTATCGTGCGTCCATCAGATATCGATGATCGACTCCTGGCGGGCGCCGCAGACCATCCGGCCCGCGCAGGCTCCGGAATCGGCGTTCAGCAGCCCACTGGTCCAAATCGAGACCGACTGACAAGGAATGAGGAGGCGGCGGGGGATGCCCGCCGCGAGGTCAATCTCCGCTGGCGCCGCTGCGGGCGGCGATCGCGTGTTCGAAAAGCGCCGGGTGCGGGGGCGGGGGACTCGTCTGGAGCGCCTGCAGGAGTTGGCTGACGCGCAACTCGAGCTCGGCTACCTTATGGTCCAGGTGGAAGAGCCGCCCTTGGTTGCCGAACTGACTGTTCGGAGCAGCTTCCATCCGATCCAGGACGGAGCTGCGAGCGAAATCGGAAATGCTGCGGGACCCGTGCAGCGCGCACGATGCCCTGAGCTTGTCGAATTCGTCCTCGCTGAGGCGGAAATTTACGAGGCGGTTTCTGGGTCTGAGAACACTCATTATGATTCCTGCTTGGCCATGAACACGACCATCCGCGGCCGTCGCGGGTCGCATTCCTGAACACCTATCGGCGCGGCTGGGTTTCCGCAACAGGAAAACATCCGTCTTCCGTGCGCAGGCGCCTCTTAATATAAGTGCAAGACGGGTGTGATTCCTCTCACCCGAAAGGCTGTTTTTTTTGGGGGGCCGGCTTTTCCCCCCGGCGGATGATAGCCATCCCGGGGCAGTGGTAGATTGGAGCACGGGGGTGGAATGCTGGACGGCGACACGATTCTCGCGGCGCTGCGGAGTCTTTCTACGCGGCTTGGCCGCCGCGGCGTCTCGGGCGAGATCAACCTGCTGGGCGGAACCGCGATGGTGCTCGCGTTTCAGGCCCGTCAGACGACGAAGGATGTCGACGCCATCTTCGCGCCTACCGCGGCCATCCGCGAAGAAGCTCTGGCGGTTGCGGAAGAGCTGGACCTGCCTCGCGACTGGCTCAACGATGCCGCCAAGGGATTCACTTCACCCTCCGGTGGATTTCTTGACCTGCCCGGCATCGAATTGCCGAACCTGCGCGTACTGGCGCCGGCGCCGGACTACCTGCTCGCCATGAAGGTGATGGCGGCGCGGGCGGCCGGACCGGGCGGGCGCGGAGACAAGGAGGACATCCGATTCCTGATCCTGCGCCTCGGCCTGTCGAGCCTCGATCAGATCCTCGCGATCGTCCAGCGTTACTACGACCCGTCTCGAATTCTCCCGCGTTCGATCTACATCGTCGAGGAGATCCTGGCGGAGGAGGGGCTATCATGAGACGCCCAGGCTCGATCGCCGAGGTGGCCGAATGGAGCCGGACGGCCGAGGAGTTCTCCTACAACTTCGCGGACTTCCTCCACGAATTCACGGCCCGGCCCGACGGATCCATGCTGAGCGAACGGCCGCGCCTGCTCCGGGATCTGTTCGATACCGGAGATGTCTGCGACGCCTACCTCGCCGCCGCCGCCGCCACCCTCGCCCCCCAAGCAGGCAACCGGCGGCCGCCCTGGACCGAGGAGGGCGACCGCTATTTGCGCTATCCCTGGTTCGCCAGTCCCGGCCCCGCGATGCGCGCGTGTCTGCTGCTCGAGAGTCCGCCGCGCTTCCGGGAGCGCAACCTCTTCGTCACCGCGAACGCGTTGTCGGTCGCCTGAGCCTGCCTATCCCCAGAGTTCGTGCACAGGACCGTACAGATCCTGCGAAGCCGCGAACGGAACGTACTCGAAGCCGCGCCCGAGCGGATCGTCGCGGCGCACCGTGGTCCAGTCGATCCCGAGCGCGGAGTAGATGGTGGCCTCGATGTCCTCGGCGCGCACATCGCGCTCCCGGCCCCAACCGGGTTCGGTGGTGAGCGATCCCAGGTTGTCGGTGGCGCCGATCGTCTTGGGACCGCGAATGCCGGCTCCGGCGAACATCACGGCTTGCTGCAGGAAGTGATCGCGCCCGCCTTGCGTGTTCAGTGCGCCAACGGTGCGGCCGAATTCGCCCATGACGACGATCAGCGTTTCGTCGAGCGCGTTCGCGGCCTTCAGATCGGCGATGAGCGCCCCCAGCCCGGAATCGAACTGCCGCGTTAGCGAGTTCGCGTTGCCCGCGTTGAATGCACCCCCGTAGATGCCCGCGTGGTTGTCCCACCCTCCGATGTTGATCATCACGAAGCGCGTGCCCAGGTCAGAGCGGATGAGGTTGCGCGCGGTGATGCAGGCGTTGCCGAACGCCGTGTTGCCGTACTGGGTTCGTTCCGCCGCGGAGAAAGTGAACACGCGGTCGACGGCGGCGTTGTACATCAGGTTGATGGCGGACAAGTTGAACTGGCGCATCTCGCCCGGCGCCGGTCCGGCGTCGTTCGCGGCGCGATCGTCCGCCTCGAGCTTCAGCAGCAGGTCCAGCCGGCGGTCGAACGCGGGAATGCCGTCCCGGTGCGTCGTGTTTCCCAGCCCGCCTCCGCCCGGGCTTACGAAGAAGGGCGAGTGATCCGGCGGCAGATAGCCGGGCCCGGGAATGTTGTCGCCCGTGTTGAGCGCCATGAACGCCGGCAGCGTCTGGCCCTTGCGCGACAACTCGAGCGACACCACCGATCCGATGTGGGGCGCGATCCGCGACGTGCTGGCGGTGGGATTGCGGCCGATCTGCACCCAGTTCCGCGCCAGTTCATGCACCGCGGCCCAGCTACGCACCGATCGCACGAAAGCGATCGAGTCCATCTGATCGGCCAGCTTCGGCATCAGACCGCGCGCGAATCGAACGCCGTTGAACGACGTGGGCTGGAAGTTGGCCGGCAGCCAGGCGCCTTCCTTGAGATCGAAGGTGTCGGTGTGGCTCGCGCCGCCGTTGAGCAACACGAAGATGCAGTGCTTCGCCTTGGCGATGGGCGTGGCGGCGCGCGCCACGGTCTCCATGGGCCGCGTGGGGAGCAGTGTGTAGCCGCCCAGCGCCGCCGCCGCGTGCCGGAAAAAGACGCGCCGGCTGAGGTGTGGCTTCCGCCAGGGGAGCGTTCCCGCGATGCCGCTCCAGTCGAATCCGAATCGGTCCTTCATTGCCGTCTCTCCCGTTTCAGTAGCTGAAGATGAACTCGGTCTTGTTGATGAGCGCCCACGCCAGATCTTCCACGTTGGCGTTGCGGGTGGCGGCGTTGTTCGCCTTGGCGAGGTGCCCGGCGGCCGCGGTGCGTTCGGGTTCGGTTGGGCGCCGGCCGAGGAACTGAAGGTACAGTTCCTCCACGGCGGCGGCCGAGTCCGTCATGGCCGCCGCGGCGCGCAGGGTGGACGACGCGCCCACCTTGACCTTGGTGGTGACGAACGTATCGTTCATCAGATAAAGCTGTTGCAGGATGCTACCCGACTGCGAACGCTGCTGCGTGTCGCGATTGCCGCGCAGGAAGGTGTTCATGAACGTGGCGGATGTACCGTTGCTGAGCGGCTCGCGGGGCTCGGGCAACTGCATCGCCCACGGCGTCGGCGACGCCCAACCCTGCACGGTGTAAGGCGTGAGGACGTTGGTCGCCTTGACGATCGCGTCATGCACCTCTTCGCCTTCCAGGCGGCGCGGATAGTGGCGCGCGAACAGCGGAACCATCGACAGGTTCCACTCGCCGTCGTACCGCGAACTCAACTGGTAGGCCGACGATTCCAGCATGGTGCGCATCAGGTCGCGGATGTCGTAGTTGTTCTCCCGGAACTGGCGGGCCAGCAGGGCGAGCAGTTGGGGATGCGACGCCTGGAAAGTCCACGGCGCGGGCGGCGGATTGTCCGGATCGAGGCGGGCCGGATCCAGCCCGTTCACCGGTTCGGCCAGCGCGTAGTTGAACAGCGCCTTCCACAGCCGGTTCGCCATGTTCGTCGAGAACATCGGGTCGTCCACCACTTTGCCGGCCAGATCCCAGCGCCAGTTGGTTGCGGTCTTGCTGCCGTCGCGATACTCGGGATCCACCGCCGCCACCGTGCCGATGCGAACGCGATTGGGGCGGTTGCCGAAGTTCGTGTTGAGCGCGTAGTTGCCCGTGGCGCGATCGGTGACCGTGAAGCTATTCACGTAGAACGCCGGTCCGTTCTGGTTGACGTTGGCGACGTTGACGCGCGAGAAGTAGGCGGCCATCTTGAACGCCTCCATGCGAGTCTGATTCTTGCCCCACAGGCTGAGATCGTCCAGGTGGCGGCGGCCGTCGTGGCACAGCAGGCAGTCGTAGTGGCCCAGGCCGAGGAACCGCTCGGTGGTCTGGTAGAGCATCAGGTCGTAGATGTCCTGGGCGGGGCCCATCACGGCGCGGCCGCCGATCAGAAAGTTCACCGCTCCTTCCGCGCCGTCGTAGTTGTTCCCCGTGGCCGTCAACGCATCGAGCGCCATGGACCTCCAGGACTTGCCCTCGCCCAGCGAGTTCCGGATCCAGTCGTGAAACGCGTTGCGGCCGAATGTCTGGCGGTTCACGTTGCTCTGCACGGAGTTGTTTGCCAGCAGGTCGCCCAACCACATCGTCCATTTGTCGACGAACTCGGCCGAGGAGAGCAGCGATCCGATCAGCCGCGAACGCTTGGCGGGATCGCTATCGGCCAGGAACTGCCGCGCCTCGTCCGGGCTCGGAACGCGACCGGTGACGTCCAGGTAGACGCGGCGGACGAACTCGCCGTCGGTGGTCAGGCGGGCGGAGCGGACCTTCGACGCGGCCAGCTTGTCGAAAATCGCAACGTCGATCAGGTTGCGGCGCGGGATCTCCTCCGGCGCCACCGTTCCCGGCTGCGCGGCGGCGCGGAGCAGGGCGCCCAGCTTGTCCGTCCGCTCGGCCACCCCCCGGCGCTCCCGCGCCTGCCGCTGCAGGAACTCGTCCGGATCGGCCCGGAACGTACAATTCTCGCCGGAAGCCGCCGGCGGCTCCTGCCCGGCCAAGGGCCAGCAGAACAGCACCGCGATCGCGATCGATGCCCGTCTCATCATGGTTCACCACCCGTTTCGATTCGAAGCCTGCCCCGTTCGTGCAAGATCCGTTCCTTTGCCGATCTTACAGGATTTGCACGCCGCCGAGGGCTGGCCGGCCGGGACAGTTGGGTCGTCCGGACTCAGGCCCTGTAACGAAGCAGTACAGCGGTGATGTTGTCCGGCCCCCCGGCGAGCAGCGCCCGATTCACCAGGTGATCGACCATCTCCTTCAGGTCGTCGCCCGAGGCCATGATCGCGTGGATGGCCGCGTCGCCCGCCGCCGCGGACAGTCCGTCGGTGCATAGCAGCAGCAGGTCGCCGTCCTCGAACACTTCCCCGTGGATACGCACCACCGGTTCGGCGCCGTCGCCGATCGACATCGTGAGCGCGTTGTGGGCCGCGTATTGCCGCACCTGCTCTTCGGGCAGCCCCAGGCCGTCGCGAAGCTGCGTGGTGATGTTCTGGTCATAGGAAAGCTGGGTCAGGATCGAGTCGCGCAGGCGGTAAGCCCGCGAGTCGCCGACATTGGCGATCCAGAAGCGGGGACCGTTCCAATAGGCGAACACCACCGTGGACCGGAGGCCGCGGCAACCGGGCCGGGCCGCGCCGGACTCCCGGACGTGAGCACTAGCATCCGCTATGGCGCGCCGGATCGCCTCTTCCTCTCTGCCCCGAGCGACGCCGCGCATGCTGGCGGCGATCGATTCGACAGTGCGCGCGGAAGCGATGTCGCCGCACGGAGCTCCGCCCACACCATCGGCGACGATCGCCAAACCGAGGTCCGGGCGAATCGCGAGGGCGTCCTGATTGTTCTTTCGCTTGAGACCGGGATGCGTTGTCCCGGCGGTTTCCATCTGTCCCATCCTGAAGAGGTCGAGCGCTCGCCTACTCCATGCTAACCCGGCCGCAACTCAGTCCGCTTCTTCTTCGGAAGGGCGGCGAAGACCAGTTCGTACGACTGGCGAACAAACGCTTCCAGTTCCCTTGCTGGTAGCGCGTCGAACGACTCGAGCGCCACCCAGTGGTAGCGCGCCGCATAGGGCGCGGGTACGATGCCGGGCCGCTCGACCAGTTCGGCGAACTGCTCCGGCGTCACCTTGAAGGAAGCGCACAGCGGACCCGGATCGAGCACCAGCACGCAGAACATCTTCCCGGCGATCTTCATCACCAGATCGTTGCCCCACTGCACGTTCTCGGTGGTGTGCGGCAAGGAAAGGCAGAGTTTGCGGGCTCGTTCGGTATTCATGCGAACAGCGCCTCCGCCGTGTTCCACAGCATGTCGCGCTTGGCCTCGCCGGAGGCCGGCAATCCCACGATCTTGTCGAACTCGGTCTCGATACTCTCCACGATGTCGGAGCCGGCCAGCAGCCGGTTCGACGGCACGTGCGCCAGGATCTCGAGAAGGTGGTGCGGCATCAGCGACGACACCTCCACATACACGTTGGGGCAAACGTCCGCCGCCACGATGCATTCGTGCATATAGACGCTGCCGCCCGCATGGCCGAGGATCACCTTCACTTCCGGGAACCGGCGCGCCTTCCAGATGTAGAGGGACGGCAACGAGAACGGCACGCCGGTTCCGGTGTGCACCACTACGGGAAGGCCGTGCGTGGCCGCCGTCTGGAACAGGAAGTCGCTGCGAGCGGATACGGGATTCAGCGGCTGGTACTGCGGCTGCAGCTTCATGGCGCGGAATCCCCACCGTTCCACGCAGCGGCGCGTTTCGTCCCGGAACTCGGCCTCGTCCACGAACGGCGGGATGCAGACGCAACCGCGGAGCCGGTCCGGGTGCGCGGTGGTGGCGCGGCCAATCTCGTCGTGCTGGGCGCGGTAGTCGTCCACGACGGGGAACGGAATCGCGAGCGAACGTTCGATGCCGCACCGGTCCATCGCCGCCAGCAACTGGTCCGCGGTCTGCACCCGCCCGGAATGGCGCGCGGTTCCGATGTGCGCGTGGGTGTCGTAGATCCGGTAGCCGCCTCTCATCCCAGGGCGCCGGCGATCCGGTCGCCCATCTCCTGTGTCGAAAGCGAACCGCCCATGTCGCGGGTACGAGCGGACGGATCGGCGAACACCCGCTCCACGGCGGCTTCGATACGGCGCGCGGCGGCGGGGTGTCCCAGCCAATCGAGCATCATCGCGGCGGACAGAATCATCGCCACCGGATTCGCGATGCCTTGTCCGGCGATGTCGGGAGCCGATCCATGCGCCGGCTGGAACACCGCATGCGCGTCGCCGATATCGGCGGACGGCGC
>SYLY01000376.1 GCA_005808475.1 Acidobacteriota bacterium
GCGCAGTTCGCGTACGTTGCCGGGCCACGCGTGCGTCTGAAAGCGCGCCAGCACACTCGCGCTGGCGCCGGTGATCTTCAGATCGTGTTTACGATTCAGATCGCCGAGCATCGTCTCGGTAAGGGATGGGACGTCGTCGAGCCGATGCCGCAACGGAGGTAGTTCCAGGCCGAACACGTTGAGACGGTAGAAGAGATCCTCGCGGAGAAGCCCCTTGCGGATCGCTTCCACCGGCTCGCGATTGGTGGCCGCCACCACGCGCACGTCCACCACCATCTCGCTCTTGCCGCCCAGCCGCCGCACGCGCGAGTCCTCGAGCACGCGGAGCAGCTTGGCCTGCGTTCCCACGGGCATCTCCGCCAACTCGTCCAGCAGCAGCGTGCCGCCTTGCGCCAACTCGAAGCATCCGGCGCGGCGTTCCACGGCTCCGGTGAAAGAGCCTTTCTCGTGGCCGAACAGTTCGCTCTCCATCAACGTTTCCGGCATCGCGGCGCAGTTGATGGCGACGAAGGGTCCGGCGGCGCGCGGGCTCAGCGCGTGGATCGCGCGCGCCACCACTTCCTTGCCGGTGCCGCTTTCGCCCGTGATGAGAACGGCCGCTTTGCTCGGCGCCACTTGCCGGACCAGCGAGAACACCTGCTGCATCGCCTCCGATCCGCCCACCAGTTCGCCGAGCGTGCCCTGGTAGCTCAACTGGCGCTGGAGCCGCTCGGTCTCCTGCGTCATCTGGCTTTGGGCGCCGGCGCGCTCCACCAGGATCTTCAGCACGCGGGGCTGGATCGGCTTTTCGAGAAACCAGAAGGCGCCCAGATCGTGCACGGTGGCGAGGGCGGTTTCTATATTGCCGAACGCGGTGATCATGATGGAAGGAATCCGGCTGCCGGAGTCCTTGATGCGCCGCAGCAGCTCCGAGCCGTCGACTCGCGGCATCATCATGTCGGTGATCAGGATGTGCGGATCGAACTCGGCGAGCTTCTCCAACGCGTCCTGGCCGTCGAACGCGGTGGCGGTTTGAAATCCCCAGCCGGCGATCATCGCGGCCAAGCCCATCCGCTGGTTCTCCTCGTCATCGGCGATGAGGACACGGGTGGGACTGCGAGTCGCGGAAGCCATTCCTACCAGTCTACCTGTGCCGTGTTTGTGCTTGGCGCGGACCGTCCGCTATAGTAAGGGGGAATCATGAAACGCAAACCGCCCGCGGCGGAGGCTCCGGTCGTCCCACAGGAGATCCTGGAGCAAGCCAAGCGCGCCCTCGACACGGACACGCTGCAACGCAGATCCGCCGATTGTTCCGTTTGCGGAGGCGAATGCGCTCCTCACCCGGAGGAACAACTGTGCTGGGTATGCCGCCGGCTGAAGATCAGCGCGTGGCGCGATTCGGATCTGCAGTCCTCGCCCGCCCAGGAATAGCGCGCGATCCAGTCTGGACTAGCATCCCCGAGCCCCTTGATAACCGGCTGATGGGCTGGCGTTGAATCAGGTATACTCGGACGATTCCGGGACCGGAAAGCAGGGGGATCGCGATGTACCTTTTATCACGGGCCTCACAGGCCATGCTGGCGCTGGCGTGCGCGGCCGCGCCAGTCTGGGCACAGCAATCGACAGGCACGATCACCGGAGCGGTGAGGGACAGCACCGGGGCTTCGATTGCCGGCGTCAGCCTCCGGCTCATCAGCACCGCCACTGGCGCCAAGCGGGCAGGGGTCAGTGACGAGGCCGGCAACTTCGTATTCAGCGGCATGAGTCCGGGCGAGTACCGCCTGACGGCCCAGACCGCCGGCTTCAAGACGATGGAGCGGGCCGGCGTAATCCTGACCGCGTCGGAACGGCTGTCGGTCGGCACGCTGACGCTCGAGATCGGAAGTCTGGAAGAGCGCGTGACGGTGGAAGCCCAAGGGGCCATCGTCCAGACGGCCAGCGCCGAGCGCTCCGCGGCGATCACGGGTACGCAGATTTCGAACCTCCTCATCTACGGGCGGTCGGTGGCGTCGCTGGTGGCGCTGTCGCCTGGAGTGGTGGACCCGACGGGAGCGGCCGGGCGGAATATCAGCGGCGGGTCGGCAACGAGTTTCAACGTCCTGGGTAACCGGTCCAACGCGAACAACTTCACCGTGGACGGCGTGACGATGTCGGCCGTGGGCGGCGCGGCCAACGGCACGTTCGGCGTCAGCGCGGACGCCGTTTCGGAGATCAAGGTGTTGCTGAGCAACTACCAGGCCGAATACGGGCGGCTGGCCGGCAGCAACGTCGAGATCATCACCAAGTCCGGCGGCCGTCAGTTCCACGGGGCGGCGATGTACTACAAGCGCCATGAGCAGTTCAACGCCAACGCCTTCTTCAGTAACTTCGTCGGGCTTGCCAAACCCATCAACCGCTTCAACACGTACAGCTACAACGTGGGCGGACCGGTCTTTCTGCCCGGCCGCTTCAACCGCAACCGCGAGAAACTATTCTTCTTCTGGAACCACGAATACGTGCCCAGCCGCACCACTAGCGCGGTGCAACGGGTCACGATGCCCTCGGCCCTCGAGCGCACGGGCGACTTTTCGCGGAGCGTGGACGTGAACAACCGGGTGATCCCGGTGACGGATCCCAACAGCCGGCAACCCTTCCCCGGCAATCAGATCCCGGCCAGCCGGCTGGATGCCAACGGGGTGGCGGCGCTGAATTTTTTCCCGTTGCCAAACTTCCTGAATCTGGCGGTTTCCAGAGGTCAATACAACTACATCACGCAATGGGGCGGGGCGAATCCGCTGCAAATGTTCAACCTCAAGCCGGACTACTACATTAGCTCGAAGGACATGCTGTCGGTGAGCATGAACGCGCAGTTCTCGAGGAACGATACGCCGAACGGCGCGCAGATGACGGCGCAGTTTCCGGTCTTCCGGTCACTGAACAAGAGCAAGGGCGGAATGATCAGCGTTCATCACCGGCATATCTTCTCACCCACCGTGGTGAACGAGTTCATGGCCGGCTACGCCTACACTTTCGGACCGCCGTCCTGGACCGGCGACGGCATCAAGGGGCTGCAACGGAGCACTTACGGATTCACCGCCGGCTCGCTGACGCCGTCCAACAATCCGCTGAACCTGATGCCGGAAATGACGTTCGGCGGAGTGGTGGGCGCGCCCAGCCTGTCTTACGACGGGCGCTTTCCGTTCAATGGAGCGCGTAACGTCTACAACTTCAGCAACAACCTGAGCCTGATCCGCGGAGCGCATACTCTGAAGGCAGGCTTCTTTCTCGAGCGGCTCCGCCAGCGCGACGGCCCCTGGGCCAATAACTTTGCCGGCACGTTCGACTTCGGCCGCAACGTGAACAATCCCCTCGACAGCGGCTATGCGTTTTCCAATGCCGCGCTGGGGGTCTTCAACAGCTACACGGAGGCGAGCGCCCGCCCGATCTCGAAGATCTATTCCCGCGGCTTCGATTGGTTCGCGCAGGACACCTGGAAGCTCTCGCGGAAACTCACGCTCGACTTCGGCGTGCGCTTTAGCTGGTTCGAGCCTTTTTGGAACTTCAGCAACCGGCTCGCCGGCTTCGTCCCGTCCCGCTACGACCCCGCCCAGCGTGTGCAGTTGATTCGCCCCGCCTTGAACAACGGCGTCCGCTCCGGGCAGAATCCGGTGACAGGGGAGTTTCACCCGGCCTCGTTGATCGGCTTCATCGCTCCGGGTAGCGGCAACCCCACCAACGGCATGGTTGTGACGTCGCAGGATCCTTCCTATCCGCGCGGGTTGACCGAGAGTTCCGGAACATTGGCGGCGCCCCGGTTCGGCTTTGCCTACGACCCCTTCGGCGACGGTAAGACCGCTATCCGCTCGGGATTCGGCATGTTCTACAACCGGGTGCTCGGGAACACCGCGGGCGCCCCTACCAGTGGCTTTACCTATCCGCTGGTGCAGTACCCGGTGGTGCAGTTCGGCAACGTGGGATCGTTTCGATCCGCCCGCGGATTTACTTCACCGCCAGCCGTCACCGGATGGGACCGTTATCTAAAGGCGCCCACGGTCATGAACATGAGCTTCAGCATCCAACGCAACATCGGCTACGGCACGGTAGTGGATGCCGGATACGTCGGCTCGTTGGGACGCCATCTTTCCTGGCTCCGCAGCCTGCAGGATATCCCGCTGGGTACGCGCACGCTGGCGGCCAACGCGGATCCCACCAATCCCCGCGTGCCCTTGCCAGACGCATTCCTGCGGCCGGTGGTGGGCTACAACGGCGTGAGTATCAACGAGAACAATTCGAGCTCCAATTATCATTCGCTGCAGGTGACGGCGAACCGCCGCTTCGTCCAGAATCTGGAGATGGGCCTGGCGTGGACGTGGTCGAAGGCGCTCGATTACAACGATGGCGACTTCGGGGCCATCAACACGGTGGCGCCGCTGCGGGCCTGGAATTACGGGCGCGCCGGCTTCGACCGGCGGCATGTGGTGAAGCTCAACTGGCTTTGGACCCTGCCAAAGAAACAATGGGCCTTCCGGCCGGCCAACGCCGTGCTGAACGACTGGCAGATGTCGGGCATCGCCACCTTCCAGAGCGGCGCGCCGGTCACCGTCGGCTATTCGCTGGTGACCGCCACCGACCTCAGCGGCACGCCCAGTATTTCGCCGCGGATCGGTGTGGTGGGCGATCCGAATCTTCCTGACAGCGAGCGCTCATTCAGCCGGAACTTCCAGACCGGCGTGTTCCGGGTTCCGGCCGCCGGCTCGCTCGGCTTCATGACGAAGAACATGCTCACCGGGCCGGGCATCAACAACTTCGACCTGGCGATCTTCAAGAACTTCAAGCTCCGGGAAGGCCTGCGGTTCCAGGTCCGCTCCGAGCTCTACAATGCGTTCAACCACACTCAGTTCAGCGCTTACGACAGCACGGCGCGGTTCGATGCGAGCGGCAATCAGGTGAATACCCAGTTCGGCCAGTTCACCGCCGCGCGCGACCCGCGTATTTTGCAATTGGCGGTCCGCCTCCAGTTCTGAGGCAGCGTCTCCCGTGCGCTACGCCCGTTCGGCGAGGAGCCGCTCGTAAACGTAGCCCGCTACCGCGATGTCCTGCACGCCGAGACCGTTGGACTTGAAAAGCGTGATCTCGTCCGGGTAGACCCGGCCGGGGCGCTTCCCCGCCGCGATCTCCTGCAACTCGACCACGCGGTCCGGGCTCCAGTCCTCGTCGTCCCAGGCGAGCAACAGATCGCCGGATTCCTGGCGCGCCTGTTCGATCGAATCCACCGCCACGCGCGCGGCCTTACCCACCAACTCGGCCGGGATCTCGCGGCGCGCGGGGTTGTTCGAGCCGATCGCGTTGATGTGGACTCCGGGGCCGATCCAGCCGGCTTCGACGACGGGGTCCTTGGCAAAGGTCGCCGTGACGACGATATCCGCGCCGCGGACGGCCTCCTGGGCGGACGCGGCGGCTTGGATGTCCGCTTGAAACGCCGCGGAGCAGTCCCGCGCGAAGGCTTCGCGGCGCGCGGCGTCGCGGCTCCACACGCGCGTGCGTTGGATGGAGCGAACGTTCAGCACCGCCTCGATCTGCGTGCGCGCCTGGAAACCCGAGCCGATCACCCCGAGCACCGAGGACTCGGCGCGCGACATCAGCGCCGTGGCGGCTCCGCTCGCCGCGCCCGTCCGGATCTGCCCCAGGTGATTCGCGTCGAACAGCGCCAGCGGCTTCGCCGTGGCCGCGTCGAACAGCAGGACGAAGAAATGGGCGCCGTGCTTGACGTGCGTCGAATAGACCTTGCTCCCGAAGTATCCGCCGAACGCTCCGGCCAGTTGATGCAGCACCGATCCACCGGGAAGCATCAGCCGCCGCCTCGGCTGGTTGGCGGCTGTCCCCAGCGCGAGCCGGGCGAAGCAGTCGCGAACCAGCCGGATAGCCTCGCTCATCGGCAGAAGCCGGAGCACGTCGTGTTCGGAAACGTGTAGCATCGGCTCGATTATTGCGCGAAGCCGGCGCCCGGCGCCAATCGCGGGGGCGCTACAGCAGCCGGAAGTTCACTTCGATCACGGCGTGAACGGCGACGGCTTTGCCATCCTTCGTCCCCGGCCGGAACTTCCATCTGGCGACCGCCTCCACCGCCTTTTCGTCCAGGCCCAATCCCAGCGGCCGCACGACCCGTATGTCGCGGGGCAGTCCCTGTTCGTCGACGACGATCGCCAGCAGAACGGAGCCCTGGAACTTCGCCTTTCGCGCTTCCTCCGAGTATTCAGGCTCGTACTTGGCGAGAACCACCGGCGCGGACACGCCGCCTCCGATGTGGTAGACGCCGGGGGCTCCGCCCGGGCCGTAGCCAGGACCCGGACCGGTCCCAAGACCGCCTTTGCCAGGCCGTGTCCCGATGCCGCCACAACAGCCCGCGCCGCTCGACGGAGGCCCGATCTTCAGCGACGGATCGCCCCAGAACGGCAAGTTCGGATTGACGGCGGGAAGTTAGGCGATTTCGATGCCGGCGTCCAGCATCAGGGGCGGCGGCGAATCGAGCGCACGCTGTTGGGGAGGAATCCACGGGCGGGGCGTGGGCTTCGGCAACTGTCCGGCCGAGGGAGGCGTCCGGCTCAGCGCACCGCCGCTTCCGCCGCTATCGGGGGAGGGCGTATGGAGCGTGGGGAAGTGAATGCGGTCGACCGGTACCGGGCGGAGGCCGAGGTCCGGCAGCGGCGCGACGCGGGAGCCGATCCACAGCATCAGAGCGAGAGCGCCCGCGTGCGCGGCGGCGGATCCGAGCCACGGCGCGGGGCGATGGGAAGCATACATAGAGACTCCTCATGGGAATTTCTCCGCGCTTCCAAACTGTTCGGGAAAGAGGGACTACAGCAGGCGGAAGTTGACTTCCACGGTGGCATACACGGGAACGGGCTTGCCGTTGCGCATGCCGGGACGGAACCGCCACTTCTGTACCGCTTCGATGGCCTTCTCGTCGAGACCCAACCCCAACGAGCGGACCACTTTGATATCGCGAGGCTGGCCCTTGTCGTCGACCACGATCGAGAGCAGAACCGTGCCCTGGAACTTCGCCTTGCGAGCTTCCTCGGAGTACTCGGGCTCGACCTTGAAGATCACGCCCGGAGCGCTGACGCCGCCGCCGACGCGGTAGGCTCCGCCGCCGACGCCGCCGCCCGAGCCGGGGCCGAGACCCGTACCCGAACCGCTGCCGATACCGCCACCCGCTCCACTTCCGATGCCGCCACTGGCGCCGGGGCCGTTCGACGGAGGCCCGAGCTTGGCCAACGGATCGCCCCATTGGGGCAAGTTCACGTTCGGAAGCGCCTCATCCAGCTTGATGGTAGGCTCCATGACCAGCTTCGGGTTCTCGTTCTGAATCACCTGCTGCGGAGGCACGAACTGCTTCGGGGCGATCTTGGGCAATTGGCCCTTGGCCGCCGGAAGAGGATCGCGCGCGCCACCGCCGCCGCCGCCACCCGAGGCCTGCAACTTCGGCTTCTGGGCAACGTAGGGGGCGATGTCGGGGATGAAGATCTGCGTGGTTTCCCTGGCGATCTTCTGCACGGTCGGGTTGAGGCTGAGGATCACGCCCAGCGCCACCAGGCCGCCATGGATAGCCGCCGACACGAGGCCCGAGCGCGCGCCCTGACCGCCGTAGAATCCCCAGATCTCCTTTACGGCCACCGGCCTGGAGGTGAGCTCCAGCGGCGGCAGCTTGGGAGGCGAGATCAATTCCTTCAGGTCCTGGACGATGGTGAAGATCCAGGGGCGGTTGTCCGTCTCAGTGAGCAGACGTTGGAGGTGCTGGTCGGGACTCGCCTCGTCCACTTGCCGGAATTCGGTGCGTTGCTTGATTTCCTGCTGCTCGACCATTGTGGTACTCATCGTCTGTCCGCCTCGCTGGGTATAGTCACAAGGAAAGACGTTGACCCAGCCGGAACGGTTGCAGTTTCTGGAAGACTCTCGCGGTCTCCGCTCTGACCGAAGTGTAGCACAATCAACGCAAAATCAACCCCGATTCCAAATCCCATAGAGAGTTAACAATCCGCCTCTGGCGCCAGTACTGAAGTCCGGTCCTATTTGCGGTGCGCGATCCACCCCGCAACGCCATCCTCGAGAGGGATACTGGGAACGATGCGGCCGATCCTGGTTCTATTCGCTTGCGCGGCGCTCGCCCAAGATGTGCGCCACGGCGTCGTCTATGAAAAGGAGGGCCGGTTCGCGGGCTGGCCCGCCAATCACGGGCTGTGGTCGTGGGGCCCGGAGATCCTGGTGGGTTTCGACGCGGCGCCGTTCCAGTTCCGCCAACAGGGCCATGCGATCAGCCACGATCACGCGCCGGACCAGATGCTGGGACGTTCGCTCGACGGCGGCGAGACGTGGTCCCACGAACGGCCCGCGTCGCTCGAGTTGCCGGTGGGGGTCCACTACCAGAGCTACCCCGCGGGCAACGGACCGGCCCTGCGCGACTGCCCCGGCGGCATCGATTTCAAGCGGCCCGGCTTCGCCTTCACCGCGCGGATGACGGGCAATCCCGGCGTGTCGCGATTCTACTATTCGCACGATCGCGGCAAGACGTGGACGGGGCCGTTCCGCCTACCGGACTTCGGACACAAGGGCACGGCCGCCCGCACGGACTATCTGGTGAACGGCAAACACGACCTGACGCTGTTCACCACGCTCGGCAAGGCGAATGGGCGCGAGGGCCGGGTGGCCTGCACGCGCACGCGCGATGGTGGAAAGACGTGGACGCTCGAGAGCCTGATCGGACCCGAGCCCGCGGCCGAGCGCGACTACGCGATCATGCCGGCGACACTGCGGCTGGGTCCGGCGGAGCTGTACACGGCGGTCCGGCGGATCGGATTCATCGAAGCGTACCGGTCGCGGGACGATGGGAGATCGTGGACGGACGAGGGGAAGGTCGCGCCGGAGATCGGCTCCGGGAATCCGCCGAGTCTGCTGAAGCTGCGCGACGGGCGAATCGTATTGGTATATGGATATCGCCGCGCGCCGTTCGGGATTCGGGCGCGTGTGAGTGGGGATGGCGGCAAGTCGTGGAGCGAGGAAACGGTGCTGCGGACCGACGGCGGGAACGGGGACTTGGGATACCCGAGATCCGCGGAGAGGCCCGACGGTAAGGTGTTGACGGTGTACTACGACAACACGGGCAACGAGAAGCCGCGCTTCATCGCGTCGACGATTTGGCGGCCCTGATCGACGAGATTGGCGACATGGCCACCGACGAGCAATTCCTCGCGCTGTGCGCGCTCAATCCAGACTGCCGGCTCGAAAGCACGGCGGCCGGAGACGGCGCGGTGGAAGGGTTCGTGCTACGGCTGGCGAACGTCTGGCGCGACTGAGCGGCTGCTACTCCGCGCCCAGCCAGCGCGACCCCGAGGCCAGCATGCTCACGCGCGGCCCCGGCAGAAGGATCCCCGTCAGGTTGAGCGGATCCGCGTTCGAAGCCTCGATCTCCACCACGTCCCCGGAGCGCCGCATCGAACGCAGCAGTTCCACCGCCTCCGGCCGCGCGTACTGCTCGCCGCCCACTCCGTCCACGAAACGCCCGCCGCGGATCTCGCCGCGCGCCTCCATTCGACGCAACGGCAACAGCAGGTCCCGCCACGGCGGCGCGTTCGTTTCGCGCGCCAACAGGTCGCGGAACAGTACGCCCCATCGCAGCAGCAACTGCCGCGCGAAGGACTCCGCGCGCGACTCCGGCGATGGCGGCTGTCCCCGGTATCGCACCAACGCCCATCGCCCCGCCGCGTTCCGGGGCCGCGCCGCCCGCGACTTCCCTTGTCCGGCCCGCCGCTTGGGATCCACCAGCGACCGCAGGTTGTCGAACCCGTCCGCCGTCACCAGACCCGCCGCCACCAGTTCCCACAGCGCGTCTTCCACTTCGCTCGGAAGCCGGTGCGCACCGTGCGCCAGTTCCTGGAAGAAGGCCGCGCCGTGCGTGCGCAATTCCGCCAGCACGTCCTGGGCCGCGGGCGATAATTCGTCCGGCTCCGGCGCGGCGGAATCCATCAGCCACGCGGCGTCCTCCCGCAGGAACAGCGATACTGGCGCGATCCGCGACGCCCGCGCACGAGCCTCCGGCCGGTTCAGGCGCGCCCACATCACCTCGCCGCTCAGACACAGCGAGTCGAGCAGTTCGGGCGCGTAATTGGCGATTCGCGCGGGCAGGATGCGCGATTCCCACGCCGCCGCCGGAATCTCGAAGCCCTGCAATTGACGGATCACTTGCAATAACCCCTCGACGCCATGCAGCAGGGCGTTGGGAGTCAGGTGATGCCAGCGGCACAGGAACCGGTAGAAGCCGAGCGCCGGCACGGGTTCGATCTCGCGCCGCAGTTCGCCGAGGGTGGCGCGATGAATGCGCGCGAGAATCCGCCGGTGGCACCACTCCGTTTCCACGGCGCCGGGACGATAGCGCCCTTGCAGAACTTGGCCTTCGGCTTCGAGTTTGGCCAGTGCGATGCGAACGTCCGCTAGAGGCAATCCCGTACGTTCGGCGAGCCACGGCTCGGTGGAAGGTCCCACGGAGTCCATCCAGCCGCGGACGATCTCGACCGGGTCGCCCGCGCGGTCCAGCCGCTCGAACGCGATCCAGCGTCCTTCCACTTCGCGAGCCCGCCCCGCGGCGCGCAACTCGTCGAACCAGTGGCGCCACTCGGGGACGGCGGGCAGCACGATCATCGTGAGCAGCGCGTCGTGCAATTCGTCGGCATCCCGCGGCGACGGCCACGTTTCCGCCGCGATCCGCTCGGTCGCCGCCCCGTCCAGCACGCCCGCCTCGCCCGCGCCCGTCCGCAAGGTGCGGCGCAGATTCACCGCCCGCGTGCGCCGCTCCTCGAGTGGCGCGTCGTCCAGGAACGCGTACGGATTCGCGTTGAGGATCTCGTGCGAGAACGGGGAGGCCTCCGCCGTGTCGATGGCGACGGCGCGAATCGAACCGTCCTCGATGCCGCCGAGCACACGGCGCAATCCGTCGATGTCCATCGCCTCCCGCAGGCAATTCGCCACGGTCTCGTTCACCAGCGGATGATCGGGGATGCGTGGCGGGCCGGTCAGATTCTCCGCGCACGCCACCTGATCGGGGAACACCGCCGCCAGCAGATCGTCCGCCCGCATGCGTTGAATCGGCGCGGGCACGCGGCGTCCGCCGGCGAATCGAAGCACTTGCAGGGCGCGCGTAACGTTCCACCGCCACCGTGCGCCGAACATCGGCGAGTCGAGCAGCGCCTGCGTCAGCACGTCTTCCACCGTCGACGTCTTCAGCAGGTCGAACACCAGTTCCAAAGGAAACGAATGTTGCTCGCCGAGCGAGATCACCAGCCCGTTGTCGATCGCCGCCGCCTGCAGTTCGAAATTGAAC
>SYLY01000377.1 GCA_005808475.1 Acidobacteriota bacterium
CGATCTGGAACACGCTGTCGGCCGACGTGTAGACGACCGGCGATCCGGTTCGCACGTGTTGCTCGCCGAGTTCGCGGATAATCTCGGTGCCGCTCGCCGGTTTGTTGCCCAGGCACCGCCGGCCCACGGCGGCTTCGAACGCGTCGATCACTTCGGGCGGAAAGCCGCCAGGATACAGCGGGAACGGCTGCTCCAGATGAATGCCCACCATTTCCCAATGGCCGGTGGTGGTATCCTTACCCGGCGACGCCAGCGCGCACTTGCCGAAGCAGCCCTCGGGTTCCGCCGCCGGCGGGATTCCCTCGAGCGGACGTATGTTGCCCAGTCCCAACCGCGCCAGGTTCGGCAAGCGCATCGGCCGCCGCCGCGCGACGTTGCCGAGAGTGTCGGCTCCCGGATCGTCGCCATAAGCCAGCGAATCCGGCATGGCGCCAACGCCCACGCTGTCGAGCACCACCAGAATCACGCGCCGGAACGCCACCCGCGTCAGTTCTCCTTCAACGACTGGTCGATCCGCTCGGAGAGCATTTCCACGAATCGCTCGGCGATGAATCCGTTCATCCGGCTGGCGATTTCGCCGCGCGGATTGACGATCACAGTCGTCGGGATCGACGACACCCGGAGCAGCGACGCCAAGCCGTCCTCGAAGTAAGCGGTCTTGTTCCACTTGTTCCGCTCGAGAAACGGCTTGACCAGTTCCTTGGCCTCGTCCGTGCTGATGTTGAGGAACACCACCTTCGGGTTGCTCTTGTACTTCTCCTTCACCTGTTCGTAGAGCGGCTGTTGCTGCCGGCAGGGGCCGCACCACGTCGCCCAGACGTCGAACACCACCACCTTGCCCTTGAGCGTGGCCAACGACAGCTTCTCGCCATTGACGGCGGAGATGGTGAATCCCATCGGATCGCGCACTTCGGCGTTCGGATCGAGCTTGCGCAGCCGGGAGCGGTACGCATCGACGATGGTGGTGGTCCGGTCGTAGGAGGCGAGCAGGAGTTCGCCGAGACCGGCCTCGGAGCCTTTCAGCTTCTGGTAAGTCGCCCCGAGCCGCGCGCGATCCTTCCGCCGGTCCTCCATGCCGGCCGATGGGTCGGCGAGCGTGAAGGCATCGGCCCAGGCGGCGAGCGCGGCCTCCGTCTTGCCCTGTCTGTCGAGCCAGCGGCCGATCTCCCGGGCCGCTTCCGCTCCGGGGAAGGTTTCGTAGGCGCGGCGGGCGAGCTTTTCCGCATCCTCGACCTTGCCCAGGTTCCCACTGGCGCGGCTTTGATACAAGAGGGCCTTACCCAGCAGCATTTGTTGCTGTTCGGCGAGTTGCGCGTAGTTGCGCATTCCCGGCGACGGCGCGGCTTGCTTCGCGGTCTCCTCGAGGCGCCGTGCGTATCCGAGCGCCTTTTCGGCCCGCTCCTTCGTATCTTCGCCGAGGAGATAGCGCGGGACCCGCTCGAGCAGCTCGATGTTCACAGGCTCGGACTCGAGCACCTTCTCGCCGTATTGGATCACGCGGCGCTGGTCGCGGATCTCGATGGCCGTCTTGACGAGCGCGCGTTCCAGTTCCGCACGCTGCGCCGTCTTCGGGTAGCGGCTCAGGTGGATTTCGAGCGCCCGGATGAAATCAACCTGGCTGGAGCCGGCCTCGCCGAGGGCCTTCTGCAATGAGGCCTGCTCGTCGTCGGCCTGCGCGAACGCGAGGCTCGCGCACAGCAACGCAACGGCGGGTTTCACTGCTGGGCCCCCTTCGGGACCGGATTGCGGATAGCCTCGGCCAGCGCCGACGCCCGGTCCCTCGCCATGTTGAGAAAGCTGTCGTTCTTGATCACGCGGTCCAGCATGGGAAGAAACTGCGCGCCGCCCACCAGCCGTCCTTTCTCCATCGCGGCTTGCAATTGCAGCAGCGCCTTGTTGGCGCCCAACTTGTCGTATCGAACCGACCGCTCCACCGAGATGAGCAGTTGCTCGGACTCGGTCATCTTTTCGAACCAATCCAGCAATTGCCGCGCCGTTTCGTCCTGCGAGTAATTGAACTTCACCTCGCGCGATTCGCCGCCTTCTTCCCAGCGGAACGTCTTCATCCCCATGTTGGCGACCTTCAGTCCGGATTCGAGCGGCGTCTTGAACCGCTCCAGTTTGTCGGCGAGCGCGTAGATCTTGTCCGCGGATTCCTTGTCGAGCGCGAATTTGAGAGGCTGCTCGTCGTCCGGCGATTCCTTGTAAACGGCCTTGCCATCGCGTTCGAACGCGATCTGCACCCACGGCGGCACGCTTCCGGGAAACACCTTGGAATACACGATGCGCGGCTCGGCGAGCAACGGCGCGCCGAACGCCAGCATCCACAGCACGCTTCTCACGACGCCGCCACCTTGGCCCAGACCCGCCGCATCGCGTGACAAAGCGCGACGGCGAGCGCGTCGCAGGCGTCGGGCTCTTTCACCGGAGCCGACGGCCCGAGGATGCCCCGAACCATGAACTGCACCTGTTCCTTTTCCGCGCGTCCGAATCCCACCACGCTCTGTTTGACGCTCAGCGGCGAATACTCGGCGCACGGGAGGCCGGCCTCGGCGATCAATAACAGCGCGACGCCGCGTACATGCGCCAGCTTCAACGCCGACTTCGCGTTCACCGAATGGAACACCTCCTCGACGGCGGCTTCCTCCGGCGTGTGCTCGGCCAGGACCTCCCGCAGACCACGCGCTATACCCGCCAGCCGGACCGGCAGGGGGTCGCGCGGGGACGTTCGGATCGTGCCCGCGGCGACGATGCCGTGAGCGCGGCCGTCGGAGTCGATGACGCCGTAGCCGGTCCGCTCGGTTCCGCAGTCGATGCCGAGGACGCGCATCCAGCGGCCTAGCCCATCGATGCGAGTTCGGACTCGTCGATATCGAAATTGGAGTAGACGCTCTGCACGTCGTCGTGCTCTTCGAGCGCGTCGGTCAACCGGAGCATGCCCGAGGCGGTCTTGCCCTCGAGTTTCATCAGGTTCTTGGGCACCATGGCGATGGAGGCTTCCATCGTGGCGATGCCCGCTTTCTGGATCGCTTCGAGCACGGTGAAGTGCCGGGTGGGATCGGAGAGGACTTCCCAGTTCTCACCGTCGTTGCGGATGTCGTCCGCGCCCGCCTCGAGCGCGATGTTCATCAACTGCTCTTCGTTCGTCTTGTCGCCTTCGATGACCACTTGGCTCTTGCGGTCGAACATCCACGCGACCGAGCCGACCTCGCCCAGGTTGCCGCCGTTCTTGCCGAACATGTGGCGGATCTCGCTCACGGTGCGATTGCGATTGTCGGTAGCGGTCGCCACCATCACGGCCGCGCCGCCGGGGCCGTAGCCTTCGAACATGATTTCGTCGATCTGTCCGCCCTCTCCGTCGCCGGTGCCGCGGAGGATGGCGCGCTTGATGTTGTCGGCGGGCATTGACACCGCCTTGGCGGCGGTGATGGCGGTGCGGAGCCGCGGATTCGCGTCGGGGTCGCCGCCTCCGCTACGCGCGGCGATGGCGATTTCCTTGATCACGCGCGTGAACACTTTGCCGCGCTTGGAATCGAGGGCAGCCTTCTTGTGCTTGATGGTCGCCCATTTCGAATGTCCAGACATAGAACCTCTGCGGGGGGTATGGGACGGGACCGTCCCGTGGAAATATCAGGATAGCATTCGAGGCGCGGATCTACGAAAGCAGCAGTTCCAGATCGTCGCGGCTCAGGTTGCGGATCACGCTGTTGTCGGCATTGATGATGGCGTCCGCCAGATCGCGCTTGGAGTTTTGCAACGCCAGCACCTTTTCCTCCACCGTGTCGCGCGCGATCAGCCGGTAGGCGAACACCGTGCGCGTCTGGCCGATCCGATGGGCCCGGTCGATCGCCTGCATCTCGACCGCCGGATTCCACCAGGGATCGAGCAGAAAGACGTACTCGGCGGCAGTCAGGTTGAGACCGACTCCGCCGGCTTTCAAGCTCACCAGGAACACCTTGCACGAGTCGTCGGTCTGGAACCGGTTCACGGCCGCCTGCCGGTCGGTGGTCTGCCCGTCCAAATACGCGTAGGAGATCTTGGCCTCGTCCAGCTTCGGGATGAGCAGCGCCAGCAGACTGGTGAACTGGGAGAACACGATGGCTTTGTGATTCTCCTCCGCCACTTCCAGCAGTTGCGGCATCAGCGCGTCGAACTTGGCGGAAGGGAAGTGCTTCTTCCTGGCGTCGATCAGACCGGGGTGGCACGCGGCCTGGCGCAGGCGGAGCAACGCCTCGAGCACCTGGATCTTCGACTTGTTGATGCCGTCGTCGTCCACCCGCTTGAGTAACTGCTCGCGGTAGTGGTCGCGGAGCTCGTCGTAAAGGCGTTTCTGCTCGCCCTCGAGCTCGCAGTAAGCGGTGTTCTCGATCTTGTCCGGCAGGTCGCGAGCGACCTGTTGCTTGGTGCGGCGCAGCAGGAAGGGCCGGAGCGCCCGCGCCAGCATGACGCGCGCCTCCGAACTGGCGTCGCGCATGGCGGCGGACGCGGACTGGAAGACCTTCGACGAGCCGAGCATTCCCGGATTCAGGAAGTCGAACAGGCTCCACAATTCGCCGAGGTGATTCTCCACCGGCGTGCCCGTCATCGCCAGACGGTGGTCCGCCGCGATCAGCCGCACCGCCTTGGAAGCATCGGTGGCGGCGTTCTTCACCGCCTGCGACTCGTCGAGAATCGCGTAGTCGAAGCGGTAGTCCTTCAGCGTCAGGATGTCGCGGCGGACCGTACCGTATGTGGTGAGCACCACGTCGTATCCGGCGAATTCGGCTTCGCGCCCCACGCCCGTGTAGTCGAGCAGACGCAACCTGGGCGTGAACCGCGCCGATTCCGCCTTCCAATTGAACACCAGCGACTTGGGCACCACGACGAGCGACGGCGCAACCTCCACCCCGGTCTCGCGCAACGCGCGCCGCTCCTCGAGCAGCGCCAGCACCTGGGCGGTCTTACCGACGCCCATGTCGTCGGCCAGGCATCCGCCGAATCCAAACTCGCACAGGAACCGCAGCCACCCGAGCCCTTCCAACTGGTAGGGCCGCAACTCGCCCTGGAACCCGGCAGGCTGCGCCGCCGCGCCAACTCCGCCGAAATCACGCAGCTTGGCGCGCACCCGTTCGAACGTCTCGTCGAAGGACGCCTCCTCCTTGCCCGCCAAAAGCGCGTCGAGCAGACCGGCCTGATTCTTGCGAAAGCGGACTTCGCCGTCCTTCACCTCGCTCATTCCGGCCAACAGCCCCAGCCGCGCGAGCCATTCCTCCGGCAACATGCCGTAGGTGCCATCGCTGAGACGCACCATCTTGGTTCCGGACCGCACCGCCGCCAGCAATTCGGGCAGTTCGGCGCTCGCGCCGTCGAAATCGGCGGCTCCGTCGAGTCCGAACCAGTCGATCCCCGAAGTCACCTTGACGTTCCAACTCTTGCCGGAACGGAAAAGTTTGCCTTCGGCCTCCACCACCCAGCCGCTGGACATGAGCGCGCGCACGATGACTGGCAACCGGGTCTGCGCCACCTGATAGGCGATCGCCCCGGTTGCCGCCCAACTCTCGCTTTGCTTCAAACCCAAATCGGCGAGCGCCGCTTCCAGTTGTGCTTCCGCGGCGGGATCTCTCGTGGCCGCGATCCGGCGGTCCTTGTCGATCACCGTCGACCGCGCGTCCCACGCGCTCACTCGCAGACCCTCATAGTCGAACTGCACTTCGCCCTCGAGGCGCTCGGAGCCCCACGACCGGACCTGGCGGGTGACCACGAAGAACGGGCTCGGAACGATCGAGACGGTGCGCAAGCCGAGCGGCTCGGCGAGATCCGCCACGGGCAGGTCCGGCGTGTCGAGCAGCATCCTCTCGAACCGGTCGAACTGCGCCGCGTCGCCACTGATGGCGCCCTTGTCGGCGAAGACGCGCGCCCAGTGTCCGTAGCCGCGATCGTCGAACCGCGCCAGCACGTTGCCGGAGAGCAGAAATCCAGGCACCAGGATCTTTGCCGACGTCAACGGCAACCGTTCCTCTCCCCGCAGCAAGTGCCCATTCAGCGAGAAGCCGGTCTCGCCGCGCGTAAGGTCGAGCCGGAATTCCCAGGGCGCGCCCTCGTCGAACACCACCGGCGCGCCCATCCGTTCGTCGCTCGCTTCGGAGGCGTCGAACAGGCGCCCCGTTTCCGCAATGGCTCCGATCACCGATTCCGCCAGCGCGCGGGACAAGCGATGGACCTCGCCGATCTCGTACACGTACTCGTAGATCCCGCGGCCACCGCAGATCTTGGAGACGATCCCCTTGTCCGGTTCGGGCATGGTCTCGATCGCGTCCTTGTGAATCCGGGCCGTGCGCGGACGGCCCCATTCGCCGTCCTTCTTCATATCCTGTTCCCACAAGCCCAGGACCAGGCAATGGTACTGCTTGCTCTCGGCGGGCCGCACCAGATAGAGGAGGCGGCGTTGCGCGGGCCAGGCGACCGGGCGGTAAGCCGCGGGCTTCGAGCGGAGGTCGTTCAGCCGGGTCATCCACGCCGGAGCCGGTTCGGGGCGCGGCGGTGGAGCGATCTCGACCGGTTGGGGACGCGGCTCCATCCGGAGCACCGGTTTGGGCATTCGCGACGTTTGCGGCGACCGCGGTGGATAGAAGTCGTCGCTATCGGTCCAATCGTCGTCGATCGGCGCGATCTCGAGCGGCCCGGCGGAGCCATCGCCCGCCAGGTACCGCCGGTCGTCGGCGGCCAGCAACGCGACCCAGACGTGTTCGCAAGGTCCGAGATCGGAAAAGTACGGGCAATCGCAATGACAGGCGAGGGTGCGCTTGCGCCGGAGGATGCGAACCGTCTGGCGGTCGGACGTCGCGTGCACCTCGTAGGCGTTGCCGGACAGCAGATCGTACCGCCGGGCGTTGTACAGCTTGCCTCCCCGGGAACGCACCTCCGGAGCAAACGCCAAGTTGACGCGAGGCGCCACCGAATCGGGAATCACTCCCTCTTAGCTTACGGCAATCGGAGCCGAAGGTTCGATCTCCTTGCGCCGTCCCGCCCGCGGCCTGCGCAAAGCGTGCCTCCTGTCGAGCGCTCCGCGGGACGTCCGGTATAGCAAATCTTATGCGAAACGTACTCGCCGCCGCCGTCTTCGCCGCCGCCGTGCTAGCCGCCGATCCCAAGGAGATCCGCCTGTTCCCTCACGGCGCTCCCGGTACCGGCGACATCCCCGAAACCGTAATCTCCGAGAAAAGCACCACCGACGGCGAACGCCGCCTCCGTCTGGTCACACGCCCCACCATCGCGATCCACCTCCCTCCCGCCGAACTCGCCAACGGGACGGCCGTGATCGTCGCGCCGGGTGGTGGAGACCGCCATCTGGCTATCGATAAGGAAGGCCACGACGTTGCTCGTTGGCTCACCACGCTCGGCGTCGCGGGGATCGTCCTCAAGTACCGCGTGTCGCGCGATCCCGCCAAGATCGACCGCGCCGCCGTCGCCGCCATGGCTCTCGACGACGCCAAACGCGCCATGAAGATCGTCCGCAACCGTGCCGCGGAGTTCAACATCCGCCCGGAGCGCGTCGGTTTCATGGGATTCTCCGCCGGCGGAAATCTCGCGATCAACCTGGGCCTCGGCTACGATTCCGAAACGCGCCCCGCCTTCCTCGGCATCATTTACGGAGGCGCGCCCGAACGCTTCGAGTTCGCCGCCGATGCGCCGCCCGCCTTCATTCTCCACGCCGCCGACGACCCCACCGTCCCCGCCGCCAACGCCACCCGCGTGTTCGACTCCCTGCGCAAGAACAAGATCTCCGCCGAACTCCACATCTTCGCCAAAGGCGGCCACGGCTTCGGCATCCGCAAGAAAGGCGCACCCACCGACGCGTGGCCCGACCGGATGAGGGACTGGATGGAGACCAACGGATGGCTGAAAAAGTAGCCCGGCTGCAGGCTTGGTGGGCGCACCGGCAAGGCCTGGACGGATCGCTCACCGGAGCCTCGGCGGCGGACGTGCTGACTCGCGCCGGATGGGCTCGATCGGTAGGGGGCTCGTGTCCCTATCTGACGCTCTTCGCGCGCGCTGGCATCGGCCGCGCGGAGGCCGATCGCGCCCACGCCGCGCTCGAGATCCACGAACTGCCCTCGGCGGGCGGCTGCACCTACGTGTTGCCGGCCGTCGACTTCGCCCTTGGTCTGAAGCTCGGCCAACCGGCGGAGGCGGTGCGATTCAAAACCGGCGCCAAGCTGGGCGTCACCGATGCCGAGATCGACAGGCTGGCGGCAAGCGTGCTCGATGCGCTGCGCGCGGGTCCGCTCGATCCCGGCGCCATCAAGGACGCGATGGGTCCGGCCGCTCGCCACCTCGGCGAACCGGGCAAGAAAGCGGGTTGACCACCACCCTCCCGCTCGCGCTGGGCCGTCTCCAATCGGAGGGCGAGATCCGCCGGATCCCGCGCAACGGTCGGCTCGACACGCAGACCTACGCGTATGGGCGCTGGTCGCCGAACCCGCTGGCGACGTTTACGCTGTCCGCCGCCGAGTGCCACATCGAACTCGCGCGGCGCTACTTCGCCTGGATCGGGCCGGCGACGCTCGCCGAGTTCCAGTGGTTCTCAGGCCTCGGCGTGAAAGCGGCCAAGGACGCGGTGGCGCCGCTCGGACTGGTCCCCGCAACGGCGGGATTGGACCGCCTGCTGCTCCCCGCCGATCTCGACGCCTGGCGCGATTTCCGGCCGCCGGTGCGAGGCTGAGCCCTCATCAGCGCGATCGACAGCCTGTTGCTGCTCCGGCGCGATTTCCGCTCGCTGCTCGCGCCGGGCGTCGAGCCGCCCGCGAGCCTCGGCCGCGTGGCCGATCTGCCGTCCAACGCGATCGTCGAGGGCGGCCGCCTGGTGGGGATGTGGGAGTTCGACCCGGACGAGGGCCGCATCGCGTGGTCCGCGTTCGAACGGCGGTCGCGGGAGATGGAGCAGGCGGTGGCGCTCACCGGGGCTTTTGCGCGCGAGCAACTGGGCGATGTACGCTCGTTCAGCCTGGATACGCCGAAGAGCCGCGCGCCGCGGATCGCCGGGCTGCGAGGGGAGTAGTTCCCCGCCGAGGACGCCATTGCGGCGGCCGCACGGTCAACGGCGAAACCTCGCCGGCAGGTTCAGCCCGAGAGCGTACGCCGCTTGAACCGTCAGGAACACCGCGAGGCTCCAATACGGATGGACGAAGCAGAGCGCCGCTCCCCCGGCGTAGATCGCCTGCGCCACCACGATTCGGCGCCGGATGGCGTCGGAAACGTCCGCCGGTAAGTCCTGCCTGACCAGGCCCTCCGCCAGGGCTTTCTTCCAACTGGCGTAAAGCATCGCGCCCAGGAAGAAGATGTTGAACCAGTACACCAGTAGCGCCGTCCGGTAGGTGGCGAACTGCGCCAGCAAACTGGTGGAGAACGGAGCGACCGACACCCCGAACAGGAACGCGAGGTGGATCCAGGATAGCCCCCGGCTCGAACGAATCAAGTGATTGAGCTGCGTCTGCTGGCCGACCCAGAAGATCCCCATCGTCATGAAGCTGATGACGTACATGGCGACCCGCGGCGCCAGCGCCCCCATCGCGGCGATCAAATCGGACTCCGAGCGAATCGCCTCTTGAGCGGGCGCGCGCAAGTCGAGCACCATGAGGGTCATGGCGATCGAAAACACTCCATCGCTGAGCGAACCCAGCCGGGCCACGTTCTGACCGGCGATCGTGTTGTAGGATCTGCTGACGGACCGCAAACGAACCATACTACCGCGCCGCGGCATACAATCGAAAAATGGATCGCAGAACCTTCGCGATGTCGCTTCCGTTCGCGGCGTCGTTTCCGCTCGGCGCGCAAGACGGATGGACGAGCCTGTTCAACGGGCGCGACTTGGATGGATGGTCGATTCAGGAGGGCCCGGAGTCCGCGTTCTTCGCGCGGGACGGAGCGATCGCGGGAAGCCCGTCGGCGGCTTATCCGGCATGGCTCCGGTCGGCGAAGCGCTACGAGAATTTCGAGGCCGAGTTCGAGTTCTTCATCAAGGGCTGGACCGATGGCGGCTTCTATTTCTCCGCGCCCGAGCACGGCAAACGGTCGGCGTGTGGCTTCAAGATCAGCCTGTTTCACCAGGTGGACAAGGAGCCCACCACCAATTCCTCCGGCTCCATCTTCCCTGTCGTGGCGCCGCGCGGGGTCAACGTGAAGTCCGGCGATTGGAACCGGATGCGCGTCCGGTTGGAGTGGCCCAAACTCCGCGTGGAGTGCAACGGGGCGGTTATCCACGATCTCGACCTCGACTCCCATCCCGAATTGAAGTACCGCCTGCGCGGCGGCTACATCGGGTTCGAGACGCTGACCTATCCTTTCCAGTTTCGCGCCGTGCGGATTCGCGAACTGCCGTCGAACCCCGCCTGGGAGACGTTGTACGCTCAGCCGTCCGACCTGTCCAAATGGAGCATCACCGAGCCGAACAAGACTTACCCGGCGCGGTTCGACGCGTTGGGACCGGTGCTGCGCGGCGACGGTCTCGGCAACCTCACCACGAAGGAGAAGTATCGCGACTTCGCCTTGCAGCTCTACATCCGCGGCATCCTCCACCACAATGGCGGCGTGCTGTTTCGCTCGCAAGGGGGCCGCGAGCGCTACGAGATCCAGTTGCACGACGTGGAGGAGGCGCACTTTCCGACGGGCTCTCTCTACTTCCACAAGCGGGCCCACTATCCGCGCATCGAACCCGAACAGTGGTACCTGTTCCAGTTGTTTGTGAAGGACCGCTGGTGCCTGGTGCGCGTCAATGGCGAGACGGTGATGGAGTACGACCGGCTCGAAACTCTCGAGCCCGGCTTCATCGAATTGCAGGCCCATCAGAACGGGCGCTGGATGGAGTACAAGCAGATCCGAATCCGGAGGAGCTGACCGTTACTCGAGCCGGATGTCGTCGCGCAGTTCCTTGCGAAGCCGTCCGCGCATGTCGCCGAGCCACTTGTCGGCGTAGATCCGGTTGAGGTCGATGGCGGACACCGCGACCGTACCGTCCTCACGCGCCGCGGACAGGATCTCGCCGTCGGGGTCCATCACGTACGTCGGGTAGTCGTAGCCGGAAGCAGCCACGAACACGCGGTTCTCGATGGCGCGGGCCTTCCCGAGCGTCTGGTTGCCGCCCCAGATGGGCACGAGCAACAACTCCGCGCCGCGCAACGCCAGCGCCCGGGCCGGGTCCGCATACTGCAGATCCCAGCAGATCATGATGCCGACCTTGCCGAAATCGGTATCGAACACGGGATAGTCGTTACCCGGCGTCAGGCCGCCTTCCACTTCTTCCCGAGGCAGGTACACCTTGCGGTACTTGCCGGCGAGGTTGCCCTTGCGGTCGAGCAGCACCGCCGTGTTGTAGAGGACCGCTCCCTCCCGCTCGTAGATGCCGGCCGCGACATAAGCGTTTTTGCGCCGCGCCAAGCCTGCCAGCGTTTCGGTGGTGGGTCCGGGGATCGTCTCGGCGGCCTCCGGATACTTCATCCCGGTGCCGACAACGCTGATCCCTTCGGGCAGCAGAATGACGTCGGCCGCTTGGACGCTCCGGTCGGCCAGTTCGACGAACCTGGCGACGCTCGCCGCCGCCGAGGCCGATCCGCGGGGCCGTAGATTTACGCTGGCCACGGTCACCTTTCGCGGACCGGGCGCGTCGATCGCGGCGAAGCTCAGATCGTCCCACCACACGGTGGCCTGGGGCGCGTTCTGGAGGTAGAGTTGCACGCGGACCGACGCCGCTCCCTCCGGCGCCGGGACCTCGATGGTGACCCGCCTCCAGTCGCCCTCCCGGACCAACCGGTATCCGTAGTCGGGTTGCCCGGAGCGTTTCCCGCCGCCCGTGCGCCAATCGAGCCGCGCCAGCACCTGCAGATTCTCGTGCGAGGCGCCGGCGATTCGATAGTGGGCCACGAAGCGGTACCATCCACCCGGCTTCACGCCGCCGATGACGCGCTCCCAGCCGCCATATTCGGCGGCGTTGCCGTTGCCGGAGATCGCCAACGAGCCTGGCTCGCCACGCGACACCACCGGTTCCACCCAGGTTCGCGGAGCCGTTTCCGGCCGGGCGAACCAGACGGTCCAACCGGCGGGATCCGGGGGGAAGGCCGACTGCGTCCAAGTCTCCGATCGCAGGGTGGCGGCGCCGATGGCGAGCAGAGCGAAGGCGTTCCGGGTTGTCACGCACGAAATATACCACGCGGGCGCGGCCGGAATCCAAAATGGCTTTGCAATTCGGGCCCGCGTCATATAGGATGAGGGAAGGAGGCTACCAAAGGCTAATGAAGGCGATCTCTACCTTGACATTGGGTTCGTTGCTGGCTGCCGGTTCGGCGCTGGCTGGGAGTTCGGTGAGGGGGCACTACCTGGAGGCCCGCTCGGCCGACGTTTACACCGGCGCGTGCTTCGCCAATTCCGAAGTCGGCGTGGTCGGCGAACTCGCCGTCATGGGCTGGAAAATTACCGAGGGCTCCTACAAGGGCGTGAAGCTCGACGGCCTCGGAGTGGTCGGCGCGATCAAGGCGAGCGCGACGTTGGGCGATGTTCACAACACCGCCTATCCCGTGAAAGCGGTGCTGATCGTCGACGAGCGCGCCAACGTCGAACAGCGCGTCGCGTTGAAGCAGTTCGCGCAGCAGATGGCCGGCGACCTGCTGACCGACATCGTGAAGATCGAATACGCGCCCGTCAGCATCGACTTCGAAGACAACAACGTGCACAGCGCCACCGCCACGCTTCGCGCCGGCAGCCTCGCCGCCGTTCAGACGCGTCCTCTGATGAGCAAGGATCACGTCTGCGCGCACGAAGAAATTTTCTATCCGCCGTTGACCAAGGTCGGCCACTCGATGCCCGCCTTCACGATCGCGAACTCGTTCAAGGGCAAGGAACTCGGCACCACGTGGTCGAGCCCCGACAAGCGCTCGGCGTTCGTCGCGGACTTCCAGTTGAACGACTAGATTTTCTCCGCTGGTCTGGTTTCTCCATTCACTTTCTCCGGTCTCCGGAAAGGGGCGAGCCTTAGGGCCCGCCCCGATTTTGTTTAGGCGGCCAGTACGGGACGCACCACTTTCCCGTGCACGTCGGTGAGGCGGAAGTGCCGCCCCTGGTACTTGAACGTCAGCCTCAGGTGGTCGATCCCCAGGCAATGGAGAATGGTCGCGTGCAGATCGTGCACGTCCACCGGATTCTCCACCACGTTGTAGCTGAACTCGTCGGTGACGCCGTGGCTGATTCCCGGCTGAATGCCGCCGCCCGCCATCCACACCGTGAAGCAGCGCGGATGATGGTCGCGGCCGTACTCGGATTCGGTGAGGCGTCCCTGGCAATAGACGGTCCGGCCGAATTCGCCGCCCCACACCACGAGCGTGTCGTCGAGCATGCCGCGCCGCGCCAGATCGGTCACCAGCGCCGCCGAGGCTTGATCGGTGTCCTTGGACCGCCCTGGCAGCCCCTTCATCAGCCCGCCATGATGGTCCCAGTCGCGATGAAACAACTGGATGAAGCGCACTCCGCGCTCGGCCAGCCGCCGCGCCAACAGGCAGTTTGCCGCGTAGGTCCCGGGCTTGCGTGCGTCCTCGCCGTAGAGCGCGAACGTCGACTCCGGCTCTTTCGACAGATCCGTCAGTTCCGGCACCGAGGTCTGCATCCGGAACGCCATCTCGTACTGCGCGATGCGGGTGGCGATCTCGGGATCGCCATATTCGGCGAGCTTGATCTGGTTCACTTCCGACAGCGCGTCCAGATACCGCCGCCGGTCCGCGCCCGTGAATCCGGCGGGATTCTTCAGGAACAGGACCGGATCGCCAACCGAACGGAACTTGACGCCCTGGAACCGTGTCGGCAGAAAGCCGCTTCCCCAGAGCCGGTCGTAGAGGGGCTGGCCGCCGCCGCCTTGCCCCGGCGAGATCATCACCACGAAGCCTGGCAGATCCTCCGATTCCGAACCCAGGCCGTACTGCAGCCACGAGCCGATCGAAGGACGGCCTGCTATCTGCCCCCCGGTCTGAAAGAACGTGACCGCCGGATCGTGATTGATCGCCTGCGTGTGCATCGACTTGATGAATGTCAGCTTGTCGGCGATCTTGGCCAGGTGCGGCAACGTTTCGCCGATCCACGCCCCCGACTCGCCGTGTTGTTTCATCGAGAAGCGCGACGGCACGCACGGGAAGGTGGACTGCGTGGCCGACATGCCGGTCAAGCGTTGACCTCGGCGGATGGAATCGGGCAGCTCCGAACCGGCCAGCTCCCTGAGTTTCGGTTTGTGATCGAACAGTTCGATCTGCGATGGGCCACCCGACTGGAACAGATAGATGACCCGCTTTGCCGTGGCCTTGTGATTGGGGAAGCCCGGCAAGCCGCCCGCCGCCCGCATCGAATCCGGCAGCAGCGCAGCCAAGGCGGCTGCCCCGAGTCCCGTCGAGGTCCTCGAGAAAAAATGGCGCCGTGTGAGTTCGCGTTCGATCATTCCCTTGTCACCGTTTCGTCGAGATTCAACAGGATGCTGGCGACGCCGGTCCAGGCCGCCAGATCCGGCGCGGCGAACGCCTGGTCGCGAGGAGCTTCCCCATGGCCGAGGAGCGCCTCGGCGGACTTCCCGTCGTCCTTGTAGCGAGCCTGGAAATCGGCGGCGGCCGCGGTGAGCGCGCGCGCCTCGGCCGGCTTGGGGTCGCGCCCCAGCACCAACCGGTATCCGTGCCGCAGCCGCGCCTCCGCCGAAGCGCCGCCGTCCCGCAGGATCCGCTCGGCCAGCTTCCGAGCCGCTTCGACGAACGTGACGTCGTTCATCAGGTTCAACGCTTGCAGCGGCGTGTTGGTCCGATTCTCGCGCACCATGCAGGTTTCGCGGGTCGGGGAGTCGAACGCGATCATCGCCGGCGGCTGGATCGTTCGCCGCCAGTACGTGTAGATGCTCCGCCGGTACAAGCCCTCGCCTTTGTCCGCCTTGTAGCCCGATCCGCCGGTCAGCTCCTGCCAAAGCCCCTCGGGCTGGTAGGGCTTGACCGGCGGACCGCCCGTCTTGTCCACAAGCAGCCCAGAGACCGCCAACGCCTGATCGCGGATCATTTCGGCGGTCAGCCGGAACCGGGGAGCGCGAGCGAACAGGCGGTTCTCGGGATCCTTGCGCAGTAGTTCCGGAGTTACCGCGGAGGACTGCCGGTAAGTGGCTGACATGACGATCGTCTTCATGAGGCGCTTCACGTCCCAGCCCGATTCGACGAAGTCGACCGCCAGCCAGTCGAGCAAATCCTGGTGAATGGGCCATTCGCCCTGCGAGCCGAAGTCCTCGATCGTCTTCACCAGCCCCATTCCGAACATCGACTGCCAGAAGCGGTTCACCGCGACCCTCGCCGTCAACGGATTCTCCCGGGAAACGAGCCAACGCGCCAGATCCAGCCGGTTCAGCCGCCGGTCCGGCGGCAACTGCCGGAGCATGGCGGGCGCGGCCGCGGCGACTTTGTCACCCGGCGCGTCGTAGGCGCCGCGGCGCAGCACGAACGTGTCGCGCGGATCCAGCCGGTCCTCCATCACCATGACGGTGGGAAGGGAGGCGTGGTATTTGTCGCGTTCGGCGCGCGTGTCGAGCATCGTCTTGCGGGCGGCGGCCAAGTCCGGCGGCAGGCGGCCGTCCAGGAACGCGAGCCGCAACTTGTTCTCGCGGGAGCCGGCGCGCGACAGGGCTTCCACTTCCTTGCCATCGAGCGCGCGGTCGTAGACGCGAGCCTCTTCGATCCCACCCTCGAAGTTCAGACCTGCTCCGGCGCCCAGCCGCAGCGGCGCCTTATGACCGATGGGCCACAGATGCTGATCGAACAGCACTTTCAGAGGCCACTCCGTTCCGTCGACGTAGATGTGCGTTCCCGACGCGAGCATGGAGCCGTCGTAGGTCACGGCGATGTCGTGCCACTCGCCGAGGGGGAGCGGGTCCCGCGTCTCGACGCGCATGCCGAGATCGGTCCAGCGAAAGACGAAGTGGAAGCGTATCTTGGCGTCGACGAGATAGATGCCGTATCCGGTCCCCTCCCAGTAGTCCTCGGCCCGGGTGAGGACGGCGCCTTTCGGCGTCTTCGTGTTCACCCGCACGGACAAGGTAAGCGGATCTCGATGGTTGAACTTGGCCTTTTCCGTCCCCAGATCCACGACCCGATTGTTGTCGAACGTGGAGTTCGCGGGCTTTTCGTGCGCCAGTAGGCCGCTGGAGGGAGTCCAGTCGAAGGAGGCGGGCTGGGCCGCCGCCCACTTCTTCCATTCCTTCTCGATCCGCGCGGACAGGCTCTCCCAGTTCCGTTTGGCGGCGTCCGCGGCGGCGTCGAGTCCGGCCAGCTTCTTCCGTTGTTCCTCGTCCGGCGCGGCGACGAAGGGCGGCTCGTTGCCGAAGTTGTAGACGAAGCCCTTCTCGGGCACGTTGTTGAAGAAAGCGAAGAGGCTGTAGAAGTCCTTCTGCGTGATGGGATCGTACTTGTGGTCGTGGCAGCGCGCGCAACCCATGGTGAGGCCGAGCCAGACGGTGGCGGTGGTTTCGGCGCGATCGGCCACGTACTCGACGCGAAACTCCTCGTCCACGATGCCGCCCTCGGCCGTGGTTCGATGATTGCGGTGAAACGCGGTGGCGATCCGCTGGCTGGGCGTCGCGCCGGGCAGCAGATCGCCGGCGAGCTGCTCGACCGTGAACTGGTCGAACCGCATGTTTCGACGGAAAGCGTCGATCACCCAGTCGCGCCACGGCCACATGGTCCGCACCCCGTCGCTCTGGTAGCCGTTGGTGTCGGCGTAGCGCGCGGCTTCCAGCCACCGGATCGCCATGCGTTCGGCATACGCGCGGGAGTCGAGCAGGCGGTCGACCGCCTTTTCGTAAGCGTTGGAAGCCCTGTCGGCGAGGAAGTCGTCCATTTCCGCCGGCGTGGGAGGCAGGCCCGTCAGATCCAGGCTCAGCCGTCGCAACAAGGTCCGCTTGTCCGCCTCCGGGGAGGGCCGCAAGCCGTCGCGATCGAGCCTCGCCACGACGAAGCGGTCGATCTCGTTGATGCCCCATTCCGGGCGGATCGATGGCGGGGCGGGGCGTTGTGGCGGGACAAACGACCAGTGGGGCTGCCACGCGCCTCCCTCCTCGATCCACCGCCGCAGAAGGGCGATGTCGGGCTCCTTCAGCGCTTCGTGGCCCATGTAGGCGGGCGGCATTCGGAGAGCCTTGTTCGCGCTGACGACCCGCTTATAGATCTCGCTCTCGTCCGGCTTGCCGGGCGTCACCGCGCGAGCGCCGTTTTTCAACGCGATCGCGGCCCCGGCCGCGTTGTCCAGCCGCAACGCCGTCTTCCGATTGGCGGGATCGGGTCCGTGGCAGGAGAAACACTTATCGGAGAGAATCGGCCGGATGTCGCGGTTGAACTCGAGACCGGCTGCGGACAATCCGCCGGCAAGCGTGGCCGCGCTTAGCCATCGAAGGAGGCTCATTCCATAACGAGCATACTACTTCGGATCCCATCTGCGCGCCGCCGGGTTCGGAAGGCCAATCAGATCCAGCACCCGGTCGATCGTGTGGTCCACCAGATCGTCGATGGTCTTCGGCATGTGGTAGAAGCCCGGCACCGGCGGCATGACGATCACTCCCATCTCGGCGAGGGCGGTCATCGTGCGGAGATGACCTAGGTGAAGCGGGGTTTCCCGCACCAGGAGAATGAGCTTCCTGCGTTCCTTGAGGGTGACGTCGGCGGCGCGGACCATGAGGTTGGAACTGATGCCCGCCGCGATAGCGCTCATTGTGTGAATCGAGCATGGCGCCACGATCATGGCCGAAGTGGGGTATGATCCCGAGGCCAGCCGGCAGCCGATATCTTCGTGTGGGTAGTGATGATCGGCCAAGGCGCGGATGCCGGCCGCAAGCATCCCCGTTTCGAGGTACGCCGTCCGTTCGCCCCCGCGGCTGAGGATCAGATGGGTGGTGGCACTCCCCGAATCGCGCAGCTTCCGGAGTAGCCGGATGCCATAAATCGAACCGCTGGCGCCGCTAATCCCGACGACAATTTCCAAAATTCGCCTCCTCCAATCGATCTTGTTCCGAATTCGGAACAAGCTCCCGCAACGAGCCGGTCCGTCCCGCCTCTGTCATACGGTACAATACATCGAGACTCCAACGGGGGGACTCGCGGCTGCTGGATTCGCGCTCTCGCCCCACGGGACGACCCCAATGCTGGAACCACTTCGGGAGGACGCCGGGCAAAAGCTGAAGCGTGTTCGGGACCGCCTTGGTCTCCGTTACCGCGATGTTGAGCAAGCCAGCCTCAGTATCGCACAGCGTCACAATAACGATGAGTATTTCATTGCACTTAGCCGCCTTTCCGACATCGAAAACAAGGGCTCGGTGCCGACCATTTTCCGGCTCTATTCCCTCTGCGCGATCTACCGGCTGGACATTCAGGAAGTGCTCGGGTGGTTCGGAGTCGACCTCGCCAAGATGCCCGGCGACGCCACTCTGATAGAACTGGAGAAAACGCACACGGTGCAGTTTACGGCCCCCGCCGGTGGGGTGATCGAGAGTTTTCCGCTATCACTCGACCCTGGGCTGGACCTCCGGCGGACAACCCATCTGAGCCGCTTCATTCAACGGTGGGGGCCGATGCCCCTGATGCTGCTGAATGGCATGGACCTTCCGAACCATCGCTACGCCTTCATCGGCACCGACGATTTCTGGATGCATCCGCTCATCCAGCCGGGATCGATGGTGCTGATCGACGAGACCAAACGCAAGGTGACCGACACGGGTTGGACCTCCGAGTTCGAACGGCCCATCTACCTGTTCGAGCACCGCGAAGGGTTTATCTGCAGTTGGGCCAGCCTGGACCGGGACCGCCTGATTCTACAGCCACATCCGTCGTCGAACACGGTCCCCGCGGTCTATGCGTATCCCGAAGAAGTCGACGTCGTGGGGCAGGTGACGGGAGTGGCTATGCGTCTGGATCAGACCCGGAAACGCCGCACGCGTTCCGTATCAGTTCCAGAATCGTCTCGAGGTCGCTGAGGTAGAGCTGCCGCTCGGCGTGGCGAACCGTCGCGGGGACGAAGTTGCGATAGGGCGCCAGGCGCACCCAGGTTTCGACCAGCGTCCGCTTGTTGGTCGAAAGAGTCGACAAGTACAGGTCGAGGTCGGCCTTCTGCTCCTCCAGATTGAAGTTGAGCCATTCGGAGAAGGCCCGGTCGTGGCTCTCGGCCAGCGTCCGGTGGGATTCCTCGTCGCCGAACATCAGTCCAAGACCGTGGTGGTGATACCTGCTATCGTTCTGATTCCGCAGGGAAGACAGGTATACGAGCCGCCCGAAGACGGTAGGGATCTGCGATAACGTGTGCCGCCACAGGTCGGCGGACGCGCCTCGCTCGAGTTCTCGACTTGGTCTCAGCGGCATTGCCTGGTTCCCGTCCCGGCCAATCGCCATTGTAGTACACATCGACCTCGAGTGGGGGAGACTTTAGATTCCGCCTACGCCCCCCTTTCTTGTTCCAGAACTAGAACATCTCCACTAGTACGGCGGCGATAAACGTAAGGCTTGGTACTCTCGGTACTGCCAGGGCCGATGACCCGGTCGTCGCCTGGTAGCCACAAAATCAACTGGGAGAAATACCAATGCTCAAGCGACTGATTTTCGGACTCGCCCTGATGCTCCACCTGAGCGCCATCGCCCACATCTCGACCGCCGAAGTGCCGTGGCCGGATTGCTATCCCTGCCCGACCGAAGAATAACGCCCGACCGGAGAAAACCCATGCTGAAGCGACTGATTTTCGGACTCGCCCTGATGCTCCACCTGAGCGCCATCGCCCACATCTCGACCGCCGAAGTGCCGTGGCCGGATTGCTATCCCTGCCCAACCGAAGAGTGACGCGCCGCCGATCCCGGGCCCGCGCGTCCACCTCCGGCACACGGGCCTCAGCGCTTCGTCGCGGCTTCCCAGTATCCCGCGCTCAGCGCGGATAGCTTCGCGACGTCGCCTTCCAACAGATATCCCTTCGACGCCAAGTCCTTCGCCGCCGCGGTGAACTTGGCGACGTAGTCGGCTTTGCCGGAATACCTCTCCTCGATCGAAGCGCGCGGATCCCGCGACTTGGCGCGGTCCGCCTTGGTTTTCGGAAGCAGGAAGGTCGAACCTTGCATGCTGAAGATCTCCTCGACGGCGCCGATCTTGGCGGTGCGCATGTTCCACCCGGTGAACGACGCCAGAGGAACCTGCACGAGGGGAGCGCGAATCCCCGCCATCTCGTTGCCATCGACGTCGACCTGCGGAATCATCGCCGCGAACGGCTGTCCCAGCTCTGGCGGCTCTTTCGTCACGATCCCCTTGGTCCGGAAGTCCGGACCGTAGTCGGCGCGGTAGGCTCGCTGCGGACGCTGCGGCGCGCGCGATCCGGGGATCTTCGGCCAATTGAGCGCCGAGACGCTGGCGAGTTGGTCCTTGGACGCCAGCGGCACCTGGGACGCGGGAGGCTCCTTGCCCGATGTCGTCCACTCGTTCATCGACACCAGCAGCGCGCGCATCATCCATCGATAGTCGTTGCCATTGGACGGGTTCTCGGCCGCACCCTTGGTGGGCGGGAACGAGCCCGGTCCGTGCTGCGTTCCGGCGAACAGGTAGGACCGCGTTCCCGAATCGAGCGCCACGTCCTGCTTGCCATCCAGCGAGGAGTGGATCAGCGCCGCCGCGCGTCCCCAGTACTCGTAGGAGCTATTGGTGTAGAACACCTTCGGCGCCACCTTCTCCGCGATGGCATTCTCCAGGATTCCGCCGGACAGCCCAGTCACCGGATCCGATTCCTCGCGATCGGTGAACGGGAAGATGTCGGTCGGGTAGGCGCAGTTGAGGTGCGGGTGACCGTCGCGGGAGGGCTGTGCGAAGCGGTGGTTGAAGCTGCCGCGGCCTCCCCCGGCGACATGCGCCCAGACGCCGTCGAACACCTTGCGATCCTGTTCGTCGCGATTGAAGCCGTAGTAGAGAAACGTGCGCAGGAAGCGTCCGCTTTGCGAGGTGCCGAATCCGATGGCGCGTTTGATGTGGTTGCGCTGTTCGCCGAGGACGTTGAGCGAAGCCTTTGCGCCGCCATACTTCAAGTAGGAAATGAAGTCGCGCACGGCCGTGGGACCCAGGCCCGCGAGGACGGGATCCTTGGCGCGATACACCAGTTCGTAGAGCTTGCCCGGCTCGAAGCCCGCTTCCATGCGGACGTGCGTGTTGCCTGGCTCCAGCTTCCACGCCGAGGCCGCTACTGGAGTTCGCGTTGCGTCGCAACGGTCGCGCACCGTCATTTGCAGCGCCTCGATCACCGGATAGGCGATGTGACTACGGTCGCCGAGCGGCAGCACCTTCGCCGGCGTGTCGGTGATCATCTCGGCGCGGATCAGCCCCTCGATCGAGCGCCCGTCCTGACGAGCCGCCGGGGCGTAGAGCCGCATCTTGTCGGGGCCATCCGGCACGTCGAACTGCCAGCCGACCCACACCAGCGTGTAGCCGCGCTCCAACAGGAAGCGATCGCCGAAGTCCTTGGCGTGCCGCGGGTCCGCGCCGCCGCCGCCGAGGTTGAACATCGACATCATCCCCTTGTTGCCGCGATTGGACACTTCGAACAGCGCCGTGCCGTTGCCCAGCTTAGGGTCGCGCGGTTTGAGCACGAAGATGTCGGCGGCGAACTCGACCAGGCCGTCGTCGTTGCGCGGCGCCAGGTCGATGTCGGAGATGATCCGGTTGGCGGGCGTCTTCGGATCGACCGCGAAGCGAGCCTTGGCCACGATCCGTTCGTACGGCCCGGCCGCGCCGAAAGCGGTGTTGCCGAGAACGTCCGAACGTTCGATCACGTGGACCGCGGTGACGCCGGCCCAGGCCGGCAGGGACAAGCAGAGTGCGATGGCTGTGCGCATGGCTACTTATGTTACCAGCGGCAGGTTCGCTTGCGCGCGCAGGTCCCATCCCGACGATTCGCCGCGCAGCAGCCGGGGGAACGCGGCAGCCGCGATCATCGCCGCGTTGTCGGTGGAAAGCGCCGGTTCGGGGAAGTAGACGGGACACCCGAGAGGCGCGCGGCGCGCCGACGCGCGCAGTTCGGAATTGCACGCCACGCCGCCGGAGACGATCGCCGACCGCGCCGCGATCGAGACGCACGCGGCATCCAGGCGCGTCAGCAGCTCGCCGACGACGGTGCGCTGGAACGACGCAACCACGTCGAGCGTAGCCGCCGGCGTCGCTTCCAGCCACTGCTCGAGCGTTGGCCGCGGAACGCGTTTCAGCAGCGCGCGGCGCGCCTCGATATCCGCGTCCATGGCGCCGCGTTCCACCAGACGGAGCACGGCGGTCTTCAGTCCGCTGAAGCTGAAGTCCAGCGGATTGCCTTTCATCTTGGCGCGCGTGAACGGGATCGCGCCGCCCCTGCCGTGCGGGGCCAGCTTGTCGATGACGGGTCCGCCGGGATAGCCGAACCCGAGGAGCTTGGCCACTTTGTCGAACGCTTCGCCCGCCGCGTCGTCGCGTGTCTTGCCGAGCAATTGGTAGCGGCCCGCCTCAGGCGCGGCGAACAGGTGCGTGTGGCCGCCGCTCGCCACCAGCGCGACTGCCGGATACTCGATCGCGCCGCCCTGGCGAGCCGCGTCGAGGATCACCGCGTGAATGTGGCCTTCGATGTGATTGATGCCGATCAGCGGGAGTCCGCGGGCGAAGCACAGCCCTTTCGTGTAGGTGAGTCCCACCAGCAGCGATCCGGCCAGTCCCGGCCCCTGCGTGGCCGCCACCGCCGACAAATCGGATAGTCCGCACCCCGCGTGATCGAGCGCCTCCCGCACCACGGGCGTGATCGCCCGCACGTGTTCGCGCGACGCCCGGTCCGGCACCACGCC
>SYLY01000378.1 GCA_005808475.1 Acidobacteriota bacterium
CGTCGCCGGAGATGCGGAACTGGTGGCGCAGTTCTACACGTTGGGCAGCGTACACTATGAACGAGGGTTCCTGAGAACCCTGCTCGAGAGGTTCGACGACATGTTCACACCCGAATTGGTAGCGCAGACGCCGGCGGGCAAGGAATACGGGGCTCTGATGAAGCGCCGCGGCAGGAAAGAAGGACGCGCCGAGGGCCTCTCCGAGGGCCACAACGCGGGCAGCCTTGCTGCCCGGCTCGACGATATTCGCGAGTTCCTGAAGTCGAGGTACCCCCGGATGCGCATCCCCAAGCTCGAGGACAGGTTCGAAACGCCCGAGGCGGCGCGCGACGCACTGCGCCGGCTCTATCGCGCTTCCACCGCGGCCGAGGCTCGCGCCATCCTCGCGCCGGCTCCTAACGGAAGCCACTGACTCGACGCGAACTTTTTTCGCTTCCGGGTGAGAATTCCGCCGCGGCAAGAGCGCTCGATGGCATTCGCGGGAGGTCCGGCGTATCGCGGACCGCGCGAATCTTCTGTCGTACATGCCCGGAAGCGGCCGATTCGCGTCAGAGTGGCGCTGCTGACGCCAGAAGGCGTGCCTCGCGAACGGCCGGAGCGGTTCGAGGTGCGCGGCGACGCGGGCCACTGGGCGATTCCGCGCTACTTCCGGCTTTGGGAGGAGGATCCCGCCCCAGTGATCGCGCTCGGCCGCCCGGCTCTCATGCCGTGGGTTCCGCTGATGAAGTCGCCCACCACCGGGCAGTTGAAGGCGGCGGCGGACGCCGTTGCCGGAGATGCGGAGTTGGTGGCGCAGTTCTACACGTTGGGCAGCGTACACTATGAACGAGGGTTCCTGAGAACCCTGCTCGAGGGGTTCGACGACATGTTCACACCCGAATTGGTAGCTCAGACGCCGGCGGGCAAGGAATACGGCGCTCTGATGAAGCGCCGCGGCAGGAAAAAGGGACACGCCGAGGGCCTCTCCGAGGGCAGTCTTGTCGGCCTGCTCGATGCCATTCGCGACTTCCTGAAGTCGAGGTACCCCCGGATGCGAGTCCTCGATCTGGCGACCAGGTTCGGGACGCCGGAGGCGGCGCGCGACGCGCTTCGTCTGCTCTATCGCGCTTCCACCGCGGCCGAAGCTCGCGCCATCCTCGCGCCTGCTCCCAACGGAAGCCACTGATTTGCACGGGCGTCGCGAATTCCTGTGTGCCTCCGCCGCCGCCCTGGCGGCCGCGGAATCGGACGCCGTCGAAACCCAGGCCGTACGCAACAACGACAGCGCGGCCAGCAGTTATCTCACTGCCCAAAACACCGACCCGCGAAGCCGCTGGTTCGGCGGCTTTCCGGACGCCTTCGGCCTCCACCACGGCGGAACCGCAATGGGTGTTTTCGACTTCCTGTCCGCGGCGTTCGTCCACCCCGCCTCCAAACACCACCGGGGCAACGCGGTTTTCGAGTGCCTTACCCGCGCCGCCGGATTCCTGGACCGCCACACCACGCCGGACGGCAACATCGACCTGCTCATCACCAATTTCAATTCCGCGCCCGACACGGCATTCGGCGCGCGAGGCATGGCCATGGGCGCGTGGGTGGCCAAAGCCAAAGGCGAAACCGCCCTCACGAACCTCATCCGCCCGCGCCTGGAACGAGCCGGGCGCGCGCTCGCCAAAGGCGGCGTCCACACGCCCAACCACCGCTGGATCGTATCCGCTTCTCTCGCGCAGATCCACGAGTTGTTCCCGAACCCGGCCTACGCCAAACGGATCGATCAATGGCTGGCCGAAGGCATCGACATCGACGAAGATGGCCAGTACACGGAGCGGTCCACGGGCGTGTACAACATGGTCACCGACTCGTCGCTTCTGCTGCTCGCCGTCAAGTTGAACCGGCCGGATCTGCTCGACCCCATCCGGCGGAATCTCGACGCCGTGCTTCACCTGATGCACCCGGACGGTGAACTGGTCACCGGAATCTCTTCCCGCCAGGACCGGGGAAGCCGCGCCACCATCGCGCCTTACTTCCTCCCGCTCCAGTATCTGGCTGTTCGCGACGGCAATCCGGTCTACGCGGGGCTCGCGCGCCCGCACTTGAAGGACTACCTTCAGCTCTCGTACCTGATGATGTGGCCCGAACTGGGCCGCATGGATCTGCCGGTGGCGACGCCACCCGACGGCTACACCCGCCATTTCTCCCGCATGGGAGTAACGAGGATCCGCCGGGGCGCGGAGTCCGCCACCATCTTTTCCAAGGGAGAAAGCCGGTTCTTCGAACTGCGGCGCGGCGCCGCCGTGATCGAATCGGTCCGATTCGCGTCCGGCTTCTTTGGTAGGGGCCAGTTCCGCTCCGCGCGGCTCGAAGCTTCCGGATCCGTCTACACGCTGACGCAGGAACTCACGGGCCAGTATTATCAACCGTTGGACCACCCGGTGGGCATGGACTTCGAAGCGGTCCGAAAGGACCGCGATCGCAGCGAAGTGTGCCGCCTGACGCAGCGCGCGCGGATCGAAGAGCGCGAAAGCGGCTTCGACGTGACCATCGAGGCCAGTGGGACCGACGGCGTGCCAGTCACCATCGAAATCGCGCTTCGCGAGGGCGGGTCCGTCGATGGCATCGTCGAGGCCAAGGAAGCACGCAATGCCTTCTACCTCGAGGAAGGCTACGCGACGTTCCGCGCCAGCGGCGATGCCATCCGGTTCGGACCGGGACGGCGCGAACACCGCTGGATCGTCGTGCGTGGAGCCGAGGCCAAGTCCGAGGGGCCGGCCGTTTATCTCAGCGGATACACGCCCTTCCGCCACACCATCGCGTTCCGCCCAGCGTAGTCAGAACGAACTCGCCAGCACGTCCGGATCGACATTGCCGCCGGAAATCACGATTCCCACCCGACCGAGCCCGGCCGGCACCTTTCCATGCATCACGGCGGCCGCGGCCACCGCGCCGCTCGGCTCCACCAGCAGCTTCATGCGGAACAGCAGGAATCGCATGGCCGCGCGGATCTCGTCGTCGCTCACGAGCACGATCTTTTCCACGTTTTGCCGGACCGCTTCGAACGTAATCTTGCCGGGCGCCAGGGTCCGCAACCCATCGGCGACCGTCGCCGGCGGCGGGATCTCGATGATCCGGCCAGCCTCGATCGACTGGCGGAAATCGTCGGCCCCCTCCGGCTCGACGCCGAACACGCGGATGCCGGGACACAGCGCCTTGGCCGCGATCGCGCAGCCGGAAATCAATCCACCGCCGCCGACGCAGACCACTAGCGCGTCCAGACCGGGCGCCTCTTCCAGCAACTCCATCGCGGCTGTTCCCTGTCCCGCCACGACGTCCGCATGGTCGAACGGCGGCACGATCGTGGCGCCGGTCTCGGCGGCGATCTTCTCGCCGATCGCGGTGCGATTCTCGCGCATGCGGTCGTACAGCACCACGGTTGCGCCGTAGCCACGCGTGGCTTCGAGCTTCGATTTCGGCGCATCGTCCGGCATCACGATCATGGCGGGGATGCCCGCGTATCGCGACGCGATGGCGGTCGCCTGCGCGTGGTTTCCCGAGGAATAGGTGACGACGCCGCGAGTCCGGACGCTCTCCGGGATCGAGAGGATGGCATTGGAAGCGCCGCGAATCTTGAAGGCGCCGCCTGTCTGAAAGTTCTCGCACTTGAACGACGCGCGGACGCCGGTCATCCCGTCGAAAGTGCGCGACGTCATCACCGGTGTGCGGCGGGCGATAGGTGCGATGCGCCGCGCGGCGGCGGCCACATCGTCAAACGTGGGGATCATCAGAATCCAGGTTATAGCAGGCGGCCGCCCCGGCGTGGCCGCCGCCGCGCGTGCTATCTTGCCTCTTCGATGCAGATAGCCGCCGCCGGAAACCTACTATACGCCGAATCGCGCGGCGAGGGACCGCCCATTGTCTTCATCCATGGGCTCGGCGCCGGCGGCTCGATCTGGTTCGCCGCCGCCGAGACGCTCGCCTCCTCGCATCGCGCCGTTACCTACGACTGGCTCGGGTCCGGCGCGTCGCCACGTCCGCGGATTCGGTACTCGATCGAGGGATTCGCCGAGGAGGCGAAAGGGGTCTGCGAGGCGCTCGGGATCGGCCGCGCCGTGATCGTGGGCCACTCGATGGCGGCGGCGGTTGCCGTCACTCTGGCGGCGCGCCATCCCGGACTCGCCCGGGGATTGGTCCTGCTCGGCCCGGTGGTCCAGTTGAAGGAGGCCGCGATTCCGGTGTTTCGAGACCGCGCCGCCAAAGTCCGCGCCGAAGGCATGGGCCCGATCGCCGAAGCGCTGCCGGGCGGGGCGCTTTCCGCCGCGTCGCGCGAGTCGAACCCGGCGCTGCACGGCCTGTTCCGCGCCATGATCCTCGCCAACGACCCGGAGATCTACGCGCTGCATTGCGAAGCTCTGCTCGGATCCACGGCGGCGGTGCTGGTTCCCGAGGTCGCGTGCCCCACGCTGTTGCTGGCAGGCGATTGCGATCCAGTAGCGCCACCGGCTGCCGTGACCGAACTCGCCGCGCGGTTTCGTTCGGCTCGCGTCGAAATCGCGGCCGGCGCCGGACACGCGATGCAGCTCGATCAACCCCGCGCGGTCGCCGGCACGATCGCCAGGTTCGCCGCTGGACTCCCTTGACGCCTGACCGTTTCGAGTCCGGCCCGCTCGTCGAGTGCGCGCCGAACTTCTCCGAGGGCCGCGACCGCGGCGTGGTTGAGGCGATCGCGGCCGCGATCGAGAGCCCCGGCGCCCGGGTGCTCGACGTTACGCTCGATCCCGATCACAACCGGAGCGTCATCACCTTCGCCGGGCGGCCGGAAGCGGTCCGCGACGCGGCGGTGCGAGCGGCGGTGGAAGCCGCGGCGCGGATCGACCTGCGGCGGCACGACGGCGTGCATCCCCGCATCGGAGCGATGGACGTGCTGCCGTTCGTCCCCTGGCGCGGCGCCGGCATGGCGGAGTGCGCCAGCTTGGCGGTCGAAACCGCCGGCCTGATCTGGCGCCTCGCCGGAGTCCCGTCCTATCTGTATGAATACGCCGCCCGCCGCCCGGATCGCCGCAATCTGGCCGATGTTCGCAGGGGCCAGTTCGAAGGGCTGCTCGAGGCTGCGACGAGGGACCCCGCGCGCGCGCCGGACATCGGCGGACCCGCGCTGCATGCTTCCGCCGGCGCGATCGCGGTGGGTGCGCGGGAATTTCTGATCGCGTTCAACGTCAACCTGGCTTCCGCCGATCTCACCGCGGCCCGCGACATTGCACGCCGGATTCGCGAATCGACGGGTGGACTCCCGAACGTCAAGGCGCTGGGACTGGAACTGCGAACCGAGGGGCTGACGCAGGTGTCGGTGAACCTGACCGACTTTCGCGTGACCTCTATCCGGACCGTGTTTGACGCGATCCGCGGTCTGGCCGCCCAGCGCGGAATCGGCGTCAAGGAAAGCGAACTGATCGGGCTGGCTCCGCGCGCGGCGCTGGATGAAGCGACCGCGCTCCACGCGGGAATTCGCGGCTTTCACCCGAAACTAATCCTGGAGAACCGCCTGGCTTCGCTAAACTGGGATTTCCCGTGCTCGTCTCCATAGAATCGCCGCGCGCCGCGCGCCCGTCCTGGCTCCGCGCGCCCGCGCCCACCGGCGGCAATTACCGCGACCTCAAGAACATCATCGAACGGCTCGGGCTCCACACGGTCTGCGAAAGCGCCGCTTGCCCCAACGTGGGCGAGTGCTGGAACCAGCGCACGGCGACCTTCATGATCCTGGGCAACGTCTGCACGCGCCGCTGCGGATTCTGCGCCGTGCAAAAAGGCGCGCCTCTCGCGGTGGATTTCGACGAGCCGCGCCGCGTCGCCGAGGCGTCCGCGGCGATGGGGCTGCGGTACGCGGTGGTCACCAGCGTCAATCGCGACGATCGCAAGGATGGCGGCGCGCTGCTGTTCGCGCTGACGATCCGCGCCATTCGCGAGCGGATTCCCGGCTGCAAGGTGGAGGTGCTGGTGCCGGATTTCCAGGGATCCCACGAGGCCATGGAGATCGTCATGGCCGAGCGTCCGGACGTACTGAATCACAACACGGAGACGGTGCCGCGATTGTACCGGCAAGTGCGGCTGGGGGCGGGTTACGAGCGGTCGCTCGACATGCTCGCGTACGCGAAGAAGCTGCGGCCGGAGGTCCCCACCAAGAGCGGATTGATGCTCGGCCTGGGCGAAACGGCGGAAGAGACCCTGTCGGTGATGCGCGACCTGAAGGGCGCGAAGGTCGACATTCTCACGCTAGGCCAATATCTGCGGCCCTCGGCGAAGCATCTTCCGGTGATTCGCTACGTTCCGCCGGAGGAGTTCGCCGGCTACCGGCGCGCGGGCGTGGAGATGGGATTCGGCCACGTGGAGGCAGGCCCGCTGGTGAGAAGTTCCTATCACGCCAGCGAGGCGGCAGGGTGAGCGCGGTTCGCGAACTGGCCGCCGGACTCTGGCGAATCCGTTTGCCGCTGCATTTCGAGTTGAATCACGTCAACGTGCATGTGCTGCGGATCGATTCGGGCTTCCTGCTCGTCGATTGCGGCTACGGAACGGACGAGTCGTTCGAGGCGCTGGAATCGGGCCTGCGCGAAACCGGCGTGGCGTGGAGCGATATCCGCGAGATCCTGATCACCCACTGCCATCCCGATCACGCGGGCAACGCGGAGCGCGTGCGGGAGCGAACGGGCGCCCCGGTTGTCATGCACGAAACGGAGAACGCCTACCTCCCGCACTTCCGGCGCCTGGTGGCCGAACCCGGCCTCCTGGATCCGTGGTTGCTGTCGTGGGGCGCGCCGCCCGAGGCCGTGGATCGCATCCGCGATTCGTTCGCGGACATGACGGGAACGTACCGGCCCGCCGAGGCCGGCCGGGTGTTGCGCGGCGGCGACACGCTGCATGGGTGGGCGGTGATCGCGACGCCGGGCCACGCGCCCGGCCACGTTTGCCTGCACGACGCGGCGCGAGGACTGTTGATATCGGGCGATCACGTGCTCGAGGCGATCTCGCCCAACATCGCCTGGCTGGCGCACCGCGACGCGCTCGCCGATTATCTGGCGTCGCTCGAGCGGGTGGCGCTGCTATCCGCGGATCGAGTGTACCCTTCCCACGGCGATCCGTTCGGCGGCCTACAAGCGCGATGCCGCGCCTTGGCGGGCCATCACGACCTGCGGTGTAACAACATCCTGAACGCCCTGGCGGCGGGCGGCGAGACCGCGCAGCAAATCGTCGAGCGGTTGTGGCGGCGAATGCTTTCTCCGTTCCAGCACCGCTTCGCCTTGTTCGAAGTGATGGCGCATTTGGCGTATCTCGAAAACTCGGGGCGAACCACCTGCGACCGCTCCGCCGAAGTTCACCGCTGGATCCGGACGCCCGCCTAAATTTCGCTCGAAACCGCCGCGCGCCGGGACGATGAGTCCCGTGATGCGAAAAATATCCATAATTCTCGGCAAGGTGAAGCTTGGCGCCAAGCTCGTTTCTTCGTTTATGGCCGTGGCGGTGCTGTGCGCGATCGCGGGCCTCCTCGGCATTCAGGGGGTCGAGCATGGGCTCGAGCGGGCGGCGAGCCTCAACGAGGCTCGGGTGATTCCACTGGAGAGGCTGAAGAAGGTGTCGGACATGTATGCCGTCAACATCGTCGACGCATCGCACAAGGTCCGGAACCGGAACGTCGGCTGGGCGGCGGGGCTCGATGGCGTCAAGCAGGCGCGCGCTGCATTGAAGGAGGCGTGGTCTCTGTACGAGAAGCGCGCGCTGGAGCCGGACGAAGCGCGTCTGGCCCAGGAGCTCCGTCCGCTGATGGCGCGCGCCGACGAGGCCGTGGTCAAGCTCGAACGGTTGATGGCGGACAAGAACGACTACGGTCTGACCGAGTTCACGATCAAGGAGTTGTACCCGGCGATCGATCCGGTGACGGAAAAGGTGGGGGCTTTGGTCGACTATTCGCTGGCGGCGGCGCGCAAGGACTACGAGACGTTGCGGGTGAACTCCGAACGGGACCGAACGGTCCTTTGGGGAACCATGCTCGCGGCCGTCGGCGCGGCCATCGCGATCGGGCTTTTGTTGAAGGCGCTGATTTCACGGCCGGTGCAGGCCGCCGGAAACGTGGTTCGGGCGGCGGCGGAAGGCGATCTGCGCTCGGATCTCGCGGTGGAGACCAGCGACGAGATCGGCGTCATGAGCAGCCACCTGGACACGCTGCTGCGAAATCTCAGGACCAGCCTCACGCAGATCACCGGCAGCGCCCGCGATTTGTCCACGGCGGGCGACGAGTTGAACTCGATCAGCCAGTTGATGGCCTCCAACTCCGAGGAAACATCGGTGCAGGCCAACATCGTCTCTTCGGCGAGCGAGGAGGTGTCGCGCAACGTCGGAGTGGTGGTGACCGGTTCCGACCAGATGCTCGCGTCGATCAAGGAGATCTCGAAGAACGCGAACGAGAGCGCCCGCGTGGCGCGGAACGCCGTTTCGGTGGCGGAGACCACCTGGACCACCGTGGCGCGGCTGGGCGACTCGAGCCAGGAGATCGGCAAGGTGGTGAAGCTGATCACGTCGATCGCCGAG
>SYLY01000379.1 GCA_005808475.1 Acidobacteriota bacterium
TCGAGGCGCTGTTCATCCTCACGATCATCGACGCCGGAACGCGAGTGGGCCGCTTCATGCTGCAGGATCTGCTAGGGCACTTCCACAAGCCGCTCGGCCGGACCGGCTGGATGCCAGGCGTGATCGGCGCGAGCGCCGCCGTCGTGGCCGGCTGGGGCTACTTCCTGGTGCAGGGCGTCAAGGACCCTCTCGGCGGAATCAACTCGCTGTGGCCGTTGTTCGGCATCGCCAACCAGTTGCTCGCGGCCATCGCCATGTGCGTCGCCACCACCATCCTCGTCAAGATGCACGGCGCCCGCTTCCTGTGGATTACGTGCACGCCGCTGGCCTGGCTGGTGATCGTCTGCTACACGGCGGCCTGGCGCAAGATCTTCTCGCCGCTGCCGCGCGAGGGATTTCTGGCGCTGGCGTCGCAACTGGAGGCGGCCATCGCCGCCGGGACCGTTCCCGCCGCGCAGGTGGCGGCGACCCAGCAGCAGATCTTCAACAACAAGCTGGACGCGGCCATCTGCGCCATCTTCCTGGTGCTGGTCACCACGATCCTGGCCGATTCGGTCCGCCTGTGGTACGGCATTCTGGCCGGAAGCCGCTCGCGGGAAGTGAACGAGTCGCCGTTCGTGCTGACGCGCCTGCGTCCGGAGGAGGTGTAACGTGCGCCCGCTCCGTCGCGCCGCCTCTTTTCTCATGGCGCTGCTGCGCGAACTCGCCGGCGAGAACGCTTACCGCCGCCATCTGCTCGCTCACGGGCGCGTTCATTCGCCCGAGGAGTGGCGCCGATTCAGCGACCATCATCTGAAAGCCAAGTACGAGAGGGCCAAATGCTGCTGATTCTTTTTGCCGCCGCGATGGCGGCTTCCGCCGAAGACTTCCCGTCGGCCGAAATCTCGAACGGCGCCGTCCGCGCCAAACTGTACCTGCCCGATCCCGCGCGCGGCTACTACCGGGGGACGCGCTTCGACTGGTCGGGCCAGATCGCCAGCTTGCGCGCGGCCGGCCACGAATACTTCGGCCAGTGGTTCCCCAAGTACGACCCCAATCTGCACGATTCCATCATGGGACCCGTCGAAGAGTACCGCCACCCGGATGGCGGACTCGGCTACGGCGACGCCAAGCCCGGCGGCACGTTCATCCGGATCGGCATCGGCGTGGCGAAGCGGCCCGACGACAAAGCCTATCAGGGATTCAAGACTTACGAGATCGTCGATCCTGGCAAGTGGCGCGTCAGGAAAGGACGCGGCAACGTCCGCTTCACGCACGAACTGGCGAGCGACGGCTATGCGTATCGATACACCAAGGTCGTCAGGCTGGTGGGCAAGGAGCCGCGCATGGTCATCGAACACGAGTTGCGCAACACCGGAACCAAGCCGATCCGCTGCCAGCAGTACAACCACAACTTCTTCGTCATGGACGGCCAGCCGACCGGACCCGCCTCGTCGGTGAAGTTCCCGTTCGAGTTGCGGCCCATCCGCGACTTCGCGGGCGGGCTTGCTCAGGCGCGCGGCAAGGAGATCCGCTACGACAAGGAACTCGAAACCGGGCAAAGCGTCTACGGCGAGTTCGACGGCTTCGGACCCGCCGCTTCCGACTACGACCTGCGCGTCGAGAACGCCAAGGCGGGAGCCGGCGTGCGGATTCGCGGCGACATTCCGCTGGCCAAGGTGGTCTACTGGTCGATTCGCACCGTGTTCTCGCCCGAGCCGTACGTCAACATCGAGGCCGAGCCCGGCAAGACCTTCCGCTGGACCTATACTTACGACTTCTACGACCTGAAGCACGCGGCCGCTTCGCGCTAAGGAGCCGGCGCTATGATGTGAGAAGGAGCCGCCCATGAGCACTACGACTCTGATGACCGAGGAGGAATTCGCCGCCCTGCCGGAGGGGGAAGACTTCGAACTCGTGGAAGGAGAATTGGTCCCGTTGTCAAGTTCGAACTACCTACACGCCCACGTGCGCGGCGAACTGGAATGTCTGTTGCGGCTGTACTTCCGCGGCAACCCGATCGGCGAGGTCGCTAGCGAAATCGACTGCCGTCTGGGACCCGGCCTCGTCCGCCGCCCCGATGTCGCCGTGTTCCTCCGCGACAAGCTGGAGGCGATCGACGAGGAAAGGGTCCCGCTGCCGTTCGCGCCCGACATCGCCGTCGAAGTGCTCTCCCCTTCGGAAAGCGCCATGGACGTCAACGGCAAGACGCTGGAGTACCTGGCGGGCGGGGCTCGTGAAGTCTGGGTGATCGACCACAAGAACCGCCAGATCTTCGTCGACACCGGCTCAGGGGTCCGGCGGCTGCGCGGCGACGCTGTCCTCGAAACACCCGTTTTGCCTGGCTTCTCCATGCCGGTATCGGAACTGCTCCAGGCTCATCGCGGCAGCCGTATTACAATCGAATGAATGTCGCGGGTCTTCGGCCTTCTCCCGGTCGCAACGGTGTGCGTTTGCCTGGCCCAGAAGTCCGAATCCGAAGTGAAGCCGCAGCAACAGACCGAAGCGCAGGCGGCCCAGCGGCGAACCGAACTGAATCTGCTCGCCAAGACGGATAACGCACAGGGCGAGAGCCGGCGCAACGAGAACGTCCAGTTCAACCTGATCGACAACAACGCTCTCAAGGAACTCAACGTACGGCTGGGAACCACGGCGACCATCGTGCAGGAGTTCCGCGCCGACCGCGCCTACTTCGGCGCCGAATTCGGCAACAAGCCCGGCGCGCCGGTCCATCTGACCCCCGGCAAGGGCTCATCGTTCCACGGCAGCCTCTTCGAGACACACGGCAACAGCGTCTTCAACGCACGCTCGTTCTTTCAGGTAGGCGGCGTGAAGCCCGCTCACGAGAACTCGTACGGTGTCTCGGCCGGCGGCAAGCTCTGGCGCGGGGCCTTCTGGACCGCCGATGCCGGGCAACAGCGCGTCCGGGGCAACGTGAACGGCAACATCCTGGTTCCGAAGGCCAACGAACGCGCACCGCTCGCGGCCGATCCCGCCAAGCGGGCCCTGCTCCAGCGCCTGATCGGCGGCTTTCCAAGCGAACTGCCCAATCGCACCGACATCAATGAACGCGCCCTCAATACGAACGCGCCTCAGTCGGTGGACGACAACAACGCCGGCGGACGCATCGACCAGAAGCTCTCCGGGCGCGACTCGCTTTTCCTGCGATATCTATTCACGACCCAGAAAGTGGATGCCTTTCAGTTCGCCGCCGGCATGAACCCCGACACCACCACTCGCGCTCACACCGCCGCCGCCACCTGGCAACGCACGTGGACCGCCGCCACGGCGATGACCGCGACGGCTTCGTTCGATCGGGTCGGCTCGCTCCTGACGCCCGACGCCAGTTCGCCGGGTCCGACCGTCAATTTCGCGAACGTGCTGGCGCGCCTGGGGCCGAATTCGTTCATCCCCATCGATCGCGCACTGAACCGGTTCCGCCAGGGCAGCGCGATTCGCGCCACGCGCGGCAACCACTCCTTTTACGCCGGCGGAGATCTGGTCCGTAAGCAAATCAACGGTTCGGAAGTAAGCAGCCACCGCGGCAACCTGTACTTCCGCGCCGACTTCGGCCGCACCGCCATCGAGAACTTCCTGCTCGGCGTGCCCAGCCGCTTCTCCGGCGCCACCGGCAGCGTCCACCGCGGCTTCCGCGTGTGGGAAGGATCGCTGCACGCGGGCGACGCGTTTCGCGCGACACCGAACCTAACGCTCCACTACGGCATTCGCTACGAGCCCATCGGAAAACCGCTGGAGGTGAACGGCTTCACTAAACTGCCCTATCCGTGCGACTGCAACAACCTGGCGCCTCGCTTCGGGTTCGCGAGGCGGCTGCCGGGGGTGGCGGGAATCATCCGCGCCAACTACGGGGTCCACTTCGGCGAGATCTTCGCGGTCACCTTCCAGCAGGCTCGATACAACGCGCCGCTGGTGCGCAAGTTCGAAGTGGTGGCGCCGGACCTGCTGCTTCCGTTCCAGCAGTTGAACATCCCCGTGGATCCGGGCGCGCGCAGCACGGTGATCGATGTGTCGCCCAACCTGCGCACGCCCTACTCGCACCAGTACAACTTCAGTTGGGAGACGCAGGTGGGCCACCACACGCGCGTGCAACTCGGATATGTGGGAAGCCGATCGCACAAGCTGTTCATGCTCTGGTACACGAACCGGGCGCAGCCTTCGGCCACCCTCCCGCTGACCACCGCTACCATCAACGACCGGCGGCCGGATACCACCGCCTTCGACCGCCGCAAGATCGTCAACGGATCCCGCGCCTTCTATGACGCAGCCCGCGCGTCGCTGGCGGTTGCGCGGTGGCATGGGCTCGCGCTGGACGCTTCCTACTGGTTCGGCAAGTCGATCGATTGGGGCGCGGGCTACGCCAACACGGGCACGGGCGAGGATGGCACGCAGTCGCAGAGCCAGACCGAGTTCAACGCGCGGGAGGACATGCGCGCCGTGAGCGTGTTCGATCAACCGCATGCGCTGATGTTGCGCGGCTCCTACGCGACTCCGAGGCTGCCGTCGTCCGTTCCCTGGATGCGAAAGCTGTTCGGGTCGTGGGACGTGTCCGGGGTCGCTCTTTTCAAGACGGGGACGCCCTTCACCGTCATGACCGGGTCCGACGCACCCGGCTTCGGCAACGTCGACGGCGACTCCGGCGACCGGCCCGATATCGTCGATCCGTCGATCCTGGGCCGGCGCATCTCCGATCCCGACACCTCGCGCCGGATGCTGCCCGCTTCCGCGTTCGCCTATCTGAAGCCGGGCGCGGTGCGAGGCAACCTTGGGTCGGGCACGTTCCGCAAGGGCGGGATTCGCAACGTGAACGCCGCGTTGTCGCGGCAGTTCGCGATTCTGGGTGACAAGAAGCTCGAGTTCCGAGCCGAGTCCAACAACTTCTTCAACACGCCGCAGTTCGCCGCTCCGTGGTTCGAACTCACCAGCCCGAGCTTCGGATTCATCACCAACACGCTCAACGACGGGCGGGCGTTCCGCTTCCAGCTACGCTTCAGCTTCTGACGCGAAAGCCGTCGCACGCCTCCGGCGCCGATTCACTCTCGTCCACGCCGCGTACCTCCGCGAAACGAGGCCCGATCCAAAGCCGGCCGGCGAACCGGCTCAGCGAGTCGAACGATCCCTGGGCGTGCGCCTCCACCGTGCCATCGGCGCGGTTGCGGACCCAGCCATCGACGCCGGCCTCGATGGCGGCGCGCTGGGCGAAGTAGCGGAAGCCGACGCCTTGTACGCGGCCTCGGACGATGTAGCGGCGAGAGTGTAGTTCCCCTGCCAACAGGTCACTGCAAGAGCGAAGCCATCTTGGTGAGCAGACCCAGACACGAGAGCGAACAGACCCAGGCAGCTACCTTGTGCTTCAGCGATCCCTTTTGATGATAGATCGTCGTGACGGAGACGGCGACGATTCCGATGAGCGTCAGCCCTCCCGGAATCACGACCCAGGGGTTGAACGAGATGCACACCGACACCGTCAGTGGAGCGAGCAGCAGCGCCATGGCCACGTTCACCCGCGGCCAAGCCTCAATCCAGCGAAAGTCCCGCTTCACGATGGGCATCCAGGATTCGAGCGCGGCCCGAAGCGCCGGCCGTCCCGCCACATCGGCGCGGATGTACAGAAACCGGAACATACGCCGCGTTCGAACGACCATCGCTCCCCGATGGTTCTCCTCGACAGCCGTGACCTCGGAGCGCTCGAGCCGCAAAGGGTGCCCGTCGCCGATGGCCGTGATCGAATTCTCGTCCAGTTCGTAGCGGGCGTGCTTCATCCGCTCCCGTCCGGCCTCGTTGTTCCGGCGGTAAGTAAACACCAGCGCGGCGGCGAGCACGGGCATGAGGAAGAGAATCTGATACCGCCCGAGCGCCAACGCCCAGCCGCTGACCACCAGCGCGGCGGCGACTCCGAGCATCACGACGTAGTGAAGCGCTCTCTTTTCCCGGCGTTCGAGGGCGACGCCCAGGTTCGTCGGCGAGAGATGGAATTCCTGCATGACCTCGCTATCGGCGCCCGCGCCCGTTTTGCTTAGGGTCCCGGGGCAGATCGCCGCCGGGCTAAGCGCATCCCCTAGCGCGCTAAACTGGGAGCCGATGGCTCCGACGCGGCGCGCGATCGTGCTTTCCAGCCTTGCCGCCCTCCACTCGAAGGCGGCGGATTGGAATGCCCCGCCGTTCCCGAACTGGAGCCCGGACACGGTATTGAAGCTGTTGGTGGATTCTCCATGGGCCAAGCCCAAGGAAGTCCGGCTCACTTGGTATCCGAAAGGCGAACAGCCGGTCACCTACAAGGATGTTCCCGGCGCCAATGCCACCGGAATCGCGTCGTCCACCGCGCGGGGCGGCAGTCCGGTAGGCGGGATCGGCGCGCCGAAACCGAAGCTGCCAAGCCACGCCGCCTTGATTCTACGATGGGCCAGCGCTCTTCCGGTGCGTCAGGCCAAGGCGCTCTACCGGCAGCGCGAGGACAAGCGCGACCCGTTGGACGCGCTCGACATGGTGGAGGCGCGGCATCCGGGGTACGCGCTCGAGATTTTCGGACTGCCGCTCGAGGCCGCTCACAAAGGGACCGGAGTTCTCGAATCCGCGCTGAGGGCCGGTACCGTCCTGCGGACCAAGGGCGGGCGCGCTCTCCGTCCGATGCGCGTGGAGGCGAGGGTGCGGGGCACGGGATCGGACGCGACCGTGCTGTTCGACCGCGCGGAGATGCTCTCGCCGGCCGACCGCGAGATCGAAATCGCGGTGAACGCGGGGCTGTTCGAGTTCCGCGAGCGGTTCCGCCTGGCGCCCATGGTCTACGCCGGACATTTCGAAATCTAAATCCTTGTCGGACAAACACCGGCACGAAATCCGAAGTCCGTCCGATTCAGCCGGACGGGCCCGCCGCCGCATAATCGATTAGGTTGGACGCGAAGGCTGGCATGAGCCCGCGGCCAGACCGAAATCGGCACGGCGCTCGTTCACCGGCGCGCGCGCCACAACAAGGAGCATCGTGATCGAAGTAGTACTAGTCGACGAGCATACGGTTGTCAGGGAAGCTATCCGGCATACCCTGGAGCAAGCGCGTGGATTCGTGGTCACTGGAGAAGCGGGGACCGGAACCGAGGCAGTCCGCCTATGCCGGGAGTTGCGTCCCCACGTGGTCCTCCTCGAACTCGAAGCCGGCGGCCTGAGCGGGCCCGCCGCGATCGACGAGATCTTGCGCGCATCCCCGCAAACACGGGTCGTCGTGCTAACCGCGCAGGACGATCAGGACGCGGCCGTCTCCGCGCTGTGCGCCGGCGCGCACGGCTTCGTCCCCAAGCGGGCGCAACTCGCGGAACTGCTCGAAGCGATCCGTGCCGTCAGTCAAGGTAGTGTGTACGTCAGCCGCGAGCTTTCGGCAAGTCTGTTCGAGTACTTCCAGTCGCACTTGCGCGCCAAGCCGAGCGCGCAGGCCTCGGCCGGTCTGACGCCGCGCGAAACGCAGGTGCTTCGGATGATCTCCGAGGGAATGACCAGCAAGGAGATCGCCCACGTCACCAGCCTGAGCCCGGAGACGGTCCGCAGCTACCGCAAGACGCTGATGGCAAAGCTCGAAGTGCACAACGTGGCGCAATTGACCCAAGCCGCGATCCGGTTGCGGTTGGTTCGCAAGCCTGTCAAGGCCTTCGGCGCGCCCGCTCCTGGCGATCTGGCCGGAGCGGGCAAGTAGAATCGCGACAGAGATCATTTTTTCACCGTTCCGGCGGTACTCCGATGGCTGGACCGGTCTGGGGCGTTGGCGGCTTCCTCCTCGCAACGCCCTTTTTTCGCTTTTGACAATGGAACGGTACTATCCTACCCTTGGGTACGATGACGCCCCGTTTCTGGGTACCTGCCCTTGTCCTTTCCACCGTCGCCGGTGCGCAGACGATATCGTTGAGCCGCGTGATTCCAGAGTCCGCGCGGATCGGCGACGAGGCTGAAATCCAGGCGGACGCCCAGTACTCGGGACTTCCGGCCGGCGCCACGGCGGTCCGCGCCACGTTTACGTTGACCAATAGCGGAACGCCTTCGATCACCCGGGTCGACAATCCGCAGTCCGGCGTTCAGTTCCGCCCCGCGCGGATCACGGTGAACGGAGCGCTCCGCGTCGAAGTGGAGTTGGAGTACGTACAGCCGGTCCCGAACACCACGACCCTCGAAACGCGCACCGTCCGCGCGTCCTCCGACATTCCGGTCGATTCGCGGGTGCCAGCGGCCCAGTTGAGCGCCACGGCGCAATCGCTGAATACCTGGGCCGCCCGGACCATCTCGACCCAGGGGCTGGATCTTGCCGCCGCCGATACGGTGCGGGTCACGTTCCAGCATGCATCCACCAACAAGCAACTGCTCGTCTATCGCGGAGACCCGCTCGACTTGGCGGAGGTGGCGCGCGGCGGCGTGCCCGCCAACTTCACCGAGCCGCGCATCGCCGGGTCCACCATCCTGTTCGGATTGGCCACCGCCGTCTCCACTCCCGCCGATCAGAACGACGCCGAAGAGGCCCGCTATCTGGGCGACTACAACGTATTCATCGTCGTTTCCCAGACACGCAATCTGCCGGCCGGGATCGTGCGGCGCGGTGCGACGGTGGTCCTTCGAAACGCCTACCAGGTGACCGGTCCGGTGGACCGCGACGCGGTCGACATCACCGCCATTCGCTTCACCGTGGACACCGGCGATCCGGCGCGCGCGGTGAGCGGCGTGTGGAGGGCGGGCGTGCCCAATGTGCTCAACGCGCCTCCCAGCGCGCGCCTGCGGCTGGAATTCGAGGGCGGCATGGTTCTCACGCGATACTGGCGTACGCGGATTTCGCCGTCGCTGCAGACCGCGCGCGACAATCTGATCGAACTTCCGGTGGATGCCTTCAACACCAACGGCGCGCGAATTCCGCTCGAGGATCAGAGCTTCCCGGGCGCGCACACGCCGCTTCGAGCCGTGTTCACGCTGCCGGCGGAGGCGCAGCCGGTGGAGGTTTCGCTGTCGCTGTTGCCGCCCTCGAGTTCGACGCCGAAGGGGCGGTCGAATACGATCCAGGTGATCTGGCAGCCCCCGCAGGATGTGACCATCGAGAACATCGAGGTGGTGCAGGTGATGCAGGATCCTCGCAACACGGTGCCGCTGATCGCGGGCAAACGGACGGTGGCGCGCGTCTTCGTGGTGGCGCGGGGCGAGACTCCACTGCCGCAGCCGGGGGTGGAGTGCACGCTGAAGGGATTCCGCGACGGCGTCGAACTGGCGGGCGCGCCCACGGTGATCTCGCCCGTGTATCCGGCGACGGCGCCGGGCGGGCAGCTCCAGCGCGACAACACCGATCACTCCATCAACTTCGAACTGCCCGCGTCGTGGATCGACGCCGGGCGGCTGGAGCTACGCGCCGAGGTGAAGCTGACCGCCGGCCAGATCGACCCGAGGCCGGAGAACAACACCTTCGAGTTGCCGCCGGTCACGTTCCAGGCGACGGCCTTTGGCGCTCAGTTGCACTCGCTGTGGTTCAAGGTCTGCCTGCAGCAGGACGGCAGCCGGGCCACGTGTCCGCCGGGCACGTCGTGGTCGGCGTCGTCGGAACGCGCCGGCGGGTGGATCCAGAAGCTGTTCCCCGTTCCGGAGGGAACGGTGCGCTACCTGCCGCTCACACGCAGGACCAAGCTTTGGCGCGAGCAGATGGCGCCGGGAAACTGGAACTTCTTCGAGTATCTGCAGCGGATGCGCGCCCACGCGCGGTCGCTTTCCCCGGCTTTGGACAGCTCGCAACTGACGGCGATCTTCCCCACCGGCAGCGTCATTCCGCTGAGCGCGGCGGATTCGCGTCCGGCGCAGGGATCGGCGCTGATCAACACGCCGGTGAACTGGATTGTGGATCAAGACGGCCTGGACGCCAACGGCTTGGCCCAGGCGCACGAAGTGGCGCATAGCGCCGGATTGCGGCACCCCGACACGTCCGACAACGGGTCGGCCGCGGCCCCGGAGGGCTATTGGCAGCAGGGGCCGGACCGCCGCTCGTCGGCCGTCCAGGAGGTGGGGTTCGACGTCGAGGCGCGACGCGCGGTTCCCGCGTCGAATTTCGACCTGATGGCCTACCGGTCGCCGCGGTGGATCTCGCCGTTCCACTACAGGCGGCTCATCGCCAGCACCACTCACGGGGACTTGTCGGCCGTGTTGACGCCGGAAGCGGGCCGCTCCGAAGGCCCGTCGGAATCGATCGTCGTCAGCGGCTGGGTGAACCTGGACAGCAACAATGGGTTCCTCGAGCCGGCGTTCCGGGTGATCTCGCCCCAGCCGGTGAAGAACCGTTGGAAAAACGATGGCGAATACTGCATCCGCCTGTTCAACGGCACGCAACGGCTTTCCGATAACTGCTTCGACCTTCCCGCCGGCGACTCCGACGAGGGCACTTCCCGCCGCCGCGGCTTCTCGTTCGCGATGCCGCTTCCGGCAGGGTCCAACCGTGTGTCGTTCGCGCGGGGGACGGTGGAACTGGGGCTGCTCGCGGATTCGGGGATCAACCCCGTGCTCACGCTCCAGAGTCCGCAAACCGGCGCGCGGTGGCAAGGGCGCCAGCGGATCGGATGGGCGGCCACCGTCGCCGGCGACCGTCCGCTGACGCATGCCGTCTACTTCTCGCCGGACGGCGGCCAGACGTGGCAGATCCTCGATGTCGAACCGGGAGCCAATGGGCTCGATCTCCACTCGGCGGATTTGCCAGTATCCGACAACGCGCTGATCCGCGTGGCTACGTCGTCGGGCTGGAACTCCACCGTACGGACCTCCGGCGCCATCTCGATTCTCCCTTCGCCGCGTGGCGAGTTGTCGGCGCCCCGGATCGACTTCGGCGCCGCCGCGCCGGGGCAGGCTGTCGGCCGGGCGGTGACGCTGTACAACACCGGGAATGCGCCGCTGCGGATCTCGTCGGTACGGCTGGAAGGGGCGGCATTCGCGCTGCAAGGCACGGCTCCGGCGTCGCTCGATTCCGGCGCGTCGTTCGACGTTCTGTTGCGGTTTACTCCCGCCGGAGGCGGCGGTGTGGAAGGCGTGCTGATCCTGGCCACCAATGACGGGGACAATCCCGAGATCCGGCTGCCTTTGTCGGGCGTCGGAACTGGCGTGGCCACGCAGGCTCCGGTGATCGCGGTGTCTCCCGCGCGGCTGGATTTCGGTCCCGTGGATCCGGGCCAATCGCGGGACCTCACCATCGAGATCGCCAACCGGGGAACGGCTCCGCTGACGGTTTCCGCCATTACTTCGTCGAGCCCGCGATTCGTGCCGGCCGCGTTCACCGCGCCGTTGACCCTCGCGCCGGCCACGACGCGGCAACTGGCGGTTCGGTTCTCACCGGATTCGGCCGGAGAGTCCAGCGCCACGCTGACGATCGCCTCGGACGATCCGTCGCGCCCATTGGTGACGGTGAGCGTCGTGGGACGCGGCGGACAGGACGCGGCATCGGCTCCGCGGATTGAAGTCGCGCCCACCGCGGTGGGGTTCGGATCGGTGACGGTCGGCCAGTCGAACGACCAGCAGGTCACCATACGCAACAGCGGAGCCTCGGCGTTGAGCGTAACCGCGCTAACGACGGCCAATCCGGTGTTCTCGGTGGTGTCGCCGCGAGCGCCGTTCACGGTCTCGGCCGGCGCGACTTCGGTGATCACGGTGCGGTTCGGGCCGGTTTCGGCGGGTCCGGCGGACACGGCGCTCACCATCGGCAGCAACGATCCGCGGCAACCGTCGGTCACGGTGGCGCTCTCTGGATCGGGCGCGGGTGTGACCGCGCAGGGACGGCTGGCTGTAACGCCGCCCGCGATCGACTTCGGATCGGCGCCGGTGGGCGAGCCGAGAACTTCCACGGTTACGCTTCGCAACACCGGGGCGGGCATCCTGACGGTGACCTCCCTGAACGTGTCGGGCGCCGCGTTCACCATCGGCGGCGCCACCGCGCCCTTGGTGCTGGCTCCCAATGGCTCCCAGGCGTTCACGGTTCGTATGTTGGCGCTCGAGAGCGGACCGCAGAGGGGCACGCTCACGATCGCGAGCGACGACCCCGCTTCGGCGGTGACGACCGTGTCGCTCACCGTAACCGCGACGGGGACGGTGAGCCGGGAACTTACGGTTGAGGACGGCGTGTTCGAGCGCTATCACCGGCAAACGGTGACAACGCAGTACTACGTCAACCGGCTGACGCCCGCGCGGTATCCGGCCACCTTGAAGACCATCCGGATATACATCGGCCAGGAGACGATCTCGCCCGGCGATCAGATCACGTTTCTCTGGGCCAACAACCTCGGCGGTTCGCCCGAACTGGCGCCGTTGTCGCTGCGGTCCGCGGGCGTACGCGTGCTGAAAGAAGAGGACTGGCTCGAGTTTCAAGTTCCCGGCGGTCTGACGATCCAGCAGGGCGACTTCGTTGTCGGGTTCGCCAGCACGAACTCAGGTTCGCGTACCGTCGCGTTGGACGATTCCGGCTACAGGGAGCGTTCGTACATCTCGTTCGATGGCGGGACGTTCCGGCTGGGGTCGACCGAGACGCTGATCGGCCGGTCGAACTTCGGGATCCGCGCGGTGCTCGAGTAGTCCCGGTAGGCGCGCCGGATCCCCTGCTCGAGCGGGACCCGCGCGCGCCAGCCCATGGCTGCCATGCGGCTGACGTCCAGCCGCTTACGGGGCGTTCCGTCCGGCTTGCTCAGGTCCCAGAGAATGGACCCATGGAAGCCGGCCGCGGCCGCCACCAGACCAGCCAGTTGCCGGATTGGCAGATCCTCGCCAGTGCCGACGTTCACCGGCTCGGCCGAGTCGTAGCCGCGCATGAGGAACACGGCGGCGTCAGCCAGATCGTCCGAGTGGAGAAACTCGCGAAACGGAGTACCGGTTCCCCAGAGAGTGACCGTGGGGTAGCCGTGCTCAACCGCTTCGTGGAATCGGCGGATCATGGCCGGAAGCACGTGGGATGTGGCGGGATTGTAGTTGTCGTTGGGGCCGTATAGGTTGGTGGGCATCACGCTGATGCCGTGGAAGCCATGCTGCTGGCGAAGGGCCCGCAACATGTGAATGCCCGCGATCTTGGCGATGGCGTAGGCTTCGTTGGTGGGCTCGAGCGGACCGGTGAGGAGACAGTCCTCGCGGATTGGCTGCCGGGCGAGGCGGGGATAGATGCAGGAAGAGCCGAGGAACAGCAGTTTCTTCACGCGATGCCGCCATGCCGCCAACATTACGTTCTGCTGGATCGCCAGATTGTCCGCCAGGAAATCGGCCGGCCGGGTCGAGTTCACCAGAATGCCGCCGACCCGCGCCGCCGCCAAAAAGACATACTCGGGCCGTTCGGAGGCGAAGAACTCTTCCACCGCGGCGGGATCACGAAGATCCAACTCGCTCCGCGTCCGGCCAATCAACCGTTGCGCCCGCTCCGCTTGCAAGCGCCGCCAGATCGCCGAGCCCGCCAGTCCCCGGTGTCCGGCCACGTAGATCCGCGCCCCGATGTCCATTTTCATCCTCCCGGCCCAAGGCTTCGCGCCGGGCCTTTTCCAGATCGTGCTCCATCATGATGCGAACCAGCCCCGGGAAATCGACGCCGGCACTCCACCCGAGAACCGCGCGAGCCTTGCGGGCATCGCCGAGCAGGCAGTCGACCTCGGAAGGACGCATATACCGGGGCGCGATCTCCACATGGGCGCGCCAATCCACTCCGGCGATGCCGGCCGCATGCTCCAGAAACTCGCGGACCGAGTGGGTCTCGCCAGTGGCGACGACGAAGTCGTCCGGTTGGGGAGCTTGCAGCATCCGCCACATCGCTTCGACGTAGTCGCCGGCGA
>SYLY01000380.1 GCA_005808475.1 Acidobacteriota bacterium
GGACGGGCTTTCCGATGTCGGAGTTGATCAAGATGGTGGAGCCGCTGCCCGAGGCGAAGTTCCTGCGTTTGGTGACGGTGAGCCGTCCGGACGAGATGCCGGGCATGAAGATGGCTCCTTGGTACAAGTGGCCGTATTACGAAGGTCTGCGGCTGGACGAAGCGATGAATCCGCTGGCGATGTTCGTCACCGGCATGTATGGCAAGCCTCTGCCGACGCAGAACGGCGCGCCGTTCCGGGTGATTGTGCCGTGGAAATACGGGTACAAGAATCCGAAGTCGTTGGTGACCATCGATTTCGTTGCGAAACAACCGAAGACATTTTGGAACGAATCGCAGCCGGGCGAGTACGGCTTCTATTCCAATGTGAACCCGAACAAGCCGCACCCGAGATGGTCGCAGGCGCAGGAGCGTGTGTTGCCCACGGGCGACCGCCGGCCGACGTTGCTTTACAACGGTTACGAAAAGCAGGTGGCTTCGCTGTACACGGGCAAAGAGTTCTGATGGCCGGGTTTCTGGATGGCAAGTGCGCGGTCGTCACTGGCGGTACGCGCGGGATCGGGCGGGCGGTGGCACGGGCGTTGGCGGCCAATGGCGCGGGCGTGGCGATCTGCGGACGTGACGAGGAGGCGACGGCGCGGGCCGTATCCGAATTGATTACCGAAACCGGCGCTCATATCGCCGGCGTGGGAACCGATGTGCGGGATAGAGAGGCCGTTCGAAGGTTGTTCGAACTGGTCGACCGCGAGTTCGGCGCGCCGGACATTGTGATCAACAATGCCGGGATCGGGGTGTTTTCACCGGTGGCCGCGCTGAACGTGGAAGACTGGCATCGAGTGATCGAGACCAACCTGACGGGGGTCTTTCATTGTTGTCAGGAGGCGCTGATCCGTTTCAAGAAACGGGGTGGCGGCTACCTGATACAAGTCGGCTCCTTGGCGGGGAAGAATCCGTTCGCGGGCGGGGCGGTGTACAACGCGTCCAAGTTCGCGTTGAACGGATTCTCCGAGGCGATGATGTTGGATCATCGCTACGACAACGTGCGGGTGAGTACCATCCTGCCGGGGAGTGTAGACACGGATTTCGTCCCACGGCCAGGCAGCAAGAAAGCGGAATGGAAGATCGCGCCCTCCGATATCGCCGACATCGTGTTGATGCTACTGCGGATGCCCGAGCGTACGCTGCTGTCGCACATCGAGGTACGTCCTTCCAAGCCCGTCAAGGGTTGATTCGGAATTGGCGCCCCGCTTGCTCTAGGCCGGTCCGTGGTGACACTCTTCGGTAACCAAGGAGCGTGGCGGATGCGAGCGAGTGTCGCACTGGACCCCACGCGCACGGGACGAGAAGCCCGCGCGCTCGAGGACAACTTACGCAGGCTGGTCGTCGGTCAGAACGAGGCCATCGAGCAGATCGTCAACATCTATCAGATGCACCTCACCGGGATGAGCCCTCCGGGCCGCCCGATCGGCAACTTCCTGTTCCTCGGCCCCACCGGGTCCGGAAAGACGCGCACGGTCGAGGCCACCGCCGAGTCCCTCACGGGCCAACCGCGCGCCGTCGTCAAGATCGACTGCGCCGAATTCCAGCATTCTCACGAGATCGCCAAGCTGATCGGCTCACCGCCCGGATATCTCGGCCATCGCGAAACCCACCCGCTGCTCAGCCAGGAGCAGATCAACATGTATCACAACGAGAGCGTCAAGATCAGCTTCGTGCTGTTCGACGAGATCGAAAAGGCGTCCGACGCGCTGTGGAACCTGTTGCTGGGCATTCTCGACAAGGCGGTGCTCACGCTGGGCGACAACCGCAAGGTCGACTTCAGCCGGTCGATGATCTTCCTGACGTCGAATCTGGGCGCGGCTGAAATGAGTTCCATCCTGAGTCCCAAATTGGGATTCGCCGCCGCGCTGACCGGCTCGGCCGCGGTTGCCGACCCGCGGGCGGTGGAGAAGATCGCCCGAAGCGGTCTCGATGCGGCGCGCCGCAAGTTCACGCCCGAGTTCATGAACCGGCTCGACAAGGTGGTCGTTTTCCAGCCGCTCGGCGAATCCGACATGCGGCGAATCCTCGAGATTGAACTCGGCTATGTGCAGCGGCGCATTTTCGAGTCCACCGGCGGCGACCGGTCGTTCGTATTCACTTTGTCGGACGACGCCAAGGCCTTTCTGTTGACCGAAGGCATCGACGTCAAGTACGGTGCGCGGCACCTCAAGCGCGCTATCGAGAGGCTGCTGGTGCAGCCGCTGTCGAACCTGATCGCTTCGCAGCAGGTGCGGGGTGGCGACCTCGTCCGCGTCGGGCACGATCAGACGCTGCGATCGCTGACGTTCGACCGCGAGGCCGAGGGGCTTCCATATCACGCCATGGCCGAAGTCGCCTCCACGTCGAGTTCGGTCAGCCTGGGAGCGTTCCTGAGATCCTGGAGTGGGGAGCCTGCCCGCGCGGCCGGCCGCGGGCGCCGCGCCTGAGGACGCCCCCATCGCCACCGAGGCCGGCCGCTCTGGGTCTAGGCAGTGAAGATGCCGAGCGGCCGGTACACGACTTCCGGTAGGTAGCCCTTCCACTGATGCCACCGGGTGCGGGCGGCCGACAACGCCACCATCAGAGCGATCACGGCTAGAGCGGCAAGAGCGGTCTCGGCGGTGCTCGACCGCTCCTTCCACCGCCAGAACCAGTTCCCGTACGCCAGTTCGATGTGAACCCAGTAGACCAGCAACGACGTTGCGCCGAGTTGCCGAAGCCAGTTCCACCGGTTGCCGACGACGAACTGATTCCACAGGTACGCGATCGGCGTCAGCACCATCACGACGCCCGTCTTGATGAAGATCTGCGTGGGGTTGTTCAGCCAGAATTCCGAGTTCGGGTAGACCGAGTAGGGGATGTTCGCCAGATAATGCGCCACTCCGGCGAGGGCCATTCCCAACAGCGCCGACCACTGCATCACGCGTTCGATCTGGCCGCTCGGCACGTATCGGAGCAAGCTGCCCGCGCTGATGCCGAAAGCCAGGTATGCCGTCCACGGGAAGAAACTGAAGAATTCCAAACTCGGCGCGACGTGGTTGCGTACGATTTCGGGCGGCGCCGTCCAGTTGGCCGCCGAAACCAACGGCGATAAGGCGGCGATGGCAACGCCGGCGAACGCGGCCCAGCGAATCCGGTCGAACGTGGAGACGAGCGCCAGCGCCGACATCGCCACCACGCCCACGCCCATGCAGTTGAGGATGTCGACTTTGAGCAAGTCGGTCCACGGGTTTTGTGGCCAGGCGAACAGCCACAGTTGCAGCCTCAACAAATACGCCATCGACAGCAGGAATCCGGCGCGCCGCAGCACGGCCCCGAGCTTGGCGCGAACGGCCAGACCCTTTCGATCGCTGGAATCCATCAGGAACGCCAGCGTGATTCCGGTCAGGAACAGAAACATCGCCGGTGGCATCCCGCCGAGGAACTGCGAGAGTTGGTAGATGGCTCCGTCGCGCAACGCCGGCAGGGTGAAGGAGTGGAAAACGTGCCCCTGAAGCATGATCACGGCCGCCAAGCCGCGCAGCCAATCGAGGTAGCCCAATCGCGAAGGCGCCGACTCTCTGGACGTCTCCGGTCCGGCGGCGCGGGTCTGCTCGGCGGCAGCTTCATTCGAGGTCCGTCCCTTGGCCGCGCTCAATGGCGCCTGGACGGACAAACTAGGGTATTCTTCGGTGCTGGAATTCATTCGATAATTATTTTTGAGGATATTCCCGCTTCACGTCTTTCGGCAATCTGAGCGAAAGACTATCGGGTCCGAGATTGGGATTCAGCTTGATCGCCGAGTACGTCACCGTCAAAAAATTGCCCGACGGCTCGTAAAGCTTCTGTTGGACGGGGAACCCGCCTGGATCGGCGATCCAAAGCTCCATTCGGGCGAACTGTTCCTTTACCTGCCTGGACTTCGGCGTCAACTCGATCCGCGAAGCTTTCTGCCCGGCGACCGGTTCTTCGCCAGTGTACTTGAGGGTGTAGTTCTTGCCCAGTTCCTTGCCCGAAGTGCCGAATCCGAGCAACACGAACTGCTCGACCAGCGACTTCTGCTTGCCCAGGTCGATCTCCTGCACCGTGTTGATTTTGGGGTAGAAAATCTGCGCCCGGTCGCCGGCGAAGGCGACCGACCGGGCATCTGGCCTGGTCACCTCGAGCAGCACGCGCACGTCGTTCTTGTTCTTGGCGAGCTTGATCGACCCGAACTCCTCGGACCGGTCGTTGATCACCGCCGTGAAGCTGGTGCGCTTGATATCGGCGGCGACGCTGCGGAAACCCACCGATCCCGCGTCCATGCGCGCCAGGACGGCGTCCAGGCTCTGGGCCCAAATCGGCGAGACGGCTAGTACTAGAGTTGCGGCTTTGCGATCCATTCCTTACTGTTAGGTGCGGTTCCGGCTGCTACGGTTTCGTATACGCCAGGAACCCGCGAATCTCCTTATCGTCATCGAACACCGGCTCGACGCGGGTTAGTTCCCGCTTCCGGCCGCCTGCCTGCGCGTGGATGATCGTGTTCGCCGCTTCCTCGAGAGCTTTGCCCTGTTTGCCTGCCAGCAATTCGGGCTCGATCAGGAAGGTGCTGGCCCCGGCGCCGCTCGTCACCATGACGACGTTTTTCGGACGGGGCTGGTCGCGGAAGACTTCGCGTGGGGTAAGGAAAATGAAGACCAGGATCAGGCTCACCATGACTTCGTATTGCCAGGTCGAGCGCGAGTAGTCCCACAGTACGAATCGCTTCAGCGTCGCTCCGAGGCTGTCAGCCATAAACTTTCCTTATTGTACCATGATGATTGTGGCCCAGTTGCCGTGGGACGAACGCTACGCGCGCGGCGAGCATTCCGGCCAACCTCCGCTCGCCTTTCTGGCGGAACTGGCCGCACGGCTGCCTGCCGGAACCGCCCTCGACTTGGCATGTGGCGCCGGGCGTCACGCACGTCTGTTGGCGGACCTCGGATGGCGAGTCACGGCGGTGGATGGCTCGGGCGTAGCGCTGTCGGGAATCTCGCCGCCCGTTGTCACTGTGCTGGCCGACCTCGAGAAGGGTGAGTTCGCCATCGAGCCCGGGGCCTGGGACCTGATCGTCGACACCTGCTATTGGCAGCCGGCTCTGCTCCACTCGATTCGAGCGGGAGTACGCCCTGGCGGTCGCGTGGCCATGGCGATTCCGATCGCCGGTACGATGAACCCAGCCTATACGGTGGCTCCCGGGGAACTCGCCACGAGCTTCGAGGGCTGGCGGGTCGAGCACCTCCGGGAGGAAGGGCGGCTATCCGAACTGGTGGCGGTCAAGCCCGGCTAGCTTTTCAGCTTTTCGGTGATCGTAACCGGCACGCTCAGGCGAAAGTCGATTCTCGTTTCCACGGGAAGGTCGGCGGCCTTGCCGCGATCGTAGATCACCTTTCCGGCTCCCGCGCCACCGCCCGCGGCTGCTCCGATCCCGGCTCCGCGTCCTCCGCCGGCAATCGCGCCGATGGCCGCTCCGATGGCGGCGCCCGCGCCGACCTTGACGGCGTCGCTCTTGGTCCCGTCCGGGCCCTTGCGGACAAACGTGCCCGTCTGCAGATTGATCTTCTGCCCGTCGGCCGTGGTGAGTTTGGTCAGTTCGATCGACATCTGGGGCAATCCGCGCACGCGGCCGCCCTTGGTGGTCTCGACTACTCGGCCTTCCACGCGCGCGTTCTTGTCGGCGATCACGAATCCGTCGACGACGATTGGAGTGGCGAGCGACGCCATGAACGTGTCGCCCTCCTGCTGCATTTCGCTCGACAGACGTTCGAGCAGCCTCACGGGAATCAGCGTTCCCGAGGGGATCGTCACCGTGCGGGCGACTCGCGGCTCGGGTTTGGGCGGCTCGGCGGAGGGGGCCACCGGGGCCGGTGCGGGCTCGATGGCGGGCGCTGGCGCTGGCGAGGGAACTGTGACCGGGGCCGGTTGCGGCGTGGCAACCGCAGGAGCGGGCGGAGGCAGGGGGGCAACCGGCTCGGCCGCCGGAGCGGGAGACGGCTGGTTTCGCGCCATTTGTACCGGCTTCGAAGCGGGGCGGCGTTGTGGTTCCTGGCGAGGTTCGGGCTTGACTACCGGCTCGGATGCCACCGGAGCGGGCTCGGCCTTGACGACTGGCGCGGGATCGGCCTGGGCCGCAACGGGCTGCGCGGCGACCGCGATTTCCCGTGGTGCCGGCTGCGCCTCGGGTTGGCGCGTGAGAAGGAGAGCCAAGCCGGATGCAACCACCAGCCCTCCGGCGAAACCTCCGATAATTTGCTTCATGGCGATGTACCTGTCTTTATGAACGCGTCTCGCTGGCGGATAGTTTCACCGGCTTCTACAATAAGGGAAGTGACCGCTCGCGTTCCAGCCGGGTTCTTCATCGGCGCCATCCCGATTCGCCCCGCCACCGTCCTTGCGCCGATGGCCGGAGTGACCGATACCGTCTTCCGCCGCCTGATCCGCAACCAGGGCGCTTGCGGCCTGATCATGACGGAGTTCACCAGCTCCCACGGTATCGTGGCGAACGCACAGCGGTCCCGCATGGGCCGGATGCAGCGCTACCTGTACTTCGAGCCCGAGGAACACCCAATCAGCGCGCAATTGTTCGGCGCCGATCCCGATGTGATGGCCGAGGCGGCCCGCGTTTGCCAGGATCAGGGCTTCGACGCGGTGGACATCAATTTCGGCTGCCCGGTGAAGAAAGTGGTGAGGTGCAACGGGGGATCGGGGATGCTGCGGAATCTCCCGCTGGTAGAGGAATTGCTCACGAAAGTACGCGCCGCGATTTCGATCCCGCTGACTATGAAGTTTCGCGCCGGATGGAGCGATAGCGAATTGGTGCACGTTCACATGGCCCGGCTCGCCGAAGCGTGCGGTTTGCAGGCGATCGCGCTTCATCCCCGGACTCGGGAGCAGGGCTACGCCGGCCGCGCCGACTGGACGCGGATCGCCGAGGTAAAGGCGGCCGTCAAGATCCCGGTGATCGGCAACGGCGACATTCTCACGCCCGAGGACGCGGCCCGGATCGTCGGGGAAACCGGGTGCGACGCGGTGATGATCGGCCGCGCGGCATCGTACAACCCGTGGATATTCCGGCAGATCGCCGAGTTTACCGCGGCCGGCGTCTATTGGACTCCGTCCGAAGCCGACCGCTACGAAGTGATGAAGACGTATTACACTATGCTGGCGGGGCGCGAGGATCCGGAGACGCCGGGCAAGATGAAGCAGTTTGCCACCTATTTCACGCACGGCGTCCGGAACGGATCGCTTCTCCGCCAGGCGATCTATCGCGAACAAACCGTGGCCGCGATCCGCGACCGGGTCGAGTCGTTTTTCGAGGCGCAGCTAGGAGCCGCGGCGGCTTGAAAAAGATCCGGCTGATCACCGACGGAAGCTGTTTGGGGAATCCGGGACCGGGCGGCTGGGCATGCATCTTGAAATACGGATCGCACACCAAGGAGATGTACGGCTTCGAGCCCGACACCACCAATAACCGCATGGAGATGCAGGCGGCGATCGAGGGCTTGAAGGCGTTGAAGGAGCCGTGCGAGGTGACCGTCGTCACCGATTCGGAATACCTCAAGAACGGCGTCACATCGTGGATGTCCGGCTGGAAGCGCAACGGCTGGATGACCAAGGAGAAAAAGCCGGTGAAGAACAAGGAATTCTGGATCGAACTGGACTCCCAATTGGGCCGCCACAAGACCGAATGGACCTGGACCAAGGGCCACGCCGCCGACGAAGAGAACAACCGCTGCGACGAACTGGCCCAGATGGCGGCGCGCGAGAAGCTGAACAAGCGCTAAGGCCATGACGCCGGACCGTCCGATCACTGCGCTGTTCGCGGCAATTCTCGACGACCCGGCGGACGTCCGCCCGATCCACGACCCCGCGCTGTGGCGCCGGATTCGCGAGGAGGCTCCCCGCTACGGAGTCTCGGCGGCAGTGGCGCACCGGGCGGCGCCGCTGCTTGACGGCGAGGATCGCGAATGGTGCGAGGGCGTGCTCAAGACCGCGTGGGTCAAGCATCGATCTCACCTTCACCGAACCCTCGAGTTGCTTTCGATTCTCGAACGGAACGGCATCCCCGCTGTTCCCCTCAAGGGTAGTGTCCTGGCGGAGCGGTACTACGACCCTCCTCACACGAGGAGACCCTCCATCGACATCGACATCCTCGTACCCTTCCACCAGCGCCGTCCGGCGGTGGATCTTCTTTCCAAGGGCGGGTACACGCCGGTACGTCTGCCCTGGTGGGATGAGGCGCACACCCACCACCTGACCCTGACACACCCGGAAAGACCGCGGATCGAGGTGCATTTTCATCTTCATCACGGATACCGCAACCGGCATCTTTCGTCTGACGACTTTCTGCCCGGGGCGGACTTCGTCGAAGCGGCGGGGGCCGCGGTGCGAGCGTTCGACCCCGCGTCCGAACTCTTTTACCTCGCCAACCACTGGGTCTCCCACTATTGCGCTGATTTCGCCCCCCTCCTTGACCTACGTTTGGCGCGCCGCCGGGTAGACGATTCGAGCATGGCGGTCGTAGCCTCCCTGGCCGTTCGCCACAAACGGGTCGTCAACATGCTAGCCGCCAACGACGGCTACCGCGCTCGTTGGGGCCGGCCTCTCATTCCAGAAGCCGCTTGGCCGCCCGAGGCCTGCCGCGACCGCCGGATCGATGGGCTGCACTCGCGGTTGGTCCGCGCGGCCCGTTTTTCGCTGCCTTGGTCGCTTCAACAAAAACTCGAAATCCTGCGACTGAACTTTCTGCTGTCGGACGACTGGTACGACGCCAGTTATGGCGCGTTCCGCGCTGCCGCGCATGTCTTTCGTTCGGCCGCGAGGGGACTTGGTCTGGCGCCTGCCTCCTACTCGATCCAGCCCCCACCGACCACCAAATTTCCGTCGTAGACAACCGCGCCCTGTCCCGGCGTGACCGCCCTCTGCGGCTCGTCGAATCGCACACGCGCCCGGCCTCCGGCAAGCGGATACACCGTCGCCGCCGCCGGGGCGTGCTTGTTGCGGATTCGCACCGCGGCCCGGATGGGATCTCGCGGTTCGGCGATCGAAATCCAGTTCATCTCTCGAATTTCGAACTCCGCCCGCGCCAATTCCGCTCCTCCGCCAACGATCACCCGTTTTGTGGCCGACTCGGTGGCGATCACGTACAGCGGCTCCGGCCGCGCGATTCCGATTCCCTTTCGCTGCCCTACCGTGAACCGGTGGACTCCACCGTGCTCGCCGAGGACCTTGCCGTCCGTGGTCACGATCTCTCCACGCGTGTCGGCCGGGTCGATCCCCTGCTCCCGGAAATAGGCGTCGATGAAACCGGCATAGTCCCCGTTCGGCACGAAGCAGATCTCCTGGCTATCGTGCTTTTCCGCCACGGGAATACACAACTCACGCGCCATTTCGCGGACCTGCGCCTTCGGGAATCCGCCCAGCGGAAACAGCGTGCGCGAGAGCTGTTCCTGCGTCAGTCCACAAAGGAAATACGTCTGGTCCTTGGACCCGTCGACGGCGCGCAGCAACTGCCAACGGCCGCTCTCGTCGTCCTGTCGAACACGAGCGTAGTGGCCTGTTGCGATGCGCCCGGCGCCGACGCCGCGCGCCATGTCGATGAACCGGTCGAACTTGACGAAGTTATTGCAGAGAGTGCACGGAATCGGTGTACGACCGGAGAGGTAGTCCTCGACGAACGGCTTGACCACCTGTTCTTCGAACCGGTCCTCGAAGTTGACGACGTAGTAGGGAATGCCCAGGTGCTGCGCCACGGCGCGAGCGTCGTAGACATCGTCGAGCGAGCAGCAGCGTCCGGTCGCTTCCGCCGTTTGGAGTTCGGGCAAACGGCGCTGGTTCCACAACTGCATCGTCAGCCCGATGATCTCGCGGCCTTCGCGGCGAAGTAGCCCGGCAACGACGGAAGAATCGACTCCGCCGGACATCGCAACCGCTGTTAGATCATGCATATGTGGGAGATAACCTCAGCAAGTGCGCGAAGGCCACCGTGGCGGCTTCCGCGAGCGCGTCGACATCCTGCTCCGACGTTCCGGGACCGAGCGAAAACCTCACGCTCGACCTCGCGTTGGCCGGGCTCAGCCCCATCGCGAGCAGAACGTGAGAGGGCTCCACCGCGCCGCTCGAGCAGGCCGAGCCGCTCGACACCGCGAATCCGCGCAAGTCGAGAGCGATCACCATGGCCTCGCCATCCACCCCTTCGAAGGTGGCATTGACGGTGTTCGGCAGCCGTTCCGCGCCGGCGCCGTTGATCGACACACCGGGCATCGCGCCGAGCGCCGTTGCCAGCCGGTTCCGCAAAGGGGCGAGGCTGGTCCAGTCGAACTCCTCGAACGCCGCCGCCATTGCCGCCGCGCCCGGGACGTTCTCGGTGCCCGCGCGTCGGCTCCTCTCGTGCCGTCCGCCGACCAGCAACGGCTCGATCTCCACGCCGTCTCGAACGTAGAGCGCTCCCACGCCTTTGGGTCCGCCGAACTTGTGGCCGCCGATGGCGTACAGGTCCACACCGAGAGCTTCCAGGTCCACGGGAAGGCGGCCGCCCAACTGCACTCCGTCCGAGTGCATCCGGGCGCCCGTCTCGCGGGCGGCTCGCGCAATCTCCGCGACCGGCTGTATCACTCCGGTTTCGTTATTGGCATGCATCACGCTGACCAATACCGTTTCGGGACGGAGCAATGCTCGAACCTCGTCCGGCTCGATCACACCCGCGCTGTTCGGCCGCGCGTAGCCGATTTCGACGCCCTCCCGCTCGAGGACCGCGCAAGCGGCTAGGACCGCCGGGTGCTCGATACGGCTAGTCACCACGTGACGCCTACCTGCCTTGACCGCCCGCACCACTCCCAGCACGGCCAGATTGTTCGACTCGGTGCCGCCCCCAGTGAAGACGAGCTCCTTCGGCCCGCGGCCCACTCTCCCGGCGATGGATCGCCGCGCCGACTCGAGCCGCTGTCGCGCCATTTGCCCGTCGCGATGAACGCTCGAAGCGTTTCCGAAAACCTCGCGCGACGCGTCCACGAAGGCGGTCATCGCCGCCGGGGACGGCGGGGAGGTCGCGTTATGATCGAAGTAACGGCGCTGCAAGGGCGGTCTCCTCTCCAGTCTATCAACCGATGCCTATTGTCACTCTCACCACCGACTTCGGTCTGGCCGATCATTTCGTTGGCGTGATGAAAGGCGTGATCCTCGGGATCGCGCCCGATGCCACGATCATCGACATCAGCCACATGATCGCGCCGTTCGAAACGACGGAGGGCGCCTTCGTGATTGCCGAGGCGTACCGCCATTTCCCAAAGAAGACAGTGCATGTCGTGGTGGTGGACCCCGGGGTGGGAACCGCGCGGCGCCCCATCCTGGTGGAGGCTGCGGGGCAGTATTTGCTCGGCCCCGACAACGGCGTGCTGAGCATGGTGTACCAGCGCGAGCCATCCAAGGTCCGCGAGATCTCCAACGACAAGCTGTTCCGGGAGACAGTGAGCGCGACGTTTCATGGTCGCGACATTTTTTCGCCGGTGGCTGCCCGGCTTGCTGCGGGCAAGATCACCCCCGCCCGCGTAGGACCGCTGGTCGACGACTACCTGCGGACCCGCCTCGATCAGCCCGAGCGCACCGGCACGCGCTGCTGGGCGGGTGTCGTCCTGAAAGTGGACCGGTTCGGCAATCTGATCACCAACTTCCACGTCGACCGGTTTCCGTTGGTGCGAACCCGGCCGATCGTCCTCATTCCTGGAGTCGCTCGCGTCGAACGGCTCATTCGCAACTACGCCGAGGGCGAACCCAACGAAGCCGCCGCGATCATTGGCAGTTCCGGCTACGTCGAAGTGGTGGTGAACCAGAGTTCGGCAGCAAAATTGCTAGGTTGTGTTGCGGGCTCGCCGGTGGAGTTGTCGATCTACTGATGCCAGAGCTGCCGGAGGTCGAGGCGGTCTGCCGCAAGCTCCGCCCTGCCGCAGTGGGCCGGCGCATCGAATCGGCGTCCGTTATCCGCTGTGGTGGACTTGGCATTGAGGAGGCTGTCCCCGGCCGCTCGATCGAAGCGGTGGACCGAGTGGGAAAACACATCCTAATCCGGCTGTCGGGCGCGGTGACTCTCCACACGCATCTGCGGATGTCCGGGAATCTGTTCGCGATTCCGGATCATCGCTTGCGCGGCCACAGGGCTCGCGTAGTCCTGTGTTTGCGTGGCGGAACCGGGATCGTACTCGAGGATCCGCGCGCGCTGGCCCGGATGGAGTTGGTGGAAACGGCTGCTATCGACGCCCGGCTCCGGCGTCAATTGGGACCGGAACCGCTCTCGCCTCTGTTCACGCCGGCTTGGCTCGGGACGGAGGCGCGGTCGAGCCGGCAGCCTGCCAAGCTCTTCCTGATGGACCAGGGACGAGTGGCCGGACTCGGCAATATCTACGTGGCGGAGGCGCTTCATCGCGCGCGGGTGAATCCTAGGCGGCCGGTGAATCGAATGAGCCCGGCTCGTATACTCTCCCTCCATGGGGCGATTGTGGCGATTCTGGAGGATGCGGTACAATCTGCCATATCCGCGTACGCGGGGCCCGGAGAGTTCGTGGAAGCGGAGACTTTCCCCTTGGCGGTGTACGGCCGGGAGGGCGAGCCATGCGGCGCATGCGGTCGAACAATCCGGCGAATCGTCCAGGGCGGCCGTTCGACCTACTACTGCCCCGGATGCCAGAAATAGCCCACTCGTGCCCACCGACCTAATCGAAGTAGATCCGAATCACCCAGCGCCCGGCGCTCTGGCTCGAGCCGGGTCGATCATACGTGGGGGGGGCGTGGTGGCGATTCCCACCGACGCGCTATACACGCTGGTGGCCGATCCGTTCAACTTGCATGCGGTGCTACGCGTGTTTCAGGCCAAGGGAAGGGAATCGGTTCGGGCGCTGCCGTTGCTGGTCTCCGACATCATGATGGCGGAGGATCTGGCATCCGACCTTTCGTCCCGGTTCTACCTGCTGGCGCGCCGGTTTTGGCCTGGTCCGCTGACTCTGATCGTTCCGGCTACCGCCAAGGTTCCGCTCAAAGTGACGGGAAACACGGGGCGGCTTGCCATTCGCCACGCCAAGTCCGCCGTTGCGACGGGGCTGCTCGAATGGCTGGGCCAACCGCTGATCGCCACCAGCGCCAACCTCAGCGGCCAACCAACGTGCCGCACCGGCATCGACGCTTTCGCCACGCTCGACGGCCGCCTCGAACTGGTGCTCGATGGCGGAGTTTGCGAGGGCGGTGGCGCCACCACGGTGGATATCACCGAGCCAATGTGGAGGATCATCCGCGAAGGGGTGATCCCCGAGGAAGAGATCGCCGCGTGCCTGGACGGCGCGTGATCGTAGCCTCTGGAGAATGAACCTTCTTTTTATAGGAGATATCTTCGCGTCCTCTGGGAGGGGAGTCGTCGCCGAGCGATTTTCCCGAATCGTGGACGAGGAGAGTATCGATTTCGCGATCGCCAACGTCGAAAACGCGGCGGGTGGCTTCGGCGTCACTCCTCAGATCGCTGACGAGTTGCTGGGCCTGGGCATCGACGTGCTGACGTCCGGCAACCACATTTGGGACAAACGCGAGATCTACGACTACCTGGAACGTCAACCGCTGCTGCTCCGCCCCGCCAACTACGCGCCCGGCGCGCCGGGACGGGGAGTTCACGTTGCGACGGCGAGAAACGGCGTCCGGTGCGCGGTGGTCAACCTGCAGGGCCGCACCCACATGCCTCCTATCGACTGCCCCTTTCGCAAGGCGGACGAAATCGTGGATGCTCTGGACCCGGGTGTTCGGGTGCGCTTCGTGGACTTCCACGCCGAGGTGACCAGCGAAAAGGTCGCCATGGGCTGGCACTTGGACGGACGGGTGTCGGCGGTGGTCGGCACCCACACCCACATCCCGACCGCCGATGGACGTATGCTCCACCGCGGCACGGCCTACCAGACGGACGTGGGCATGACGGGTCCATACGACTCGGTGATCGGCGTCGAAAAAGACGCGATCCTGAGGCGGTTCAAAACTCAACTTCCCGTGAAGATGGAAGCGGCGCGGGGCCGGGTGGAATTGCACGCCGTGATCGTCGATGTGGACGAGGCAAGCGGCCGCGCCCGTTCGATTCGCCGCTATTCGACCACCCATCAGGGCGTTTAGTACCAATTCGACCTAATTTTTCCGCCCTCGCTGCCGATCAAACCTCAGAGGCGCAACGCCTCGACGATGCGAGCGAGCGTCACATCCCGCGCCTGGTCATGGATGGCAATCCCATTGGCGGCAGCCTGCCTATTCCTAGGGGTATCGCTGATGTACTCCATCGAAGCGAGCCGGAAGGAAGGCGACTATTGGAGTCTGCAGGTCCAGTCGGTGGACGAGGCCCGGGAGGCATTGCGCCGCGCCGGTGAGGTCGCGCCATCGGGAAGCGACGCCGAGTGGAAGCAAGCTGTCGCGAATTACGGTAAGGTGACCGACGCACTGGCCAATGAATGGGAGCAGCGGGATGAGCGCATCCGCGACCTTCTACACCTGGGCCATCTTCTGTTGCGGAAAATGGAGGATACGCGACGGGCGAAATCCACGCCGGAGTACACCGCCGCCAAGCGCGAACACGAGGAGGCGCTTACCGCCGTGGTGCGGGATTGGCAGCGCGTGCGCGCCGACTTCGGAACCAAACTGGTACTGGCGTTGTCGGGTCCTCTCGAGAAGTGGCGCGACGCGGTGATTCTCTCGATTCTCGCGTGCGTGACCTCCTTCCTGTTGGTTGTGTTGCAGCGCGGCTACCGGCGCCAACTCGAGATCCGCCAAGCCGCCGAACTCCACGCCCGGCAGTCGGAGGCCCGCTACCGGCGTGCGTTGGACCAGGTGGTGGCGGGAGTGTTCGAGACCACCATCGACGGACAGGTGATCGCGGCCAATCCGGCCTACTGGTCCACGGTCGGCTACTCGGAGACCGAGGTTCGGGAGCTTGGCTCGGTGGCGCTCCTTTACGAGGATCCGGAAAAACGCGAGGAGTTGTTGAAGGTGCTTCGCGATAACGGGAGCTTTCACAACACCGAGGTGCGGCTCCGCCGGAAGGATGGCTTGATCGTCACGGTTCTGGCAAGCGCACGGCTGAGAACCGAGAATGGCATCGGCGTGGCGGTGGAGGGATCGCTGCTGGACATTTCCGATCGGAAGCTGGCCGAGCAGAAAGTGATCGAGCACTCGCGGCAATTGGAGGAGGCTCATCAGCGTCTCGAGCTCCAGGCGCGCCAGATTATCGAGCAGTCCCTCGAAGTGGCGGAAGCGCGAGACCAGGCTCTCATGACAGCCCGCATGAGATCGGAATTTCTGACGCACGTCACCGATGAGATCAATCGTCCCCTCCAGGGGATCTCGGACCTTAACCTCCGGCTCCTTTCCACGGCTCTCGGGCCGGACCAACTGGACACCGCTGGGCGGGAGCGCGAATCCATCGAAGCGCTTCGGAACGTACTATCGGGAATCGAGGAGTACACCAGGATCGAAACCGACCGGGTCCAACTCCGCCAGGAGCCATTCTCGCTCCGGGCGGTAGTGGAGGATGTGATGGACCAGGTCGCCGAGGCGGCGGAGGAGAGGGGTTTGGCTCTTCCCGCGATCGTGAGGCCGGGAACGGCCGATCTCTTTACGGGCGATCCGCAACGGCTCAGGCAAATCCTGCTCAGCCTGGTGGAGAACGCCGTTGCGAGCACACGGTCGGGTCAGGTTGGGCTTCGTGTGTCGGGCTCGCCGTCGCACGGCGAGTTGTCGCATATCCGCTTCGACGTGGAGGATACTGGCGCGGGCATCGAACCCAGCGACTTGTCGCGTGTGTTCGAGCCCTTCGCGCGTAAGGGCGCCGGCCTCGAGATGGCCATCGCCCGCCAACTGGTGGAGCGGATGGGCGGCGCCATCGGAGTGGAAAGCGAGCCGGGTCAAGGCACGCGGTTCTGGCTCGGGCTACCCATGCGTCCTCGCGGCTCGAGCCGCGAACCTCGGGCCGAAGTGATGCCTTCCGCGGAGGGCCGGCGAGTGCTGATCGTCGACCCGGTGTCGAGCACCCGCGGCATCACCGGAGAACTGGCGGCCGCCTGGGGAATGCGAGTTACGTTCGCCGAAAGCGGCGATTCCGCGGTCCGGTTGATCGCGTCCGCCGCCGGCGCGGGCGATCCTTTCGAACTCGCCATTCTGGAGCAGAACCTACCCGGAACAACTGGAATGGAACTTGCCCAGACGCTGCTCGAGAGTCCCCGTACCGCGGCGATTGCCATCGTGATCGTCCTGCCGTTTTCCGAGCGGCAGTGGACGGGAGAGCCGCTTCTCACCGGGGCGGTCCGCTTCGTGGCCCGTCCGCTTCGCGAGTCCGCGCTTCGCGCCGCGGTTGGCGACTGCTTCGCCAGCCGCCCCCCGAATCCCTCGCAAAGCGCTCCTCGGGCGCTGGTTGTCGACGACAACGCCGTGAACCTGAAGATCGCGCGGCGGTTGATGGAAAAGCTCGGCTGGAAGGTCGACTGCGCCGGAAGCGGCGCCGAGGCGCTCGATTGTGTCTTGCGGGCCCGGTACGGCCTGATTCTCATGGACTGGCAGATGCCGCTGATGGACGGGCTCCAAGCCACGGCGGCGATTCGAGCCTTGGACGGAGAAGCGTCGAAAACGCCGATCGTGGCGATGACGGCCAATGCCATGGAGGGCGATCGCGAGGCCTGTCTCTCCGCGGGAATGAACGACTACCTATCGAAGCCGCTCATCTTCGACAAGGTCAAGGAGATCGCGGCCCGATGGTCGCTCCAGGACAGCCTCTCCCGGCCGGCCGGCTACAGTAGAGAGAATGAGCACGACAAGGAAGCTCCGCTCCCAGTCCTGGTTTGATTCCCTCGAATACTACTCCTTCGCCAGGCGCGCCTATCTCCGGTCGGAAGGCCTCTCCAGGGAGAGCTTTTTCGGCAAGCCGGTGATCGGCATCTGCAATTCCTGGAGCGAACTGAACCATTGCAACATCCACTTGCGCACCGTCGCCGAGGCGGTCAAGCGTGGTGTCTGGCAGGCCGGCGGCGTGCCCCTCGAGTTCCCCACCATCTCGTTGGGTGAGGTGTTCATGCGCCCGACGACCATGCTGTTTCGAAATCTGATGGCGATGGATGTCGAAGAGTCGATCCGGGCGAACCCACTCGACGGAGTGGTGCTCCTGTGCGGCTGCGACAAGACGACCCCGGCCCAACTGATGGGCGCTGCTTCGGCCGATGTCCCCTCGATTTTCGTGACGGGCGGCCCGATGCTCTCCGGCGACTACAAAGGGGCCAAGATCGGGTCCGGCACGGACATGAGAAAGATGTTCGACCTGTATCGAACCGGCCAGATGTCGGAGGAGGAACTCTGCGAGTTCGAGGGATGCGCCGCGCGGTCCAACGGGCACTGCATGGTGATGGGCACCGCCTCGACGATGACGTCGATGGCCGAAGCGCTCGGCATGACGTTGCCCGGATGCGCCAGCATCCCCGCGCCGGATTCCCGCCGGCTGGCGATGGCGGAAGCTTCGGGCCGCCGGATCGTCGAGATGGTGTCGGAAGACCTTCGCCCCTCCGCGATCATGACGCGGGACGCGTTCGACAACGCCATCAAGGTGTGCATGGCGCTCGGCGGGTCCACCAACGCGGTGGTCCACCTGATCGCCATCGCTGGGCGGTTGGGGATCGATCTCACGTTGGAGGATTTTCACCGTTTCTCTCAACAAACTCCGTATTTGGCGAACATACGGCCGTCGGGCGGCTACCTCATGGAGGACTTCTTTTACGCGGGCGGTCTCCCGGCGCTGTTGCGCAATGTCCTGCCGCTACTGAACGGCTCCTGCGTCACCGCGAATGGCCGGACGCTCGCCGAGAACAACTCCGAGGCCGCGTGCTACAACACGGACGTCATTCGACCGCTCGACAATCCGCTGAACGCCGAAGGGGGCACCTTCATCCTGTACGGCAACCTGGCGCCGAACGGCGCGGTGATCAAGCACACCGCCTCTTCGCCCCACCTCCTCCAGCACCGGGGCCCGGCCTATGTCTTCGACGACCATGAGGAGATGCTGGCCGAGCTGCTCCGCGACGACCTGCCGGTGGACGAAAACACGGTACTCGTCCTCAAGAACGGCGGTCCCCATGGCGGCCCCGGGTTTCCAGAGTGGGGCCACATTCCGATGCCGGTCAAGCTCCTCAAGCAGGGCGTCAAGGACCTGGTGCGCATCTCCGATGCCCGAATGTCGGGCACCAGCTTCGGCACGGTGGTGCTCCACATCTCGCCCGAGTCGGCCATCGGCGGTCCGCTCGCGGCCGTGCGCACCGGCGATACGATCGTGCTCGATACCGCGGCGCGGCGCATCGACCTCGACCTGCCGCCGGCCGAGATCGACGCCCGTCTCGCTTCATTCGCGCGGCCCAAGCCGCGCTACGAACGCGGGTACGGCAAGCTCTTTCTTTCGCACGTCACCCAGGCGCACCTCGGTTGCGACTTCGACTTCTTGTCCGCGCTGCCTCCGGCGGCAGAGGACTGATTCGCCCTAGTCGCGCCGTCCGCCGCCCATCAACCGCAGCAGGATGTTCAACATCGCCACGAACACGTTGAAGAGTCCCGAAAACAGGGCCAATGCCCCCGGGATCGGACTGTCGGCGTCGGGACTGTTGAGCACTCCGCTGGTCGAATAAACGAGCGCCACGCATCCGAAGATGCCGATTCCGGCGCTGGCCAGGATTCCGAGCCAGCCGATGTTCAGGAAGCTGTTCAACACGACCGCTCCGGTGATGGCTACGAACATCCCGATCATCAGACCGCGCGGAGCCGCGAAGGTGCGGCCGGACATGAACACGTATCCGGTGATTGCCAGGAACACCAAGCCCGTGATCATGAACGCCACCACGATCATCGCCGGCGCCATGAGGCTGGCTACGAATAGCAACGGCGAAATAGCGATCCCCGCCAGGAAGCCGTCGAACACCAGCGCGGAAACACCCAGCACGGGATTGTGCCGCGCCGCCATGGCGATATAGGGAACTACGTTGAGCAGCACGATCGCCACCACCCATCCGATGGTCGACGAGAAGAACCGCACCAGCGTCTCCGACGTTGCGCCGATGTATCCGCCCGCCATGGCCGCGAACACGCTCACACCAAGAAGCATGTACGTTTGCCGGATCACCGCCGACTGACTCCGAGTCAGCGTGGTCGTGGTTGTCAATTTTTCCCAGGTCGAAAGTTCGTTGTGGTACATGGACTCTCCTGAGCTTCATCATACAAGACCGGCGGCGGCGCTAGAATGAGGCCATACATGACACGGAAGATTCGTGGGCGAATTCTTCTAGGCGCGGCCGCATGGATTGCCGCCGTTCCCGCGAACGCCCTTCGTAACGATCTCGTGCACACCCGGCTCACTCCGGGCGTGTACTCGCCAGCCTCTCCACAGCCTGTTCTTCTCGAAGTGACAGTGGGACCGGGAATCACGAGGGTGGTATTCCGGCAAAATCCGGGCATCACCCCGGCCGAACGCGAACTCCGCGATGACGGCACGCTCGGCGACCGCGCCGCCGGCGACCGGATCTACTCCGTCATTGTCCCGGTATCGGATATCCTCGCCAATCTCGTTCAAGGCGCTCCCGAGGTGACACTCGGAACCATCGACCTGCGCAACGACGCCGTTCCCGTCGTACAAGGAGCCTGCACGCTCAAGGTCCTGACCAATGCGATGACCGTCGGGCCGGTCACGGCTGTGAACTCGCGCTTCCAGCTTACGCCGCGGGTCGCGAATCTGAAGGTGACGCGGAACGAGTTCCTTGCCGAGGCGCAGAGCGTGTCCTGGGCGCCCAGCCGCTTCTTCGGGACGTTCCGCGACAGCTTCGATTTCGTCAATCTGGTGTTCGAAGGCGCCGCATACGAGAACCGCTCGCACACCAACACGCGCAACGCCACCACCGGCATCGGCCTGTCCGTGTTCGACAACACGGCGCAGTACGGCTCCGGCGGCCGGCTCCTCGGCATCAACCGCTTTCCCAACGACCACGCGTTCGACCTCGTCTCCGAGGGCAACTGGTTTCTTCGCGAGACCGCTCACCAGTGGATCAACTACATTCCTGTCGCGCCGCTGGCGTCCGGTTCCCCCCACTGGCCGCTCTCCGACCTCGCCTTCGGAATCATCGGCGTCTCGAATCCCGCCAACACCCAGGGAACGCCGCTGCCCGGCTTGCGCCTGCAGCCGCAAAACAATGGCTATCTGGTTGTCGCCGACTCCAATCCCGTTCAGTTCAACGACCTCGAGTTGTATCTGATGGGGCTGGTTCCACCCGGCGCCGTCTCGTCTCATTTCGTGTTCAATGATCAATCGCAGACGGCTAACGCGCGGCTCGGTGGGACATTGGCCGGGCCAGTTACACCCATCTCGATCGGAGATATCACCTCGGTACTCGGCGGCAGAGTGCCGGACTCGAGCGCCGCGCGTAAGGACTTCCCGATGGCCACCATACTAGTAACCTTCGACCGGTTCGCGACGGCGGAGGAGATGGCTTGGTTCGAATTCGGCGCATCGCGCGCGGATTCCGTGTTTCAGCGGGCCACGGGTGGCCGGGGCCGGATGAGCGCCGATATCGCCGGCGCCCTCATCGACGGCGCCACGGGCGGGCCTGTTATCACCAGTCCCACATCAGGACAGACAATCGCCGTTTCCGGCGTCACCTTTCAGTGGGCGCCGGTCTCGGGCGCCGGTGGTTACGGGATGCGTATTACCCAGAACGGGTCGCAGGTATTCGCCGGGAGTCTGACGGGGGGAGCTTCTTCGTCGACCCTTGTCAGTCTCGCCGATGGAACATATGTATTTCAGGTGCGATCCTGCGCGGGCGGCTTCGCCGACAGCGACTGTGGCCCATACTCCCAGGTCGTCTTCTCGGTAGCACTGACCCGGCCAGGTGTTGCGCCTTCGATCGTCTCCCCCGCCGCCGGCCAGACGTTTACGTCGTCCACGCAGACATTCCGCTGGTCTGCCGTCGACGGGGCCGGCAGCTACGAAGTGCTTCTGCGCGATATGGCCGCTGGCGGGGCCACCGAACTGTCGATCGCCAACTTCGGAGCAGGGGGTGGTCCTCCGCCGGTATCCACCGTCTTCACGATGCGCGGTTCGGCGAACTACCAGTTGCAGGTACGTGCTTGCGCCGCCGGGTGCGGCCCGTGGTCTGCGCCGGTGACCTTCGCGGTAATCATTCCAGCCGCACCCACGGCGGCGCCGGGCGCTCCGTCTTGCACTCTGAGTGCGGGGAGCCAGATCACGTGCCAGTGGAGCGCGGTGGTCAACGCCGACCAATACGACCTGCAGGCGATCCAATTGTCCGCCGGGCCCGGAGGCGGCGCCCTCACCGTAGCGGGGCGGGTGGTTACGGGTCTGGGCGCCAGCCTCGACGTTCCTGCCGGCGCGATCGGCGTGATCGTTCGCGGATGCAACGGCAACGGCTGTGGTCCCTTCAGCCCGCACACGGCGCTGAATCCTCCCGGACCCAATCCCGCGGCGCCCATCCTCGGAAGTCCCTCGGGCGGCCTCGCCGTGACGGGCCCCGATGTCTTCTTTTCGTGGACACGAGTCCCGGGCGATACGGGCCAGAACACCATCTACCGGCTCTACGTCCAAGACTTGTCGCGGGGCGCGGCTGCGCTCGACATCCTGACGACATCGAATTTCTGGGCCGCCAAATTCACCGGCGCCGGTAATCGATACGACGCACAAGTGATTGCGAACCCGTCCTCGGCCAGCCCGATCTTTGGCCCGGCGGCGGGGTTCCTGGTGCGGGGCGGTGTTCCGCCCACTCCCACGATGACCCAGCCACGGCATCAGGCGGATGGAGTAGGCTTTGCGATCCCACAGGGGAACGTGCAACTCGGATGGACGCCTCTGACCGGCGCGTCTCTCTATGAATATTACGTTGCAATCGCCGGGACGTCAGCCCCATCGGCCCGGGGCGTAACGCCCGGTTTGTTGGTGCAGGTCCCGCTTACCGCCAACATCGCGGGTACTACCTACACGGGAATCGTGCGGGCGTGCCCGGCCGGGGTCCAATGCGTCCCCGGCTCGGATGCGGGTTGGGGGTCGTGGTCAAACGCCGCCGGAGGCGCGGGTGTGACCACGTTCCGCCTGAATTAGCCCTTCTTCAACTCCGCCTGAGCCGCTTTGTACAGTGCACGGATATACCCCATGCTGTACGACCAGCCGTTGTTGCGTCCGCCGCTCATTTCCGGCACGTGGTCGGCGATCAGATTGCCCCGGAAATCCACTTCGACGAGCGTTTTCATCAGCTTGTACATGTCGGTGTAGCCGTCGTCGATATAGGTTTCGACGAAGTAGGGAATCGGCGCGGTGACGTTCCTGAAGTGGATCTTCCACAACTTGCCGATCCTGGCGAATTCCCGCACCGCGCCGTAGACGTCCTTGCCGGTGGACTTGCCGCCCTCCATCCACGTTCCGCAGCACAAGCACACACCGATCGCAGGCGAGTTCGCGATCTCGAGCGCTTTCATGTAGCCGTCGAAAGTGCCGAAAATATGGCGCGGGATACCACCGAGTTCCGGAACTGGGGGATCGTCGGGGTGAATGCCGATGCGTACTCCGGACTCCTCCGCCACCGGTGCGATCTGCTTGATGAAATAGGTGTAGTTGTCCCAGAGCTCTTCTTTGGAGTACTTCCTCCCGTGGGATAGCGGATTGGCGTACGTCTTGCCGTTCCAGACGCCCTGCGCGGTCTTCATATTGAAGGCGCGCGCGGAAGCTCCCCCCCGTGTCGACTCACGAGGGCTCGACCAGATCCCGTTCGCCATGTGGGCATAGGTGATGTAGCCGATTCCCGCCTTGCCCGTATCGCGGATGTATTGCTTCAACCACTCGATCTTGGCGTCCCGGCCGGGGAGGTTCAGCGTCACCTCCTCGATATTCCGGTTGTCGCTGTTGGAGATATTCCACAGCTTGAGCCCGGACGCCTCGACACGCTTCTTGATGTCCAGGAAATTCGACAGCGTACCCCGGTCCTTGCCGGTCTGCACGTTCAGGTAGTCCACGCCCATCTGCTTGATCCACGCGAGATCTTCAGGCGTCACATTCTCCCCGACCTGCATCGAGATCTTGATGCCCGGAGTCAACGGCGGCAGCGGTTTGGCCATCGCCTCGCCGCTCATCGCAGCCGCCGCGGCCGCCACGCCTGCCTTGGCGAATTCCCGCCTTGCTACTTAGCTCATTCGGTTGCTCCCTTCTTCGGAAACTCCATCGATTCGTTAGTGTACCCGAACTCGCTCCTCATCCGCACGCCAACTTTTCCTTTGCATGATTGCTCGCGCCGAGAGAGAATCGAGAGACGATGTTCGTACCACTCACCCCCCTGCGGTTTTTGCACCGCGCCATGGACCTGTTCGGCAACCGGATCGGCATCGTCAGCGGCGACCGGTCGTTCACCTACGCCGAATTCGGACGGCGTGCGCAATGCCTCGCCAGTGGCTTGGTCCGTCTGGGAATTCAACCTGGCGACCGAGTGGCCTATATCAGCTTCAACAACCACCAATTGCTCGAGGGCTACTACGGTGTGGTGCAGGCGCGGGCGATCGTGATGCCGCTCAATGTACGATTGTCGCCGGCGGAGATGACGAACATCCTAGGACATTCCGGAGCGCGGTTCGTGCTCTTCGAGAACGACTTCCTGCCGCTCGTCGCCGAATTGCGGCGCAACTGTCCCCAGGTCGAGAAATGGGTGACATTGGACGATGTCGCCGGGGAGGCGGACCTCTGCTACGAGGACATCCTCGCCGAGGGAATTTCCGAGCGCGCCGACATCTTCTCCTACGACGAGATGGCGATAGCCGAACTCTTCTACACCAGTGGTAGCACGGGAAGTCCGAAGGGCGTCACCCTTGCTCATCGTACGCTCTACCTCCATGCGCTCGACGTACAAGCCATCTACAAAGACGTCCACTCGATGGTGGATCTCCACACGATTCCGATGTTCCATGCCAATGGCTGGGGGCGGCCCCAAGCTTCCACGATGCTCGGCGTGCGGCAAGTCATGGTGCGACGCTTCGAACCGTCTTTCGTTTTCCGCACGATCGTCGAACACCGCGCAACACACATGTGCCTGGTTCCCACCATGGCCAATGCACTGATCAATCACCCGGAGATCAAGACGTCCGACCTATCCAGCCTGCGGGAGATCACGATCGGAGGCGCGGCATCCTCGCCCGAACTGGTGGCTCGCGTGGAAGCGGCGTTCGGCTGCCGGTGCGTGGCCGGGTATGGATTGACCGAGACGTGTCCGGTGCTAACCACCTCGAGAGAGAAGGGGATCCCCAACTCGGGCGACGCGGAACGACACCGCCGCCAAGCGATGGCCGGTTGGCCGGTTCCGGGGGTGGACGTGCGAGTGGTCGATGACGAGATGCGCGACGTGCCCCGCGACATGGCATCCATGGGAGAGGTGGTTGCCTGCGGCGATCATGTCATGGAAGGCTACTTCCGGGAGCCTGAACAGACCGCCGCCGTGATGACAGGGCACTGGTTCCACACCGGCGACATGGCCGTGTGGGACGACGAGGGATACATTCACATCGTCGACAGGAAAAAGGAGATCATCATCTCCGGCGGAGAGAATATCTCATCCATCGAGGTGGAGAAGGCCATATTCGCGCACCCCGCCGTGTTCGAATGCGCGGTGGTCGCGGCGCCGGATGAAAAGTGGGGCGAGGTCCCGGCCGCCGTAATCGTGCTGAAACCGGGCGAGTCCCTCACCGAGCAGGCGCTGATCGACTTCCTGTCCGAGCGAGTCGGCCGTTTCAAACTACCCCGGGTGATTCGTTTTCAAGACGATCCGCTTCCCAAGACCGGAACCGGGAAAATCCGGAAAATGGTGCTCAAGGAGGCATTCTGGCAAGGCAGGGAAAAACGGGTTCAGGGGTGACGCGGTTACTGTGTCTGCTTGCCGCCGGAATCGTCGAAGCTCAGGATTTCGCGCCGGGCAGGCGCGTACTGCTCGATGCGCACAATTGCTATCCAGAGAAGGGTCGGTGGCACGACCGTATCGACCGCGCGCTCGCTCTGGGCGTGCCGGTCGCGATCGAGCAGGATCTGCTGTGGTTCGGTGGCCGCTCCATCCTGTCGCACGATTCCAAGCCGGCCGGCGCCGAGCCGGGCATGAAGGAGTACTTCTTCGAGCGGGTTAGGCCGATCGTCGAGGACGCCTTGCGAAGGGGCAACCGCCGGCTTTGGCCGCTTGTCGTCCTCAATCTCGACTTCAAGAGTGACGAGCCAGAGCATCATCGCGCGGTTTGGGACTTGTTGGGCGAGTACGAGCCCTGGTTGACGACTGCGGTCAAGACGGATTCACCGTCTAGGCCCGGCGCGTTGGATGTCAAGCCTCTGCTGGTGCTGACCGGCGTGTCCGATTCCCAGGAACGGACCTTTCATGAGGCCGTTGTCCCCGGGGGGCGGCTTCGTGTTTTTGGGGCCGCGCGCGTGCGTGCTGGAACCTCGGCGGCCAGCCCCCCGGACGGCATACTCCTCGAGGGCGCCACCAACTAGAGCCTGTCCCATAGGGGACGTTTTTTGGAAAAATGGCGTGGATGAAGGTGCTGGAAGTGGGTGAGACCGGAGGGGCGCCGGAACAAGGAACACGGAATTTGTTTGAAGTGGGGAAAAAAGGGCCTCATGATAGGA
>SYLY01000049.1 GCA_005808475.1 Acidobacteriota bacterium
ACCAGGCTGCGCTACGCCCCGACTCCTTCCCATTGTAGCGGGCTTTCCCTTCCGGCCGGTGCGATAGACTGAGGGATCGGCTCGCCCGCATGCCTTGGAAAACCACGCTCGCTAGAGTGTACAGCCTGCTTCGAAACCGCCCGGAGGGCTACTTCGACGCGCTGGAGAACCACGTCGTCAAAGGCTGGGCCTTCGATCCCGCCTCACCATCCCGCACCGTCGATGTCTCCCTCGTGATCGATGGCGCGGTCATCGGCTCCTACGCCGCCAACCGGTTCCGCGCCGATCTCAGCCAGTCCGGCCGCGGCAATGGTCACCACGCCTTCGAGATCCCCATTCCTCCCGCCGCCATCGACGGCAGGCCGCACGAAGTCTCCCTACGATTCGCCGGAACGAACACGGTCCTGCGCGGATCTCCCAGGCAGTTGCAGTCCGGCGCGGTCCACGCGGGCGAGCGCCCGGGCGCGATTCGCGGAGCTGCCTACGGAGGTTCGGCGCCTCCCACGCTCGATCCCCTGCGCGACGATCCGCGATTCAAGCAGGCCGCGCTCCAGCCGCTCTCCGTCGTGATCCCGACCTATAACCGCGGCGCCGTCATGGAGGAGAGTCTCCGCGCGGCGATCGCCCACGCGGCGGGGCTCGAGGTGGAGTTCATCGTGGTCGACGACGGTTCCTCCGACGATACGCAGCGGCGCTTGGCCACCCTGAAGCGCGAGTTCGCCCACGTGCGCACCGAGCGGCTGGCCAACGGCGGACCCGGCCGCGCCCGCAACGCCGGAGCCTCGATCGCCAGGCACGATCTGGTGCTGTTCCTCGGCGACGACACGCGGCCGGCCTGCTCCGACTTCTTCCTTCATCACATCCGCGCGCATCAGTGGATGCCGAAACCCGAGATCGCGATTCTGGGCAAGATCGTGTGGCCGAACCAGCGGGACGAGAACATCAGCTTCGTCATGTCGCATGTGCAGGGCGCGGGCCAGGAGCAGTTCGGCTTCTTCTCGCTCATGCCGTACACCTGGCTCGACTGGCGCTTCTTCTACACCGCCAACGTGTCCTTCAAGAAGTCCGTGGCGCCCGATTGGAGCAAGGACGGCTTCAGCACCGAGTTCCCCCTCGCCTCGTTCGAGGATGGCGAGTTCGCCTATCGCGTCAATCAGCGTCTGGGCGGCCAGTTCCGGATGCTCTACACGCCGGCCGCCGTGGTGACGCATCACCATCCCTATTCCGTGCGGCAGTTCCTGGACCGGCAGATCTCCGCGGGCCTGATGGCGCGTGTGTTCGCGCGGCTGCATCCAGAGGCCACCGTGGAACTGGGGATCGCCAATATCGACGCCGCGCTGGCGGCCCCCGGCGGCGAGAATCAGGATCAGGTGGAAGAGTTCCTTTCGATCCTCGAGGGCGTGAAGTCGTGGGCCAAGGTGCTGGACCGCCACTACAACCTCGGCTCGCAGAACTGGCACGGCGACTTCCTCCGCGCGGTCTTCGAGATGAGCTATCTGCAGGGTTGCGTCATGGGCTGCACTCGCCCCGGAGCCAACTACGCCGCCGCCTACCGCTACGTGCTGGAGAAGTTCCAGGAACGCATGGCGACCACCGCCAGCTTCGAAGCGTTCGGACGGCTGCTGCAGATTCCCGTGGTCTAGACTGGCCTACGGCAGCGCGAGCACCGCGCCCTGCTCCAGCAGCTTGCGCGACAACGCCGCGGCGTCCACGTCCCGCACCGGGATCCCCTTTTCGATCGCCATCATCGCCGCCACGCCCGCCGCCTGGCCCATGATCATGTAGACCGGCTCCATGCGCAGCGTCGAATAGGTGACGTGGCTCGACGAGACGCAGACGGGGACCAGCAGGTTCGAGACCTGCTTCTTCTTCGGCAACAGCACGCGATACGGGATCTGATACGGCTTCACCGCGACTTCCATGTTGCCCTCGTTCTGAACGTTCCCGTCCGTCCCGGCGTAGCGCTGCACGTTGTGCGAATCCGAGTTGTAGGAGCCCATGCCGATCGAGTCGGGTTTGGTGAGCCGGTCCTGGATGTCGGGCTGTGTCATCACGAAATCGCCCACCATGCGGCGCGCCTCGCGAACGTAGAGTTGGTGCGGCCAGCCGTTGGTATCGGCGAATTCGTCGGCCGCCAGTCCCCAGGACGCCACTTCCGCGCGAAGACCGGCGGGAACGCGCTCGTCGTTGGCCAGGAAGTAGAACAGCCCCGCGGTGTAGTCGATGTGCGCCTGCCAGATCGCGGCCCGCGTCGTGTAGTCCGCTTCCGGATACGCCCAGCTCGCGCCGATGTAATCGGTGGAGAACGCGCGCCGGTTATTGATATCGGTCTTGCCGTTCGGCATGGGCGACACGATGAAGAGGTCGTTCATGCGCACGTCCCGGCCGAGCTGCGCCTTCAGTCCGCCGATGTACCGGGGCAGCAGTTCGTAGCGGCCCGCATTGTACGCGGCGGGGCGCGGGTACGGCATCTTGTTGCGTTCGTCGCGGGTGAGGCACATGCGGAAGTTGTAGGCCTGGACCTTCTTGTCCGCCGCCCCGATCTCGCCCCGCGGCGTGGCCTGAATCTCGGGGAGCAGCTTGGACTTGGCCGCGTCGGCGAACGCCGGCAGCGGGAAATCGAACTGGTGGTTGCGGTCCTTGGGACGCACGCCGGCGAGCGATTCACCGTACTGTTTCACGCCCTCGCGGCCCACCGTGTAGGAGACCTTGGCGTGAGCCATGAGGTCGCCCTCGTAGGTGGCGTCGATGAAAACCTTCGCCTCGAACGAGGTCCCATTGTCGCAGTAGATCTCCGTGATGCGGCCCTTGCGCCGCGTGACGCCGCCGTCCTCGCGGAGCCGGTGATCGTAGTGGACCTTGACCCCGGCTTCGCGTGTCATCTCGCGGAGCACCAGTTCGGCCACGTGCGGCTCGAAGTACCAGGTCACCGGCTCGCCGTACTTCGCGCCCACTCGTTTATAGAACTCGAGCGAGTAGCCGCCGATGGTCTCCTTCCTGCCGTGATCCGTCTTGCCGAGTCCGCCCGAAGTCATGCCTCCCAGGTGACGGCCCGGCTCGATCAGCGCCACGCTGAGCCCCTCGCGAGCGGCTGCGACGGCTGCGATGACGCCGCCGGAAGTCGCGCCATACACCACCACATCGAACTTCGCCGCGAACGCGCCTCCAGCCGCCAACAGCAACGCCGCGAGTCTCATTGTCCGCTCGCTTCCCGCCATGCGTGGATGCGGCTGGTCATGTCGTCGACGATCGCCGGATGCTCGCGCCGCAGGTTGGTGGTCTCGCCAGTGTCGCGCGAAAGATCGGAAAGGAAGACCGCGCCGTCGCCGGTCAGCGGCCGCTTGTCCTCCGGGGTTCGCCCGTACGGATTGCCGTTCAGCACCAGCTTCCAGTCTCCGCGGCGTATGGCGAGTTGCTGTCCGTTCGCCCAGAAGATGCCGTCGTGCGGCGACTTCGCCTTCGCGGCCGCCACGGGCAGAATGTCCGATCCGTCCACCGCGTGGTCCGCTGGAATCGCCGCGCCCGCCGCCTTGCAAACCGTCGGCAGGATGTCCATGGTCATCGCCACTTCGCTCACTGTTTGGCCGGCGGGGATGCGGCCTGGCCAGTTCATGATGCCGGGCACGTGCATGCCGCCGTCGAACAGGCTGAACTTGAAGCCGCGGTAACGGCCGTTCGATCCGGCGGTGGCCGGCTGCTGATTCAGTCCGGCGCGAGGCTCGGTGGTGGCGCCGTTGTCGGCGATGAAGAACACCAGCGTGTCGTCGAGCAGCCCTTGCTGCGACAGCGCGCGCCGGATCGCTCCTACTCCATCGTCCACGGCGGCGAGCATCGCGGCGTAGGTGCGCCGTTCCGGCTCCATCCCCGGGAAGCGTTCCATGTACTCGCGCGGCGCGTGCATCGGGTAGTGCGGCGCGTTGTAGGTCACGGTCAGGAAAAACGGCTGGTGGGCGGAACGGCGGATGAAGCCGCAAGCCTCCTCCGTGATTCGCGTGGTCAGGTACTCGCCGTCCTCGAAGATCTCCTCGCGATCGCGGAACAGAGAGTGAAAGTTGACTTGCCGGTTCGGTCCGGAGCCGCCTTCGCCCCAATAGTATCGATGCGAATAGAAGTCGACGCAGCCTGGCAGGAAACCGTAAAAGTAGTCGAAGCCGTGGGCGTTGGGGACGGTCTCCCGCGTGCTTCCGAGGTGCCATTTTCCGATCAGAGCGGTGGCGTAACCGGCAGGCTTCAGTAACGATGCCGTGGTGCGCTGCGATGGCTTCAGCTCGGCGCCGTTGCCTGGCACTCCCGCGCGCGCCGGATAGCGGCCGGTCATCAGCGCGGCTCGCGATGGCGCGCAAACGGGAGCGTTCGAATACCAGTTCGTGAACCGCGCGCCCGATGCGGCCAGCGCGTCGATATGAGGAGTCTTCAGATCGCGCGCCCCGTAGCAGCCCAGGTCCGCCGAGCCCTGATCGTCCGTCATCACGACGACGAAGTTCGGCTTGCGTGGCGATTCGGCGGCCAACAGGGGCGCGGCGGCGGTGGCGAGGACATCCCGGCGGGTCATGGAGAATCTCATTATCGCCGCTACCATGAACCTGTGTGGATTCCCGGCGCGCTACGTGGCCCTGCTTGCGGGCGCGATCCTGCTGCTCACCGGCCTGTTCATCGTGGTGGCGGGCGTAGAGCGGACTCGATGGCCCTCGGCGTGTGGTGGCTGCGCTAACGGCGCCGCCGCGCCAACGCCAAACCCACCATGCCGGCTCCGATCAGCAGCAACGTTCCCGGTTCCGGAATGCTCTGAATCCGGAGCAAGGCGAAGTCGCTGTTGGTCTCGTTCACCGCGTTGCCTTGATTGACCGCGGAAAGGCGAACGTTGGTCACGGACCCGGGGAACGGGTTGATGATCCGAAACACGCCGGAATTGACGTCCAACGCGGGCGACAGGTTCACCACCGAGCCCGCGCCAGTCCACGTCGCCGTCGTGTTGCCCGTCACGGTCAGCACGTAGTTCACACCGTCGGCCGTAACGCGAGCGGCTTCGAACACCGTGTCGGTCCACTGGCCCGGCTGGAACAGGAATGCCAGCCGGAGGTCGGTGACTGTCGTCGCCGAGCCATAGTTGATGGAGATGCTCTCCTCGTCGCCGACGAACGTACCCAGGTCGATCTCGCCTTGGACGCGTCCTCCCACGACGCCGATGCCGGTGACGCCGTTGACCGTGTTATGAACAAAGCCCCGGGGAGCCGACGTGACCGTCGCGAAACCGACGTTGACAGCCGTGACGCCCTGTGGCACGTTCGTGCTATCGATCACACCGGCCACCAACGGCGACCCGATCAGTACTGCCGCGAGTAGGGACTTCATAGTACGCGCCCTCCTATTTCCCTTAGGACAGTAGAGCAGCCCCGGAGGCCGATGTCAAGGGTACCAGGACATATTTTACCAGCGGCGCCGAACAACCATCCAAAGCAGCGCGCCTCCGGCCAACAGCAGCGACCCCGGCTTGGGGATGTCCACCAGCCGGAGGATCCCGAAATCGCTATTCGTTTCGTTAACGGCGTTACCCTGATTCACTGCCGTGAAGCGAAGCGTATTCACGAAGCCGGGGAATGGATTGATGATTCGGAAGACGCCGGCATTCACGTCCAACGCGGGCGACAGGTTCATCACCGTGCCGGGCCCGCTCCAGATGGCGGTGGTCGTTCCGGTGACGGTCAGAATGAAGTCGACGCCATCGGCCGTCACGCGGGCCGCTTCGAACACAGTATCGGTCCACTGTCCCGGTTGGAAGAGGAAGGCAATCCGAAGGTCGGTGATGGTTCTCGGCGAAGGATACGCGACCGTGATGCTCTCCGGTCCATCCGGAGGCGTCCCCAAATCGATTTCTTGCGCCACGCGGCCGCCGTTGACGCCGAACGCGGTGACCCCGTTGACCGTGCTGTAGCCGATGGTCCGGGGCGCGGACGTAATCGTTGCGAATCCGAGGTCGACGAAGCTGACCCCAGCGGGCACGTTGGAAGAGTCGATGACTCCGGCTCCCAGCGGCGCGCTCACCAACATCATGACGATCGCCACCGTCTTCATAGTACTGATCTCCTAACTATTCCCCCCTAAAGGGTAGATCAATACTAGTGCCACCGCAAGGGTACTCCTGGAACTCGCTAGCGAGCTCCCGCCCCGGCTGCGCCCGGCACGGGCTCGCGGTCGTGCCTGCCGTCCTGCTTCGGTAGCAGGGCGATCGCCACGGCGCCGATGAACGCCATCGCGAACACGGCGGTCATTGCCGTGTCATAGCTGCCGTACTTCTCGCGCAGCATCGCGACGAAGAAGGGGAACCATGTTTGCCCGATCGTGTCGGTGGGCAGGATGATCGCCATGGCGCGAGCCAGCGAATTCACGCCGAACTGCTCCGCCGCCATGAGCGGGATCAACATGTAGTCGGCGCCCATTCCGAATCCGAACAGCAGCGCGAAGGCGTACAGCGCTCCGGGCGTCTCCGGCCGCACCAGCAGCATCAACGGAATCGTCATGGCCACCAGAGCGTAGGTGGCGGTCATCACCAGCTTCTTGCTGTAGTGGTCCGCCATCCAGCCCACCGCCAGCCGGCCGCCGATGCTCGACCACAGGATCAGGAAACTCGCCATCGCCCAAGTCCTGTTGAGCTGCGCCTGATCGGTGAAGCCCTGATCCTTGAACACCAGCTTCATGTGTTGGTTGATGGAACCGATGGAGCCGATCGAGCACGCACTGCCGATCAATAGCAACCAGAACGCCGGTTGCCGGATCAGGAACCCGAAGGCGCACGGTTCCACCTTGATGTCCTGGGGGCTGAACGCCGCGCCGTCCGGATGCTGGTCCATGTCGGAAGGCTTGTCCTTCATAAAGAAAAGCGCCACGGGCCACGCCAGCAGGATCATCGCGCCCACCGCGAGCAGCGCCGGCTGAAATCCACCGAGCGACGCCGTCAGTCCCGCCGCCAGAATCGATCCCAGCGACGCCACCAGTCCAACGCCCACGTATGTGACGCCCATGGCCTGTCCGCGCTTGCGCTTGAACCACTGCGAAATGATGATCTGGTGCGCGATCGGGCCTGAGAAGATGTACCCGAGAATATAGACGCACCACAACGCGCGATACACCATGAGGTTGCCGTTCATCTGGCTGAAGCCCACGAACGCCAGGAACGTCAGTCCCGTACCCGCCACGATCATCTTGCGGGGGCTGAACCGGTGCACCAGCAGCGGCCCGACCCACAACGTCAGCACCGCCGCGATCGGGAATCCCGACGTGATGGCGGTCCTGCTCCAGCCGAACTCCTTCTCGTAGTAGTCGTAGAAGAACGGCATGTTGTAGTAGGGCAGTCCCGTCGACAACCCGAACGTGCAGAAGCAGGCGGCGACTATCCACCAGCCGTGGAAACTTTTCATCCGGTCAGAGGCTCCTTCTCGAGAATGGAACCTCACCGTTATAACACGCGGCCGCTACAAGCCTCGCATGTGGAAGCCGCCGTCGACGTTCAGCACCTGTCCGGCGGCGTAGTCCAGCAGCCCGTCCGCGATGGCTCGCACGGCCTTGGCGACATCGGCGGCTTCGCCCATTCGGCGTTGCGGAAGCAAGCCGCTCGCGATGCGCTCCTCGTACAATTTCTCCACCGTCGCGATCATGTCGGTGCGGATCACGCCCGGCCGAATCTCGAACACCGGGATTCCGTGCGGAGCCAGTCTTTGCGCGTACAACAGCGCGCTCATGCTCAGCGCGGCCTTCGCGATGCAGTATTCGGCTCGACTCACGCTGGCGGCGTAGGCGGAGATCGACGTGATGAACACGATCCGGCCCGCGCCCCGTTCGAGCATCCACCGCGCGGCGAGTTGCGTGAGAAAGTGCGGGCCCTTCAGGTTGATCGCCGCGATCTCGTCGAAGCTGTCCTCGCTTGCGTCCAGCACGTCGGCGCGGACCCTCTGCGTCACGCCCGCGTTGTTCACCAGCAGGTCCAGCCGGCCGAACCGCTCGCGCGCCATTTCGATGAGCGCCGCCCGGTCCACCGCGCTCGACACGTCGGACTGGACGATCTCGCACCCGCACTCGTCGCGCAACGACTCCGCCGCGTCGACCCGGCCCTTGTACGTCGCGATCACCGTGTGCGTGCCCGACAGCTCGAGCGCGATCCCCCGGCCGATGCCGCGGCTGGCTCCGGTGACGATGGCGACGGGCCGCCCGTCCGTCAATTCTTCGCGCTCCCGAGCGCTGCGTCGATGGCCTTCGAAAGCTCGGTCACGGTGAAGGTCTCGATGAACGGCTCGCCCTCCACGAACACGGTCGGCGTCTTGGCGACTCCACGCGCGACACCCTCCTCATAGTCGGAGTCCACTAGCTTGGCGAACCGGGGATCGGTCAACCCGGCGGCTGCCTTGGCGGGCTCGACGCCGTTCGCCTTCGCGAAGCTCGCCACATGCGCGTCGAACGCTTCCGGCGCGATGGAGGCGAGCTTCGCCATCGTGACGCGCCGGAACTCGACGCCGAGCTCGGGTTTGACGGACTCGAAGAAACGGGCGGCGATGGCGGCTTTGCGCGCCCAGCTATGTTTGGGCAATGGGAAGTCGCGGTGCTCGAAGCCCACCTTGTCCTTGTATTTCGGCAGCAGGTGGACGTCGAGCATCATGCGGAACTGGGAGCAGTCCGGGCACTGGAGATCCTCGTAGACGAGGACGCGGACGGGACTCGCGGCGGAGCCCTCCACCAAACGGCCGGCGGCAAGGGAGGTCATCGAAATCAAGGCTAGCATCGCCAGGGCGCGCATATCCATCAGTCTACCGGCATCGAATCCCCGGCGTTCCCCTGACTACCATGGAAGGATGGCAACGATCCGAAGCCGCCGCGCTCGCGCGGCGAAAAGGCGCAAGCGCCGGATGGATCGCGTCGACCACGACCTCACTGGCGAGCAATGGACCGCTCTCCAGGTGGCGTGGGGTGGGTGCGCTTACTGCGGAGCCGCCGGCAAGCCACTGCAGCGCGACTGCGTGCTGGCCCTGTCCCGCGGCGGACGATATACCCTGGACAACATCGTGCCGGCGTGCGGCTCCTGCAATACGAGCAAGTGCAACGAAGAAGTCACCGCCTGGCTGCGGCGGAAACGCCTGGATGAACGGTCCTTCCTACTCCGCTATTCGCATATCCAGACGGCGCTCGCGGCGCGATTTTCCCCGGAGAGTGCCGATGCTGGCGCCAGTACCTGGCCGGTTTCGCTTGACGCGCTGACAGATCCGCTGCCTTGAAGCCGCGGCGGATCGAATCGCCGTCTTTACTCGCGAGAGGGCCGCCCAGCAGTCCGCCGCCGCGCCAGCCACGGCGCGACGATGAGACCTAGCGAGATCGCCGCGCCCGGCCATACGCGCGGGTGAAACTCGAACACGACCGCGTGCTTGCCCGCCGGAACCTCCACGCCTCGAAACGCGCCGTTCGTCATCCGGATCTCCACCGGGCGCCCGTCGATCGACGCGATCCATCCGGGATAGTGTGACTCCGCCGTCACCAGAAACGACGGGCCCTCCGCTTCGACTTGCAGTTCCACGCGGCGCGCCTGGTAGCGATCCACCCCCACGAAGCCGCCCGCCTCCGATCGCGCGCCTCCTTCCACCACCGCGACGGAAGCGGGATCGAACGCCGCATCGCCGAGCAACCGCAATGACTCCTCCTTCGACGCCGCCGCCACCACGCGCGGAGCCAAGCGAAACCGGGGCAGCACTCCCGTGTTGCGATACACGTTGTGCCCTGGCAGCGGACCCTCCGCGAGCCAGGCCGGTTGGTCGATCTTGCCCGGCCACCATCGAAGCAGATAGCCGACGTTGAGCATCGCCGGTAGCGGCGAGTCGAGCATCGCCGGTTCCAGATACCGGACGAACCCGTAGCGCGGCGTCGCGTAGAGTTGCCGGACCGACTGCAGCCGGTCGAGCCCCAGCGGATCGTTGCCGCTTGCGGTGGGAACGCGTGTGATCTGCGCCGACGAGATCCAGTTCATCGAGTCGCCTTCGATCTCGATCCGCGCCGGCGGCCGGGACCTGGCGAGCATCGCGCGCAGATTGTCCAGCGTCTCGCGCGAGCCTTCGAACTCCCGCGTCGTGATCGCCGGCTCGTCGCTCTTCGGCCGCGCGTTGAACACGATGCCGGAGTTGAACGCCATCAGTTCGGCCACCGCCGCGACGCACGCCGCCGCGGCCCATCGGCCGGGCAATCTCTCAGCGCCGTACGCCGCAAGCAAAGCGAGTCCGAACAGGACCGGGAAGATGAAGTACTCGAGATAGATCGCCGACCGAATGGGACCGGGAACCAGCGGAAACAGCGTCGCGATCACGGGTGTGTTGAACCCGAGCGTCACCAAGCCGAACGCCGCCGCGATCAGGCCCGTCTTCCATCGGAGCGAAACGATCGCGAGCCCCACGGCCGTGACGCTCGAGAACAAGTAGTGGAACGTCGCGTTGTGCTCCAGCGTCAACTTCCCCTCGCGGGCGCCGTTGGCGAACGGCGAAACCAGCGACAGGAAGCCCTGCCACAACATGCCGCCGCCGAGCCCGAACTCCTTGTAGCGATCGGCGCCGCGCGTCAGCGGCAGCAGTTCGAGCGTGGGGACGAGCTGAATCGCCGCCAGCCCCACCGCCCAGATCGAGGCCACCGTCAGCCGCCTCCAATGCCGCGCGCCCGCGTAGGCGAACACCGTCGCGAACACCACCGGCACGACGGGCGTGAATCCGGCGAGGATGCTCATCGCGAGCGCGCCGGCCACCGCGCCCGTGCTTTCGATGGCGAACAGCGCCACCGGAACCCATGCCACCGCGTTGACCAGCCCCAGATGCTGCATGTGCGACGCGAAGAATCCGCCCAGTTGCAGCACACTGGCGCCGAGCAGCGCAGCGGCCACTCCCAACGCCCGCCGCCGCAGCAGCGCATAGGTGAAGGCTCCGCACAGGAACACGTGCAGCACCGCTTGCCAGTGGAGCAGGATGGACATCCGGTTCTCGCCCCACGCCGCGCCGATCGCCGCCGTCAGCAACGCCGGCGGATAGAATGTCTGCGCCTGCGGGTTGGCGAACTGCGGATATCCACAGTACGTGTAGGGATCCCAGAACGGCAGCGTGCCTTCGCGCAGACAGCGCGCCAGATACTGATTCAGCGGCAAATGGTATCCGCGAAAATCCCACGGAAACACATGCTCGCCGCCGAACAGCACCTTGCGAAAGAAGAACAGCGCCTCCGCCAGCAGCGCCGCGTACGGCGCGAACCTCATCCTGGGCGCCGGACGTAGCCCGCCAGCAAATCCTCGAGCAGCGGCGTCACTGGATAGGGATGCATCTTGTACTGCCGGAATCCCTCGCCGTAAGGAACGCCCGCGTAGCCGCCCACCTTGGCCGACCATTCTTCCATCGTCTTCAGGTAGTCGTCCATGCCGTGATGCTCCTGCAACCATCGCCGCTGCGAGTCGTGGCTGGCGAGCATGTCGCGCTTGATGTCGAGCTTCGACGAGATGTCGACGATGAAATGCGGAACCGACGGCCGGCACTCGCGATCGGTTCCTTCGGCGGGATCGACGAAGTAGAGGTGCGGGATCGCTTTCATCGGCGCGTAATCGCCGTACGCCGAGCAGTCGTAGTTCTCGCACGGCGCGGCGAAGCAGGCGTCGCGCACCAGATGCGACGTGGCTTCGTGATCGCAGTGGTAGTCGGCGGGAGGGGCCGTCAGGATGAGATCGGGCTGCGCGCGGCGCAGCACGGCGGTGACGCGGCGCCGCGACGCGTCGTCCACGTAGATGGACAGATCCCGGAACTCGGCGCAGAAGTAATCGGCTCCGATCGTGGCGGCGCCCTTGGCCGCCTCTCCGCGCCGGATGGCGGCGATTTCCTCCGAGGAATACTGATGCGACCCGCAGTCGCCCGGTGTCATGGTCACGATGGTGACGTGGTGCCCCAGTTCGCGAAGCAACGCGAGTGTGCCCCCGGTGAAGATCTCGGCGTCGTCGGGGTGGGCGTGGATGTGGAGAATTCGCATCTCTCCCTCAGGTTATCGCGAACCCGGTCAAGCCATCCGCCGGTAGGCGTCCAACGTCCGGCGCGCGCAATTTTCCCAAGTGAACAGCTTGGCCCGTTCCAGGCCGCGCGCGCGGAGCTGATCGCGTAGATCGCTCGAAAACGCCAGCCGCGCCAAGCCCTCCGCCATCGACTCCACCGAGAGAGGATCCACAATCACGGCCGCGTCTCCAGCGATCTCCGGCAGCGACGTCGCCGTGGAGGTCAGCACCGGCGTGCCGCATGCCATCGCCTCCACCACCGGGATTCCGAAGCCCTCCCATAGCGACGGGAAGGCGAAGACGTCCGCGCACTGATACAGCGGGAGCCGCGCTTCCGAAGGAACATACCCGAGGCGAACCACGCGATCGCCGAGCCCGTGCCGCGCCACGGCCTCGTCCACTCCGTCGGAGGCGCCTTGCACCCGGCCGGCGAATACCAATTTCGCGTCCGGCTTGACGCGCGCGTAGGCATCCACCAGCCTCGCCAGATTCTTGTGCGCCTGCCGCTTTCCCAGGTACAGCAGATACGGACCTTCCACGCCCAGGGCGTCCACGGTGGCGCGCGCGGCGGCCGTATCGGAGGCGGGGCGGAACTCGGAACCCACGCCGTTGTAGGTGACGAGCATCCGGTCGTCCGGCACGCCGAACTGCTCGGCCACGTGTTCCATGGTGGTCCGCGAGACGCATGTCAACAAACTCGCTCGTTCGATGCCGGTCTTCAGCAACCAGTTCAGGCGCAGCGCCGTGAACCGGTCGTAGAACTCGGGATGCCGCAGACTGCTGAGGCAGTGGACCGTGTAGACGTAGTCCTTGGGGGAGAGTGGCGGCGGCGTGAACGTGGCATGGTAGAAGCGCACGCCGTCTCTCATCAACAGCCAGGGCAGCGCCGCCGCGATGCTCAGCGGACGCACCGGGGGTTGCAGAATCCGGTAGACGAAGTTGGGCTGTCTCACGCCGATCGCGCGCGGAGCTTCGGCGCCGGTGCAATACACGAAGTACTCGGTGACCGGGTCGATCTTCGCCAGCGCGCGGATCAACTCCACCTCGTAGGTTTCCGGGCCGCCCGCCGAGCGGCCCGCCATGATCACGAAGATGCCGACTCTCACCGGGCCAGCACCTCGCGGTACACCGCCTCCACGCGCCGCGTGGCGGCTTCGAGCGAATACTCCTCGGTGATGAAGCGGCGGGCTTCGCGCCCGAGCGCCGCCGCTTTGGCGGGGTTCGACGCCAGGTCCAGGATCGCGGCGGTGAGCCGCTGCCGGTCACGCGGCGGAACGAAGAGCCCGGACACGCCGTCGCGCAGCACCTCCGGCAGTCCGCCGGCGCGAGAGGCGATCATCGGCTTGCCCGCCGCCATTCCCGCGCAGACGGCCAGCGCGACGCCTTCGTTGTCGCTCGGATGCACCTGGATGTCGGCGGCGGCGAGCAGGCGTTCGAAGTCGGGCCGAAAGCCGGGGAACCGGACGCGATCCTGGATGCCCAGCGACGACGCCAGCGCACGGCAGGGTTCGAGACGCGGACCGACTCCAGGCATCCACAGCATCAGCGACGGGTTCGCACGCGACGCGTCCGCGAACGACTCGAGCAGATGATCGTGCGCCTTCTCCGGCCAGTACCGCGCGAGGTAGAGCAGCACCGTGTGGCCGCTATCCGCGCCGAACTCCCGGCGGACGGCCTCGCGGCCGGCGGCGTCGAGCGTCTCCGCCCGGACCGGATATCCGCAGGGCAGCAGCCGCAGCCGGTTCTCCGGATACCCGCGCTCCACCGTGTCGCGAAAGCACTGCTCGCAGTGCGCGCTCACGCGGTCGAACCGGGCGAGCAGCCGTTCGTCGATCCACTGCAGTGTGTTCCGCTTCCACCCGAAGTCACCCCAGACATAGAGTGTGGTGACCGTCTTCACGGGCGTCATCCGCGCCGCCGCCAAGCCGACGAGGTTCGCGTAGGTGTTGTGGCAGTGCAGGACTTCGATCCCGTGCCGGCGGACCTCGGCGGCCACGCGCCGGGCGCAGCTCCAAATGGGCTTCCAGCGTCCCCAGGGCACGGTGGAGACGGCGAAACCCTTGGCGGCGGCCGCGTCGAGAAACGGCCGCTCGCTGCCACCTCCGCCGGGGTTGGAAAAGCAGTACCAACGGTTGTCGATCCCGCTCGAGAACGTGGCTCCCCAGTTCAACAGAGCGGTCTCCACACCGCCGTGCTCCACGGTGTGGAGCAGTTGCGCGACGCGAATCACGCCCGGCGCTGCGCCGTTGGCGGATTGCGATCGTAGACGAAGCCCAGCAGCCGGGCTCCGGTGCGCGCCAGCAGCTTCTGCGCGTGCCGCGCCTGCTCGACGGAGGTCTGGTTCGCCCCCACGGTCAACACCACGCCGTCGGCGAAATAGGCCGCCAGAATCGACTCCACCGACTCCTGCGGCGCCGCTCCCTGGATCAGGATGTAGCGAAAACTCCGCCGCGCCCGCGCCACGAACAATCCGAACTCGGCGGACGTGAGGATGCTGGCGCGCTCCGACTTCAATCGCGCGTAAACCACCCGCGACCCCGCGGCCGACCGGCAAATCTCGTCCGACCACGCCGGTTCGGCCACCGCTGTCTCGTTCGAGATCTGCACCTCTTCCACTTCCCCCGGCGGCAGGTAGAGCGGAGGACGGCCCGACAAGCCGAGATCCACCACCAGCACCGGCGCTTCGTTCAATTGCGGCAGCGTGGTGGCGAGTTCCGCCACCAGCAGCGCGGCGGACATGCCGGGAGTCGCGGGCGTCACCAGCAGGCACACGGATTCGGCGCTGCCGGGCATCCGCATCGCGCGCAACTGCGCCGCGATCGAGAGCACATCGGGGTTTGTGCTTCCCGGAATGTCCACCGCCGCCGGTGGCGCGAACGGTGCTTTCAGCCAACTCATCGAATGTTCTGGTTTCCTTACCGGCCGCGGCCGATCTGAACCAGTTCATCCGCCGGATCTTCCTGCCGGTGAACGTGAGGCCGAACCACCGCGGCGTGGGGTTTGTCGTATTTCGCGAAGATGTCGCAACCGTCGCAGATCGTCTCCACGTGGCGCGGTGCGTTACGCGGAGAGAACAGCGCGCGGGCCGACAGATACTTCTCATTGTTCCACAGCCCCATCACGTCCGTTGTGGGGAGCTGGGCGAAATCGCTGTCTTTCTTGTATACGACGCAACACGGCGCCACGCCGCCGTCGGGATTCACCACCATCGAGCGGTAGAGGTAGAAGCACGGGCTCGGTTTGTTCGCCTGGCCGAACTGCTGCTCCACCGCCGGGCTGTATTCGCGGCCCGCTACCGTGGTGGGGAACCACTTGTCCGCCGTCGCCGAGCGATCCGGCGTGTCGTACGGCATGCCCACCGGAATGAAGCGCAACAGGTCGACGCCAATCTGCTTGGCTAGCCGCTCGGCCTCCTCGATCTGATGCTCGTTCTGCTTCATCACGATGAACTGCCACTCGATGGTGGGATTGGTCAGCTTGCGCGCGTTCCGCCGGCGGACGATCTCGGCGAGATTGCCGATCACGTTGTCGAATTTGCCGCGGATGCGATACTCCCCATAGCTTTCCTGGCTGGTTCCGTCCAGCGACACGATCAGGTACTCGAGCCCGCTGTCGAGCAGGTTGTCCAGATCGCTGGAAGCCGTTTCCGAGAAGTTGGTGCTCAGATTCGTTCCCACGTTGCGGGACTGCGCGTGGGCGATCATCTTGTACACGTTCTTGTTGAGAAGCGATTCTCCCCAGTTGTGCAGGTACGCTTCGAACAGATAATCGGCCACCGGGTCGAAATACCGTTGGAAGTGCTCGAGCGAGAGCATCTTTTGCGGGCGGTCCAGCGTGCCGAGCCCGGTGGGACAGAGCGGGCAGCGAAGGTTGCAGTAGTTGCAGGGATCGATGATGAGGAGGTAGGGATGCCCCTTCAACTCGATGCGCCGCATCTTGCGTTCCAGCTCCACGCGCGCCAGGTTGGCCCACTTGCGCGGGTTTCCATGCCCGATCACCGATTGCAGGTGGCGCGCGTTGCGAGTGTATTGAGGAACCTTGCGGAGGTACTTCTGGGCGAGGCTCATCGTAGGGTCAATCTCCGGAAGGGCGCAACGGAGCCGCTGCCGCCGCCACCGGTTGGGGCGCGAACTCCGGCTGCGAAAGCAAATCGAACGTCCGGCGAAGCCCCTCGCGCAGGCTGATCCTGGGCGACCAGTCGAGCAGCAGCTTCGCGTCGGTGTTGTCGGCGAAATTACGCCAGATCTCGGTGGGCCGCATGGGTTCGGCTCCCGCCTCCACCGGTGTGTCCGAGCCGAGTGCGTCGAGCACGACGCGCGATAGTTCGCGCACCGTGAACTCCTTGCCGCCGCCCACCGGAATGCACTGCCCGGTGGAGTTCTTGCTGCGCCACGCCGCGAGGAACGCCTCCACCACATCGTCGATGTAAAGCGGATCGCGAGTCTGAGTCCCACCCATCAGCTTCACGCGCGAGCCCTTGCGGACACACTCGTGCAGGTAGCTGAGCAGGTTCCAATTCTGCCGCGGTCCATAGACGAACGATGGCGCCACGGCCGCCACGCGCATTTCGCCGAGCGCGGCGAACAACTTGCACATCTGCCAGCCGGCGAACTTGCCGATGGCGTAGGAACTGTTCGGGTCGGCTGGCGTGCCGGCCCGCGTGGGAATCTCGTGATTGCCGTAGACCTTGGTCGAACTGGCGAAGATGAAGTGCTTCACGCCGGCCGCGCGCGAGGCTTCGAGGACGCGGAACGTCCCCATCGTGTTCACCTCGATCGCCGCTTCCATGTGTTCGGCGTCTTCCTTGCCGTCCGGCTTGGCCGCCAGATGGAAGACGGTTTCCGGACGGAACGATGCGAACGCGTCGCGAATGCAGCGTTCGCGGGTAATGTCGCAGATGGCGAGCGAGTATTCGCCCGCGACCGATGCGAGGTTGTGGCGGCGTTTTTCGCTGCGCGCCACCGCGAGCACTTCCGCTCCCTCCCGCACCAATCGCTCCACCAGATGCGACCCCAGGAATCCAGTCGCGCCGCAGACGGCGACGCGGTGTCCATGCAGCATGGGTTTGGTCATCTTAGAACGCTCCATGCCGGAACACGACCTTGGAGATCGTGGCGAAGAGAACTTGTACGTCGCCCCAAAACGAACGGGCGCGGACGTACTGGAGGTCGAGGCGGGCGGTCTCGCGGAAAGTCAGCAAACCGCGACCCGAGATTTGGGCGACGCCCGTTACGCCCGGCCGCACGGTGAACTTGGCCAGTTCCTCGGGGTGGTAGTACCGCAGCATCTGCGGGATTTCCGGCCGCGGGCCCACCAGAGACATTTCTCCCTTGATCACGTGCCAGAAGTTGGGCAGTTCGTCGAGCGTCGATTGGCGCAACCACCGGCCCACCCGCGTGGCGCGCGGATCGCCTGGAATCTTGAACCGAAGCCGGTCCACTTCCTCCTGCGAGTAGTCGTAGGTGTACAGCTCCGGCCACTTCTCGTGGGCATCCACGTGATAGGTCCGGAACTTGGCGAAGCGGAACAGCTTTCCGCCGCGACCGACGCGCCATTGCCGGAACAACGCCGGACCGGGCGAATCCAGTTTCACGATCGCCGCCACCGCGAGAGCGGCGGGCAAGGTTACGGCCAACGCTCCGAGCGCGATCAGGCGTTCGGCGGCGTCGCGCCACAGCGGCACGTCCTGGACATCCAGCGACGCGATGGTTTCCAGGTACGGCTCGAATCCTCCGTCCCGGCTCAATTCGTAGGAGACAATCCCGGTCTGAACGGCCGGATCGTCGAGCTGCATTGTTTCGGATCGGTTGTGGTGATCTTGCATGTGTGCCAAGCCCCCGCTAGGCTGATTCCTTTGGACGAACATCCGCTTTGGCCGCGGCCTGCCGGTATCCGGCGGCCGTCTTCTCAACGGCTTCCAGGAAACCGTGCCGAGGACGGAATCCGAGAAGGTCCTCCACCTTCCCAATTCCGTTGATGAAATCCCCCGTTTCGACTTCGATGTAGCCTTGCGGCCAGGGAACCCTTTCTACTTGGGCCCCCGTGCACTGTGCCACCACACGCGCCGCTTGCTGAATCGACACACCGGCGCCCGAGCCGATATTGAAGGTCTCGTTCCGGGCGATCGGGTTCGTTCCACACATCATGAGCGCGTCCAACAGATCTTCGATGAAAATGTAGTCGCGAAGCTGCTCCCCATCCCCGAAAATTCGCAACGGACGCCCTTCGACGCCAGCCCGGATCATCTGATTCAGGAAGCCGTACTCCCGCGACGGTCGGACCCCGCAATCCACCCCGAATGGGTTAGAGATGCGGCAGACCGTAAAGGACATGGTACCTCGTTGAGCGAAGATCTGGTGGTAGTGCTCCACGCAAAGCTTGTGCGCCGCGTAGAAGCTCTGCGGATTCAGCGGGTGGTTTTCCGTCACCGGTAGCCGCTCCGGCCGCCCATACACGAGCCTCGTACTGGCGAACACGACGTGCGGACGGCTCTTCGCCGACGCGCACGCTTCTAGAAAGCCCATCTGAAATTCGCAGATCGACGCCAGACTGTCCGCCGGATTCGAATTGCTCCGGACCGCTCCGGCCGAGCCCGCCAAGTTGAAAACCACATCCACGCCATCCAGCAACTTGGATAGCCGTCCCGGATCCGCGCCCGCCATTTCGACGACACGGATACCCGGGAAGTTCAGCCGCGCCGAAGCCTCCGTCGAATTGCGGGACAGCACGACCACCTCCGCATTGACGGCCAACCGCTTCGCCAACGCGGACCCGATGAATCCCGTGCCCCCCGAGATGACAACTCTCTGCATAGTTCAGGGACACCCGCCGCCCTTCCCGCCGGATTCGACCTCCGGGGCCCTTCTCTCCTCCAAGAAAAGACCCTGGTTATTGTCAAATCGGACCCTAAGAAAAGGCCGCGAGTTGACTGCCATCGTAGCAGGAAAGTCGAATGGAGTCAAAGACTTTCTGACCAAGGCGTACTGTGGAACACCCCGTACCTAGGGTGGTAGGACGGGGATCGGCCGCGCCCTTTTCGAGGCCGGCTACGACACCGCCTGGATCAGCGCTTTGATGTAGCCGTACGCGAACGCGAACGCCTGATTTCCACCGGGGTCGTCCTTATGGCGTGGCATGTGGTCGGGCATCATCATATAGGGGTAGCCTACCTCTTTGTAGACCTGCATCGCCTTGAAGAAGTTGATATCGCCCTCGTCCGGGAACACCTCGACGAACTTGTCGCGCTTGCCGCGGATGTTGCGGAAGTGGACATTGAAGATCTTCTTCCGCTGTCCGAAGTGGCGGATCACGTCGAAAATCTCCTTGCCCGGGTCCTGCAGCATCTCCGTCACCGTGCCCTGGCAGAAGTTGAAGCCGTGGTAGGGGCTCTCCTTGATGGAGACGAACTTCTTCATCCCCTCGATGGTCCCCAACACCCGGTCCACCCCGCGGAAGCCGGACTTCGGCATGCCGGGGTCGTGCGGGTGACAGGCCATGCGGATCTTGAACTCGTTGGCCACCGGGATGATCCGTTCGAGGAAGTACGTGATCCTCTCCCACATCACCTCGGCGGGCGCCGGACCGGCTTCGGTCAGCGGAGGATCCTGCTTCGCCTTCGCCAGATCCCAGGTGCTGAGCATCGTGCCGCCCCGGCCGGGCGTCGACTCGGTGCGCACCACGCCGAGGATCGTCATGTTGTATTTGATCGACGGAACGCCCGCGCGCTGCGCATTGCGGATCGTCTCCTGCATCTGCTCGATGGCGCGGTCGCGCTCCGGGCTCTTGCCCATCATGATGCTAGGTGTCGCCGAGCGCGTGATATAGGCCGAACTGAGAGGCAACTCGAACATGTCGATCGACACGCCGTGCTTCTCCCCGATATCGCGCAGCCGCTTCAGGTCGTCGACCGTGGGATAGCCCTTCTTGTAGTCCCAAACGCCGCAGCAATGATCCACGCCATGGCGCTTCAGGTAGTCCAGGTGCTCGGCGGTCGTGGGCCCGCGCTGGCATCCGACGTGCATCACGGCGCGGCCAGGCTTGTAATCGGCCATGGGTCCCGAGGTCTGAGCGGGCAGCGGAGCGGCGGCCGCCGCGGCGGCCATTCCAGCGAAAGTTCGACGGTTCATAGTAGGGCTAAGATAACACTGGCGGAGCGTGGAGACAAATCGTTACCCGCCGCCGAGGAACGGGCGCGAGGCCCAGCGGAGCGGACCCGTGATCCGCCACGATAGCGATTCGCGGAGCGCGCGCGCCTGATTGCGCAGATCCTCGAGCTGCGCTTCGGCGGCGCACCGGAAGGCGTGCTCGTGCGCCCGCGAGGCGTGTTCCAGGCGGAGCAGTTCGTACGCCTTGTCCACCGAGGCCGCAAGGCTTCTGATCGCGGCATCCTTTGTTTCCACGATGAAGAGGAGCCGCTCGCGCTCTTTCTGAAGCTCCGCCGCGGCGCTGTTGTGATTGCGCCAGATGGTCTGGTCCCGCTCGGCCACCTCGGCGCGTGCCTCCGCGATTCGGGCGTCACGCCCCGTCAAGGCCGTCTCGAAGTCGCGCGCCGCCGCGCGAGCAGAGGCCTCGGCGGACTCCCGCGCGGCCTCCAGTGCCTGGCGAATCGCCGCGTCCCGGTCCCCGCGCATCTGCGTCAACAGGCCGTCGAGAAAATCCGCCAAGGGCGGGTGCGCGATCGTGACCTCGACTTCGCCACCCGGCGACAGCTTGCCGCGAACAACCTCCGGGAGCGGAAGCTCGAAGTGGGGATCGTCTCCCGTCATGCACAGGCAGACTCCGGTCCCCTCCACCGCCAGCGGCACGATCTGATGGCTCGGCGCGTTGTTCGCCGCCGCCGGCAGTTCCGCCACCATGGCGCCGGAGGAATCGAACAGAGCCAGACGCGAGATAACCGCGACACCCGGTCGCGTTCCCGGATCGAGCCGCAACGCCCCCAGCGCGGGAAACTGGGGTGGAAAGGCGAATCGCAGCGTCCGGTTCTCCGCCGAGACCGCCGCCGCGTGAAACGCGCTCTCGCCCTCCGAGTATCCGCCCCCGGTGGATCGCCAGAAGAGTTGCACGCGATCCACTCCCGGATTCGCGAGGGGTTCGGGCGGAGGGCCTGCGTAGTACGCCTCGGCCGAATGCGGGGAGTCGCGCCACGAGTCGTAGTCGCGGATCATGTCGGCCGCGGATCGAACAGGGGTGACGCGGAGGCGCTCATGGACACGCGTCAGCGCCGCGCGATCTTCACTCACATGCCGTAGAACCGCGAGGAGCGGCGTCGCGCCGGGATCGGCGAGGAAGCCGGTGACGCCATCCTCGATCCTGTCCTCGAAAGCGCCCACCCGCGCCGCCACGGGCGGAATCGCCGCCGCGAACATCTCCTGCAGCGTGTAGCTGAACGTTTCCGGGACGATGGACGGAAGCAGCGCGCAATCGGGGCGGAGTTCCTCGAGCAGCGCTCCGAGCCGGTGGTGAGGGTAATTCTCCACCACGAGAACTCCTGGCCGGCCGCTCCACTTCGCCGCCGCTTCGGCGCCACAGCCCAGCAAGATCAGATCGGCGAAGGAGGCAGCGTCCGGCGCGAGCGCGTCGAGCACGAGCTCACCCTTGGCTTCGTTCAACCGGCCCGGGACGAGCACGCGCAGCTTGGCGGCGCGATCGGGAGAGGGCGCGATGGCGGGTAGGCCGAGGGGCGGCGTGCCGTGCGGAACGATGCGGATCCGCGCGGCGATGGCGGGTTCGAGCGCCATGTAGTTGCTCCGCACCGATTCCGAAGGCGCGGCGAGCGTGACGCCGGGTGCGGAAATCGCCTGGAGGAACGCCTTTCGAAGACGCAGCCATTCGGACGCGGGAGTTCCGGGGAAGACGCGGTGCAGCCGGTTATCGCGCCGGCAGGTTGCCAGGCGGCCGCCGTCGCACGAACGGCACGTTTCTCCGAAGGTGATTCCGAAAGCGGGACAGAAAGGATAGTAGTCGTGCGCCACCATGACGGTGGGCAGGCCGGTGCGCAGACATTCGAGCGAATGGCCCACCAGCGACGAGACGAAAATGCGTCCGATGCCCAGGCGCGAGACCACCGCCGCCAGCGCCGCGGCGTAGCCGGAATGACCGTCGCGAGTGCCTTCGATGGCCGGGTCGAGCGGCCACGACTCGAGCGGCAGAGGGTCGCCAAGCCGGCGGTACAGGATCAGGCGGATTGCGGAGCCGTCGGGTCGGCACTCGGTGGTGAGGACGAAATCGATCGAGGCGGAATCGTGCGCGCAGTAGTCTCGAACCCACTGCTCGGCGCCGCCGCCCCATCCGTGCAGAACGTGCAGTTGGCGGGGCCGGCATCGATCCGCGATGGAGGGCGCGCCCCGGCCTTCGAGCAACCGGCGCTCGACATTGGCCCGGTGCGCGGCGGGGGCGAGCGGACCGGTTGGATCGCCATCGAGCGCGAGGGCGTAGACGTGGTGCGCGAGCAGGTGGGCGTAGCGGCGTTGACGGCACGCGGCCGTGAACGACTCCCAGTCCATCGGAGCCCCAGCGGCGAGAACATCCGCGGCGGCGCTGGCGCGAATGAAAACGCAGGAAGCGGGAATGGTTTCGACGCTCGATTCGGAGGCGTCCGCGTCCGCGCAGCACTCGTCGACACGATAGACCCACGGCGCCCAGTCGCGACTGGCGCGATCGGCCACCGGGGCGAAGCTGGTGGAGGCGGCGAGCGAGTCCAGCACCGGCGAGACGGTGGCGGCTCCCGGATGTCGCGCGGCGGCCCAGGCAAGACGCGCCGCGGCGAGCGGAGGCAGCGTGACGCCCGGCCTGACGAGGAGGGTGTCGGCGCGGAGCGTGGAGAGAGCCGCCGCGAAATCGGTGGTTTCCAGGACGGCGGGGCCGGACATGGTCCTCACCAGCATAGCCCGGCGGGCTTCAGGCTCCGAGCGCTCGAAGGAATCTGTCCGCCCATTTGCACTTGGCTCGTACTCTGTCGGGTGAGACGGACCCCATGGCGGCGAGCGCTTCCACCTTGTCGCTTTTTTGGCCGCAGTCCTTGCAGGCCTCCTTCAGCGATCCCTGGACATCCTGCTTGGACTGGGCCTGCCGAAGTGGCGGGCCAAGCCGTCGTCCTCTACCATTTTCACGACACTAGTGCGGAAGCCGGAGTCCGGCGGCCCGGCGAACTGAACGACAACCAAGCGCTGCGGCCCGAGGGCGCCAACCTGGCCGCCTTTCTCTGGAATCTGCGGGACTCCAACCCACTCCAGGCCGCCCGGATTCGCGACGCGGTGCGGCTGGCAGCCCCGTTCTTCGACGACTTCCTCCTCCGGCCGATGACACACGCACCCCATCTGATTCAGCTCGAGTGGAGGCAAAAAGGTTCGGACTTTCCTTTCCGGGCCGTCCATCTCTCCGACGGCACTCTCCGATTCATTTGCTTGGCGACCGCGCTGCTACAGCCCGTTCCGCCCAGTACGATTCTCGTCGACGAGCCCGAACTCGGACTACATCCGCATGCCATCGAGTTGTTGGCTGCCCTATTCCGAAAGGCGTCGAGCACCGGGGGATCGCAGATCATCGTATCCACCCAGTCGGCTGCGCTTCTGAGCGAGTTTGCTCCGGAGGATGTGGTTGTGGTGGAACGAGAGCGCGGGGAGTCCGTTTTCCGCCGCCTCGACGTGGCCCAACTCGCCGAGTGGCTGGAGGAATACGGCCTCGGCGAACTTTGGCAAAAGAACGTGCTCGGCGCGTCATCCCGCGAGGAGTCCATCCCCGCTTTCCAGGGAGGCTCCGGGCGGGAGTGATTCGAGTCCTCATCGTCGCTGAAGGCCTAACGGAGCAACGATTCATTTCAGACGTCGTCGCACCGCACTTCTATCCGCTCGGTGTCTATCCGCAGGCGCGCCGGCTCGGGGTTCCCGGACACAAGGGCGACCGAGAGTGCTTCTGCTCGACCATGATCGACTACTACGGCCCTGGCAAGTTATACCCGGTTCTCGACGGATCGCACGTGTCCGCGCGTCAACCTGTGGAGGCGCTGGAGCGGGCCGCTCTCGACGACATCGCGGCGTCCGGCCCCGGCCTTGACGCTGGCCGGCGCTTGCACCCTACCTTTCGCTGCACGAGTGGGAGGTGCTCCTCTTCAGCGATCCTGCTCGAATCGCTTCCGCGCCGAACAATGTTCGAACCCGCCTGGGGAAAATTCGCGAGGAATTCCAATCGCCCGAGGACATCGACAACTCTCCGGACACCGCGTCGTCGACGGGATCACCTGGGCGGCGCAGACCGGCATCGAGCCGATGCGAGCCTGCTGCCCGCACTTCGACGCCTGGTTGCGCCGCCTCGAGGGACTCGCGCCCCCCGTGCGCTAAAATCCTAGAGGACGCTTAGCTCAGTTGGTCAGAGCATCGCCCTTATAAGGCGGGGGTCGTCAGTTCAAGCCTGACAGCGTCCACCACACGCACCCCTACCAGCCTGCGTTCCGGATGTAGAATGAAACCGGACGCCCATGAAACGCTCGCTTGCCTCCGCCTTGTGCTTTCTCGGCGCGGCTTTCACCGCCACCGCATGGGTCGACCGGGACGACGCCTGGGTCGCCGGACGCAAAAACTGGTGGTCCTTCCAGCCTGTCAAGCGGGCCGATGTTCCCGCGATCTCCGATCCGTGGGTGAGCACGCCCATCGACGCCTTCATCCTCGAAGCCCTGCGCGACAAGGCGATCACACCCGTGCCCCCGCTCGACAAGGCGAGACTGGCCCGCCGCGCGGCGATCGACCTCACCGGCCTGCCCCTCCCTCCCGCACGTCTGCGCGCGTACATGAAGGACAAGTCGCCGCAAGCCTACGAGAAGCTCGTCGACGAACTGATGCGATCCCCGCAATACGGCGAGCGTTGGGCGCTGAAGTGGCTCGACGTGGTGCGTTACGCGGATACGAACGGATACGAGGCGGATGGCGAACGCCTGCACGCCTGGCGCTATCGAGACTACGTGGTCCAATCGTTCGCCGCTGGCAAGCCCTACGACCGGTTCCTCCGCGAGCAGCTCGCCGGCGACGAACTGTATCCCGGCGACCGGGACGCGCTGATCGCGACGGGCTTCCATCGCGCGGGTCCCACCCACATGGTGGGCGGCAACACCGACAAGGAGATGCTGCGCCAGGAAGTGCTCACCGAAATGACCGGCGCGATCGGTTCGGTGTTCATGGGGCTCACCATCGGTTGCGCGCGCTGCCACAATCACAAGTTCGATCCCATTCCGCAGTCCGACTACTACCGGCTGCAGGCCGTGTTCGCGGGCACGCAGGCGAAGGAGATCCCGCTTGCCACTCCCGAGGAAAAGGCGGCCCGGGAGGCCGGAGACAAGGCTCACAAGGCACGGCTCGAACCCATTCGCAAACAGCTCGCCGAGATCGAAAAGCCTTACCAGGAGCGCATCCGCGAGGAGCATCGCAAGAAGCTCGCGCCCGAATTCGTGGCCGCGCTCGATACGCCGAAGGACAAGCGCAACGACGAGCAGAAGCGGCTGGTCAAGGAAGCCGAGGCGCAGATCAAGGTTCCGTGGTACGAGATCGTGGCGGCGCTTCCGGCGGACGTTCGCGAGCGCCGCGCGGCGTTGCGGCGCCAGATGCACGATATCGAGTACGAGAAGCCCGAGCCCGGCGCGGCCGCGTGGGCCATCGAGAACATGGAATCAGCGCCCGCCACGCACATCCTGAAGGTGGGCAATCACAAGATGAAGCTCGATCCGGTGGGGCCGGGTCTGCTTCGCGTGCTGACGCCGCCCGTGGTGGACGAAAAGCCCACCGGACGGCGGGCCGCGCTGGCCGAATGGCTCGCGTCGCCGAAGCATCCGCTCACCGCGCGGGTGATGGCGAACCGGATCTGGCAGCTCCGCATGGGAACCGGACTGGTGGCGACGCCCAACGACTTCGGCATGCTCGGCGCCAAGCCGTCCAACGCGAAGCTGCTCGACTGGCTCGCGTCCGAATTCGTGGAGAAGGGCTGGAGCGTGAAGGCCATCGACCGGCTCATCCTGACGTCCAGCGTCTACCGGCTTTCCCCGGCGCGCGACGAGGCCCGGGCCGCGATCGATCCCGGCAACAAGCTCTACTGGCGCGCCAACCGCCGGCGGCTGGAAGCGGAGTTGCTCCGCGACAACGTGCTGGCCGCTTCCGGAACGCTCAACGGCAAGATGGGCGGCCGTCCGGTGCGTGTCCCCATCGAGAAGGAAGTCTACGATCTGATCTTCACCGAGGGCGAGCCGGACAACCTCTGGCCCGCGAACCGCGACGAGTCCGAGCATCGCCGCCGCAGTCTGTACCTGCTGAACAAGCGAACCATCCGGCTTCCGTTTCTGGCGAACTTCGATCAGCCGGACAATATGAGCTCCTGTCCGGTGCGCCCCGCCAGCATCCACGCGCTGCAGGCGTTGTCGCTGCTGAACAGCGACCTGATGAAGAAGGAATCGGAGGCGTTCGCCGAACGGCTGCGTTCCGAATGCAAGGGCGCCGATTGCCAAGTGAAGCTCGCCTACACGCTGGCGTTATCGCGCGATCCGGCCGCCGCCGAGATGGCGATGGCGAAGCGGTTCTTCGCCTCTGGCGGTCCGCTTGCCGATTTCTGCCTGGCTTTGCTCAACAGAAACGAGTTCGTCTATGTCCCCTGATCCCGGCCACATCTCCCGAGCGGCATCGCGCCGCGACATCCTGCGGCGGGCGGGGAACGGCTTCGGCGCGCTCGCCCTGCAATCGCTGCTGGCGCGTGACGGCCATGCGGCGCGAGCGAATCCCCTGGCCGCCAAGCCGCAGCACTTCGGCGCAAAGGCGAAGTCGGTGATCTTCCTGTTCATGGTGGGCGGACCGAGCCAGATCGACACCTACGATCCCAAGCCCGGCTTGAAGAAGTTCGAGGGCCAGCGCATGCCGGAGAGTTTCGGCAAGGTGGTGAGCCAGTTCACCGACGGCACCACGCCGGTGCTGGCCAGCCCGTGGAACTTCCGCCAGTACGGGCAATCGGGAACCTGGGTGTCGGACCTGATGCCGCACACGGCGAAGTGCGTGGACGACATCTGCTTCGTGCGCAACTTTATCACCGAGAGCGTGGTCCACGCGCCGGCAATGTACCAGGTGATGAGCGGCCGTATCCTGATGGGCTTCCCGTCGGTGGGCTCGTGGGTCACCTATGGGCTCGGCTCGTCGTCGGAGAACCTGCCCGCTTATGTCGTGATGCCGCAGCCGGAGGGCACACCCGAAGGCGGACCTCCGATGTGGGGCTCGGCTTTCCTACCCGCCGTTTATCAGGGAACTCTGTTGCGGCCCGGGGCGAAGCCGATCCTGCATCTGCATCCGGGCGCGGAGGTATCGGACCAGCGGCAGCGGGCCCGGCTCGACTTGCTACAGAAAATGAACGATCTCGATACGCCGGAAGGGGACGAAGAGTTTTCGGCGCGGATCAGTTCTTACGAACTCGCCTACCGCATGCAGTCGCACGCGCCGGAGGCGGTGGATCTGGCGAAGGAGTCCGAGGGGACGCGGCGGCTTTATGGCATGGATCACGAGTTCGCGCCAATGCGGGAGTTCGCGACACGTTGTTTGCTGGCGCGGCGGTTCGTGGAGCGGGGAGTGCGGTTCGTGCAGATTTATCATGGCGGCGGTCCGCTGAGCTTCCAGTGGGACGCCCACGACAACCTGAAGGGCAACCACGACCGGATGTGCCTGATGTCGGATCAGCCCGTGGCGGCGCTGCTCACCGATCTGAAGCAGCGGGGTCTGCTCGATTCGACGCTGGTGGTGTGGGGCAGCGAGTTCGGCCGCACGCCGATGTCGCAGAGCGGCAACGGGCGGGATCACAACCCGAACGGCTTCACCATGTGGTTCGCGGGCGGCGGTGTGAAGGGCGGACAGGTGCTGGGCGACACCGACGATTTCGGGCTGCACGCGATCGACGGCTGGCATATGCGGGATTTTCACGCGACGATCCTGCACGCGGCGGGTTTGGATCAACATAAGCTGTGGTACTTGCACAATGGCCGTCATGAGAAGCTCACCGACTTCGGCGGAAAAGTCATCCAGAAGGTCTTCGCGTAGCGCCTGGCGGTTGGCCGTGCTGCCCCTGGCGGCGGCTTGCGTGTTCGCGCAGGTGGGCGCGGAGGTGGTGACGGACGCCGATGGGCGCATCATCAAGGACACGCGCACCCAGAAGCCCACGGGAACTCCGCCGCCGACCGGCGCTCCCGCCGAGGCGGCTCCCGCCAAGCCCGGCGAGCCTGCCCCAGCCCCGCCCGCGCCCACCGCGCGCGAGAAGGCGGAGGCGCTCGAGGAAGCGACGCGCGCGCGGATCGACGAAGTCCGCGAAGCCGTATGGGCGTTCACCGAGAACCTGCCCAACTTCACCTGCGAGCAGCATGTGAAGCGGAACGAGTCGGAGGATCGGGCCAAGACGTGGAAGCTGAAGGATCGCGTCTTCGTGGACGTGGTCTATTCGAATGGCGTGGAGAACTACATCAACGCGAAGCATAACGGCAAGCCGATCAAGAAGGGGAGTCCGTTGGACTCTGGCTCCTGGTCCACCGGCGAGTACGGCACCATTCAAAAGGACGTGCTGGCCCACAACACGGACGCGAAATTCCGCTACGAAAAGGACTCCACGTTCGGCGGCCGCGCGGTGGCGTTGTTCAGCTACACGGTGCAGCGTCCGAACTCGCACTGGAAGGTCACGGGCGACAAGGAGACGCTGATGCCCGCCTATCGCGGCCAGATCTGGGTGGACAAGGAGAACAAGCGCATCCTGCGCATCGAGATGCAAGCCCGGCAGATCCCGAAGGAGTTCCAGTTCGACGCGGTGGACATGACCGTGGACTACGGCACGGTGAAGATCGGCGGCAAGGAGTACGTCATGCCGGTGCGCGCGGAGAATCTGGCGTGCCAACGGTATTCGCTGCGCTGTACGAAGAACGAGACGGAGTTCAAGAACTACAAGCAGTTCAGCGCGGAGTCGACGGTGTCGGCGGCGGAGTCGACGATTTCGTTCGACGCGCCGGAGGAGAAGGCGGCGGAGTTGGACAAGAAGAAGCCGAAGAAGAAGTAGGGCGGTGTGCGGTAGAGTCGGACTTGATGGAGTTCAGCTACAAGTGGAAGCCGATCGTCGACCTCTCGCCGGAGGCTTCCTTTTCGAGAACCAACGATTTGGCGGCCTTGATCCGTGTTTGGCGCGAGCAACGGGACAAGATCGCGAACCGAGGGGCTCTCAGCCAATTGACCGAACGGCTCGAGCGGCAGATGGCGATAGAAGGCGGCATCATCGAGCGGGCCTACACTCTGGATCGTGGAATTACCCTACTGTTGATCGAGCGCGGGATCGACGCCAGCCTGATCCCGCACCACGCCACGAATAAGGACCCTGGTTGGGTCGCCGGCACGATACAAGATCATCTGAATGCGGCGGAGGGAGTCTACGACCAGATCAAGTCCGGGAGATCGCTGACTGTCGGATTCGTCAAGCAGTTGCACGGTGTCCTGATGCGCCGTCAAACGCACACCGAGGCGGTGGACCAGTTCGGGAATCCCATTCGCGTCGAGATGTTGCGGGGAGAATACAAGCGGCGTCCGAACAGCCCGAGGCGCACCGATGGGCGTGTGCACGAGTATTGCCCTCCCGAGCACGTCGCTACCGAGATGGAGCGGTTGCTCGACTTTCATCGAGCTCACACGGAACGCCACGTGCCGCCCGAGATCGAGGCTGCGTGGCTACACCACGCTTTCGCGCAGATCCACCCTTTTCAGGATGGCAACGGAAGGATCGCACGTCTGCTGGCGAGCTACGTGTTCATTCGCGCCGAAGGGTTTCCGCTCGTGCTCGTGGACGAAGAGCATCGAAGCCGCTACATCGACGCTCTGGAGCGCGCCGACGAGACAGGGGACCTGTCTGCTCTGATCGAACTCTTCACGGAGGTCCAACGGGCCGCGCTTGTCCAGGCGCTGGGAGCGGCGCGCGATACACACGTCACGCTCGACGTGAGTGCAGCGGTGGCGGCCGCGGCCCACGCCGTGGCCTCTCGCCAACCGCCGGCGCAAGCCCTGGCCGCCGCCAACTCCACGGCGAGCGCGTTGATGGATGCCTGCCAAGCGCGCCTACAGCGCGTCGAAGAGGAGCTCAGCGACAGTTTCGCGAAAATGCCGGCGTTCTCCTTTTCCGTGGAGCATGAGGGGGACCAGGGCGAGAAGCGCCATTACTTCCGCCGGCAAGTGAACGACGTCGCGAAACGCCTGGCGTATTTCGCCAATACCGGCGCATTCCACGATTGGGCGCGGCTGCTCCTCCGCTCGGACGGGCATGCGGTGATTCTGATTTCGGCGCATGCGGTAGGACGGCCGCACTCTGGAATCCTGGCGATTTCCGCGTGCTTCTTCCATCGCGTCCGTTCCGAAGAGGTCACCGAAGAGTCGGGGCTCGAGCCCATTTGCGACTCCTGGTTCCAGGTCAGCTATTTGGACACAGCCGAATCCCTCATGCCGAGGTTTCAGGCGTGGCTGGATGGCGCGTTAGCTCGCGGTCTGAACCTGTGGCGCGCCGGACTGTAGCTAATTCCGCGCGGGCTTGGTCGTGAGTTCGAGGAAGACTCTCCGCTCCATCGCCGCGTCCTCCGCCGCGCCCGCCGCGTCGCCGAGCAGCTTTCGCGCGGCGGAACGGTTCTTGTACGCGTTGGGATAGCGCGGGTTGATCTTGATCGCGGCGTCGCAGTCGGCCAGCGCCTCCCGCCCCTGCCGCAGCCGCAGCCGCGCGTAGCAGCGTGCGTTGAGCGCCTGAAACAGACCGGGATCGGCCTTTATCGCGTCGGACAAGACGAAGATCGCATCCTCGTAGTTGCCCGATTGCACCAGCGCGCGGCCCTTCTGGTGGATCTCTTCGGGACTGCCCTTGGGCGGCGGTGGCTTCACCGGCTTCGGCGGCGTCACGGCGACCTTCGGAGCCGACGGCGGTGGAACCGGCTTGGGTGGTTCCACCTTCACGGGCGCGGCCGGCTCGGGCTTCGGCTCGGGCGCCGGCGCTGGCGCGGGAACGACCGGTGCGACAGGCGTGGCGGGTTCTTCCTTGGGCGCCTCCGCCTTGCGATTCTTCAGGTCGAAGATGTCCGTCGCGGCCAACGGCGATGTCGCCAGCAGGGTTCGTTCGGCGGCGGGTTCGGGCTTGGCTTCCGCGATCTTCACGCGCGCCTTAGCGATCAGGGTCTTCGATTCCTCGTCCCCGGGCACGAGCTTCACGGCCTCTTCGAAGTCCCGCACCGCTTCCTCGTAGCGGCCCATCAGGAAGTACGCGTTCCCTCGCGCGAACCACGCGGTGTGGAGCTTAGGATCGATCTGAATCGCCTTGGTGCGGTCGGCCAGCCCTTTTTCGTGCGCGCCCGCCACGTGATACGATCCCCCGCGCGCGATCAGAGCCTCCGGGTTTCGCGGATCGGCTTCCACGGCGCGGTCGCGATCGGCGAACGCCTTCTCCGGCTCCGACATCCGTGTGTAGGTGGCGGCCCGTGCGAGCAGCACCTTCGAATCCATCGGGTTCTGCTCGAGAGCCTTGGCAAAATCCGCCGCGGACTTTTCCCAATTTTCGAGCGCGTGATGCGCGGCGCCGCGCAGTGCGTAGGCGCGGCCGCCGGGCTTCGGCATGGACGCTATCACTTTGTCCAGGTCCTCGATCGCCTTCTGGAAGCGGCCAGCGTTGCCGTGCGCGGAAGCCCGTTCGAGGTAGGCGTCCCAGAGGTCCGGTTTGAGCAGGATGGCGCGATCGAAGTCCTCGATGGCGTCCTCGAACCGTTGCAGGCCTGCCTTCGCCATGCCCCGGTCCTTCCAGGCGTTGTTGTTGTCGAGCCTCATCTTGATGCCCAGATCCAGATCGTCGATCGCCGCTTGAAAGCTACCGAGCGCGAGATGCGCCGCGCCGCGGCCGTTGTAAATGGCGGACGACTTCCGGCCCAGATCGATGCAGCGACCGTACGCGTCCACCGCCTTGCCATTCTGGCCCAGCGCCCGAAGCGCCTCGCCGCGGCCGAAGTGCGCTTCGCTGTCCTTGCCGTTCATGTTGACCACGAGGTCCAGGTCGTCGAGCGCCTTGGTGTTGACGCCCGTCGACAGATACGAAAAAGCGCGAGCCCGGCGTGGATCGGTCCACTCCGGGCTCTGTGCCACCGCGGCGCTGAACCAGCCGATCGCCTGCTCGTGCAAACCGGTCGACTGGAATTTCAGCGCCTGATCGTAGGCTGCCTTCGATTTCCGGTCCTGCGGGAACAGGGGAATCGAGAGCAGGAGAAGTAATAGAACCACCATGACGGCAGCCCCTATTTTACTTCTCGATGCGCATGCCGTAGAAGCTGCGGTACACGAAGAAGAGCGCCACCATCAGGAAAAGGAACGACAGCACCTGGGTGAGGCCCGCGTTGTCCTTGCTCAACGAGACCGCCAACTCCACCGCCAGCAGTCCGAAAAGGGTCGTGAACTTGATGATCGGATTGAGCGCCACCGAGGAGGTATCCTTGAACGGATCGCCCACTGTGTCGCCGACGACGGTGGCCGCGTGCAGATCGGTTCCCTTCGCCTTCAGTTCGGTCTCCACGATCTTCTTGGCATTGTCCCAGGCTCCGCCCGCGTTGGCCATGAAAATGGCCTGGTACAGTCCGAACAGCGCGATGGAGATCAGGTACCCGATGAAGAAGAACGGCTCGTAGAACGCGAACGAGAGCGTGGCGAAGAACACCGTGAGAAAGATGTTGAACATGCCCTTCTGCGCGTACTGTGTGCAGATCTCCACCACCTTCTTGGAGTCGGCCACCGAGGCTTTCGTGACGCCTTCGAGCTTGATGTTCGCCTTGATGAACTCCACCGCGCGATAGGCGCCGGTGGTCACCGCCTGGGTGGACGCGCCGGTGAACCAGTAGATCACCGCGCCGCCGGCGATAAGCCCGAGCAGGAACGGCGGATGCAGGATTCGGCGTCCCGCATCCGCAAAATCCACGCTTCC
>SYLY01000381.1 GCA_005808475.1 Acidobacteriota bacterium
GCTTCATGCACGCGCAGGAACTGGCGCGAATGGGCGCCAATATCCGGCTGGAAGGCGGCCAGGCGCTGGTGGCGGGTCCGCGCAAGCTCACCGGCGCCCAGGTGATCGCCTCCGACCTGCGGGCAAGCGCGTCGTTGGTGCTCGCCGCGCTGGTCGCTTCCGGCGAAACGCTGATCGACCGCGTCTATCACATCGACCGGGGCTATGAGAAGATCGAGGAAAAGCTGGCCGCCGCGGGTGCGCGCGTGAGAAGGGTGCAATCGAAATGAAGCATAGCGAGGGATTTCTCAGGATCGTGGAGGACGCCAAGACGCGCGTCCGGTGTATCTCGATCGACCAATACCGCGATGGCGCCGCGCGCGGCGAGACCTGCGTCCTGATCGACGTGCGCGAGGACCGGGAGTGGAACGCCGGACACGCCGCCGGCGCGCTGCATCTCGGCAAGGGCATCATCGAACGCGATGTCGAGCAGGCCGTACCGGACAAGAACGCCCCGCTGGTGCTGTACTGCGGCGGCGGATACCGGTCGGCGTTGGCGGCCGACGCGCTGCGCTTCATGGGCTACACCGCCGCCGTGTCGCTCGACGGCGGTTGGCGCGCATGGCAGGAAGCCGGGCTGCCGGTCGAGAAGCCCTGAACGGCGGCCAATGAGACCGAAACTGGCGGTCTTGCTCCGGGTGGTGTTGTTCCTGGCGTTCGGATACCTGTCGCTGCAACTGATCGCGGCCGCGCTGTACGACTTCTTCGGCTTGCTGGTAGCCTCGGTGATCGGATCGTTCGCGGCGGCGGCGCTGGCGACGGTGCTCGTAATCCGCATCTACGAAAGGGGCCGGCTGGCCGACGTCGGATTGCGATGGACGAAAGGTTCCGGCCGCAACCTGCTGGCGGGCGCGGCCGGAGGATTCGGCGCCGCGGTGCTGGTTCTGGCGCCTCCGCTGGTGTCGGGCGCGGCCGAGTGGAAGGCCGCCGCCGGCGCGGTGACCGGACCCGCCGCGTTCACGTTCGTGACGCTGGTATTGCTGTTCGGCGCGGTGGGCGAAGAGATGCTGTTCCGCGGCTACGGATTCCAGGTGATGGTGCCCGCCTTCGGCGCGGCGGCCACGGTGCTGCCGATGGCGGTTCTGTTCGCCGCGGCGCACTCCGCCAACCAGGATGTCTCTGGGGTGGGCTTGATGAATACGTTCGGCTGGGGCGTGATCCTGGGCGTTGGACTGCTGCGATCGGGCGACCTGTGGATGCCGATCGGACTCCATTTCGGCTGGAACTGGGGACTGACGCTGTTCGGCGCCAACGTCAGCGGGTTTACAATGAGGCTAACGGGCTACACGCTGGAATGGAAGATCTCACCATCGTGGACCGGCGGCGGCTACGGACCCGAAGGCGGGCTGCTGTGCACGGTGGTGGTACTTTTGCTGGGCGTTTATCTTTGGAAGGCGCCGGTGTCGCCTCAGGAACTCGTTCTCACGCAAGCCAAGGAACCCGGGGAGGTGGCATGAAACTCGCGATCGGGCTGGCGGCGGCGGCCGCGCTGGCCATGGCGGCCAAGGATCGGATCACTCCCGAGGACAGGCTCACTTTGATCCGCGGCATGACGGCCGAGTACGCCACGGCGAAGCAGACGCTGCCGCGGTCGAAGAAGCCTCTACCCTATAACCCGAACGGTACTTACGATAAGGACAAGTGGTCCGACGCCGGCAAGGAGAACGGTCCGGCGGCGCGCGTGGGCGATCAGGTGCAGGTCACCAAGATCGACATCAACGGCGACAACATCGAGATCGAACTCAACGGTGGTTTCAAGACCGGCCCCAAATGGCACGAGCGCGTCCAGTTGGGAACGGGCACGCGCACGGCCCCGATCTCCCGCGGCTCCAACCCCACCGTGGGCACGGTGATCGCCGTCCGGTTCGAGGGCGGGGTTCCGTCGATCGAGGCCAAGGAGTTGAAGAAGATGCTCGCGCCCGTTCTCGACTTCGAGAAGCGTAGCGCCACCGAGAATTACCTCGAATCGCTGCCCGGCCCGATTCAGTCGGCGATCAAGCAGAAGCGCGCGATCGAGGGGATGGATCGTGAGCAGGTGATCATGGCGCTCGGCAAGCCGCGGTTCAAGAGCCGCGAGACCAAGGACGGCGTGGAATTCGAGGACTGGGTCTATGGCGAGCCCCCGGGGCGGATTTCGTTCGTCACCTTCCAAGGCGCCAAGGTGGTGACGGTCAAGGAAGCCTACGCCGGATTGGGCGGATCGACGGCCGAGCCGCTGACCCCGAAATGAGTCCGGAGGAGTTTCGCCAGTTCGGCCACCAAACAGTGGACTGGATGGCCGATTACCTGGCGGGCATCCGCGAGTACCCGGTGTTGGCCCAGGTGGAACCCGGAGATCTCACCGCCGCGCTGCCCGCGTCGGCGCCGGAAACCGGCGAGCCCATGGAGCGGATTCTCGAGGATTTTCGCCGCCTGATCGTGCCGGGCATCACGCACTGGAACCATCCGCGATTCCTCGGCTACTTCGCGATCAGCGGATCGCCGCCTGGGATCCTGGCGGAGATGCTCGTCGCGGCGCTGAACGTCAACGGGATGCTCTGGAAGAGTTCGCCGGCCGTGACCGAACTCGAGCAGGCGGCCCTCGGATGGCTGCGGCAGTGGCTCGGATTGCCGGACGAGTTCTTCGGCGTGATCTATGACACGGCGTCCACGTCCACCATGCACGCGGTCGCGGCCGCTCGTGAGATGGCGGGCTCGCCGCGCGGTCCTCTCACTTTGTACTGCTCCGAACATGCCCACTCGTCGGTGGACAAGGCGGCGCTCACCATCGGGATCGCCAAGGCGAATATCCGCAAGATTCCGGCCGATGGCGAGTTTCGGCTGATCCCGCGGGCGCTGGCCGAAGCGGTGGAGGCGGACTCGCGCGCCGGGCTGCATCCGTTCTGCGCCGTGGCCACGGTGGGAACGACCGCGACGGCAAGCGTCGATCCAGTGGCCGATGTCGTCGAGATCGCGGAGAAGCACGGGATGTGGGTACATGTCGACGCGGCCTATGGCGGCGCGGCGGCCATCGTGCCCGGCCGGCGCGACCTGCTCGCCGCCGCCGGACGCGCCCACTCGCTGGTGATGAATCCGCACAAATGGCTGTTGACGCCGGTGGATCTCAGCGCGTTCTACACGCGCCGTCCCGATGTGCTGCGAGCGGCGTTCTCGCTGATCCCGGAATACCTGCGCACGCGCGAGGATCCGCGCGCGGTGAATCTGATGGACTACGGCATGCAGTTGGGCCGCCGTTTCCGCGCGCTGAAGCTGTGGTTCGTGATGCGATACTACGGGCGCGAGGGCTTGGCGGCGATCGTGGCGGAGCATTGCCGCCTCGCGCTCCTGTTCGCCGGCTGGGTGCGGGCCGACGCCCGGTTTCAGGTCTGCGCGCCCGTGCATTTCTCCCTGGTGTGCTTCCGCTACCGGGGAAGCAACCAGGAGAACCAGCGGCTGCTGGACCGGCTTAACGCGAGCGGGCTGGCATTGCTGTCTCACACCGTGCTGAACGGCGAGTTCGTGCTCCGTTTGGCCATCGGCAACTGGCGGACGTCGGAGGACGATCTACGGCTGGTTTGGGACAAGATCCGCGAGCTGGCGTCAGCCGGCGGATGACCCGGCGGATGAGCCGGCCGGCTGGATGTCTATCGCCGGCATCTCACCCGATTTCTTCTCGCGGATCCGCACGTGCCGGTCCAGGCGGCGCATCTCCCGGTCGAGCGAGTTGAGCCGGTCCTGCAGTTCCTCGTAGTCGATTTCGGGCGCGGCGTCGGCGAGTTGACGCGCTCGGTTGGCCACTTCCATGGCGGCGATTCGTTCGGCGGCGGTGCACAACTTCCCGGCGTGCGACCGGATGGCGAACGTGTCGAGCCGCGTCACGGCGGAGCCGATCTTCTGCATACGCTCCGGGGCCAACTGCAGGAACAGCATCGTCATGCCGTTCATCAACTCGGTGTCGTTGCCCATCAGCCGGGCGGCCATTTCCTTGTCGATGGGATCGGGCATTCCGACCGAAGCCAGCGCCGCCATCGTAGTCGTGGAATCGAGCCGTTGGATCTTGCCATCCAACTGATCGCGCACCGCTTCGATCATGAGGTGCGGGGCGACGGCCTTGGAGATGTAGCCGGTCATGCCGGCCTGGAGGCAACGCTCGCGATCGCCGTTCATGGCGTGAGCGGTGATCGCGATGATCGGCAGGTCCTTCCACGCGGGATTGCGGCGGATCGCCTTGGCGGCGGTGATGCCGTCCATCTCCGGCATCTGAAC
>SYLY01000382.1 GCA_005808475.1 Acidobacteriota bacterium
GACGTCGTGGTGCACCGTCTGGAAGTGCCAGACGCGCTTGCCGGTGCGGGCGTCGAGCGCGAGCACACAGTCGCTGAACAGGTTGTCGCCCACGCGGTCGCCGCCCCAGAAATCGAACGCCGAGCAGCCGGTGGACACGAAGACTTGGCCCCGTCTCATGTCGAGACTCAGTCCGGCCCAGTTATTCGTGCCGCCGTTGCGCTGCCAGGAATCCTTGCTCCACGTGCCGTGGCCGAACTCGCCCGGCCAGGGGATCGTGTGGAAAATCCACTTGCGCCTGCCCGTGTAGACATCGTAGCCGCGGATATGGCCGGGGCTGGTGGCGTAGGGGCCTTCCCCGCCCCCACCGCCCACGATCAACGTGTCCTCGAAGATCACGCCGGGGCTCGTCAGCCGGTAGTCGGTCTTGTCCGTGTCGAAGTTCCTGGTCAGGTCGAGGATGCCGTTCTCGCCGAAGCTCTTGATCAACTCGCCCGATTTCGCGAAAAGGCAGTACATCTTGCCCTGCGCGGCCATGAAGACGCGCTTGTCCTTGCCGTCCTCGAAGTAAGTGACGGCGCGCTGGACTCCGGGGGCGCGGCCGGATCGCTGGTTCGCGAACGGATCGAAGCTCCACTTGGCCTCGCCGGTAACGGGATCGAGCGCCTGAACCTTGAGCCGGGGTGAGGTGAGGTAGAGCAGTCCATCGGCGACCACCGGCGTGCATTCGATGGTGGTGGCGGGACGTTCGCTGTGATCGCCGGTGCGATGGGTCCAAGCCAGCTTCATCCGCGCGACGTTGGACGGCTTGATGCGGTCGATGGGCGCGAACCGCGTGGCGCCGGGATCGCCGCCGTAGTGGGCGAACTCACCCGGCATGTCCGCGCGGCGCGGACCGGGCATGGCGGCGGCTAGCGGCGCGAGCGAATTCAGCAGCAGGGTTCGACGGTCGATCCGGGACATGCCCTTCAGCATACCCGGCCGGCGCCATGGAGCGATCCTCCCTACCATTCCGCCACCGAGCCGTCGTCGTGGAACACGCGCGCCATGGGCCTGGTACCGCCGAACGGGTACTTCTTCAGGGCGGCCTCGGTAAGTTCGAATCCGAGCCCCGGTTTCTCCGGCAGCGGGAAGCGGCCGTTGACCATCCGCATGGCGGGGAACCCGAGCCACTCGTGCCAGACCTTCTCCTTCATTTCGGGAACCACGCCCGAGCAGATCTCCTGCACCAGGAAATTCGGAGTCGCCGCGTCGACATGCACGGTCGCCAGGCCGCCGATGGGACCTTCGCACGCGTGGGGCGCCATCGAGATGCCCGAAGCCTCGGCCACCGCGCCCGCCTTCCACAGCGCCGTGATGCCGCCCACGTGATTGATGTCGCACTGCAGGATATCGATAACCCCGAGTTCGATCAACTCACGGCAAGAGTAAGCCGCAACCAGACGCTCGCCGGTGGCGATCGGCGTGGTGGAGCGCCGCGCGATCCGCGCCATCGACTTCACGTTCTCCGGAGGACAGGGCTCCTCGACGAACAACAGATTGAGCGGCTCGATCTCCTTGATCAGGATCGAGGCGACGCTGGGGCTGGTTTTTGCGTGGAAATCCACGCCGATGTCGATATCCGGTCCGATATTCTCGCGCAACGACTGCATCCACTTCACCGCGCGCTGGATCTTCTGGTTGGTTTCGATCCACTCGTAATAGCCGGGAATCCCGCTCTTGAAGCAGGTGATACCCTGGTTCTTCGCGGTCTCACCCACCTTGCGGAGCTCCTCCGGCGTGTTGCCGCGAATGTGATAGTAACCGCGGACTCCGCGCGGATCCACGGGTCCGCCCAGCAGCTTGTAGACGGGCATCCCGAGGATCTTGCCGCGGATGTCCCACAGCGCCTGATCGATGCCGGAAATCGCCGAGCCAATCACCGGACCCGCGCGGTAGAAGCTGTGCACGTACATCGACTGCCAGTGATGCTCCACCTGCATCGGATCCGCGCCGATGAGAAACTCCTTGAAGTCGTCGGCGCACGCCATTACCGCGGCGGCCTTGCCCTCGAGCGTGCCCTCGCCCCAACCCACCACGCCCTGATTGGTCTCGATCTTGACAAACACATAAGGGCGGTCGGAATCGGGTGTGAGAGACACGCCGAACGCCTTCACGCCGGTGATACGGACCTTGGTCCCAACGCGGTCGAACGCGTCTGCTCCGGCGGGGCGCGTGGCGGCGGCTTGCGGCATGAGAGCGCATCCGCAGGCGTCGTCCGCGCGAAGGCGGCCGGAAGCGCCCGCGCCCGCCAGCCCCAGTCCACTCAGAAAGTGCCGGCGGATCATGCGGCCTCCTTGTAGCGCTCGAGCGCGCGCTCGTCGACGGCGATTCCGAGCCCCGGCCCGGTGGGCAGCGCGGCGAATCCGTCGCGCACCGTTTCCACGTCCGCGCCGGCGATCGCCTTGCGCATTTCGCGATCGGACTCCGCGTCCGGTTGCGGAATTTGCTGGATGAAGAAGTTCGGGATGCTGGCAGCGAGATGCAGAGCGGCGGCGGTCGCAATGGGTCCGCCATCATGGTAGGGCGCCACGGCGACATAATAAACCTCGGCGATCGCGGCGATCCGCCGGCAGTGGGAGATGCCGTGCAGCGCCAGATTCGGCCGCAGGATATCGACCGCGTCCGATCCGAGCAGGTCCTGGAAACCCGCCGCGTCCGCCAGCGAGCGGCCGAGGCCGAGCGGCATCACGGTTTCGGCGGTGATCTTCTTCAACGCTCCGGTGTTTAGCGACGGCGATGGCTCGTCGAACCAGAGGAAGTGCATCGACTCGAGTTCGGCGGCCACCGACTGGGCGTCGCCCGGAGTCAACGCCGCCCGGCCGTCGAGCACGAAGTCCGTACCGGGCGCGGCCGCGTTCCGCATCATCGCGGCGAGATTGACGATCCGGTTCATGTAACTCTTGCCCTGGTTCCGAAACGGCGCGGCGGGCACGGGGATGGAGAAGGCGCGGAACCCGGCGGCTTGCGCCCGTTCCAACGCGGCGCGGCCTTCGAACGGCGCCAGCGCGCGCGCCTTGGCTCGCGTGGGTCCGCCCAGCACTTGATAGACCGGAGCCTTCGCCGCCTTGCCGAGCATGTCGAGCATCGCCATGTCGATTCCCGCGCGGATCGCGGGCATCGCCGCCAGTTTGCGAAATGCGATCTCGTAGGCGGACCCCGGCGTTCCCACGACCGCTTGCTTGGCCGCGTCGAACTCACGGCGCGTGATATCGCCGCACTCTCCCCATCCCACCATTCCCGAGCGCGCGGTTAGCTTCAGGGCCGTGTAGCGCCTGCCAGAGCCGGGCTCGCGAAGCGGATACGCGCGCACGTCGCGGACCTCGAGGGGATCGTTTCCGGCTGACGCCGCCTGCATGGCGATGACCGACTGCAGGCGTGCGCGGCGCGCCATCATTGGGTGTGCCATCGGCACAGTATACGCTATCCGGTCCTACAGCGAACCCCGCCAGCGATGGAACCGGGCCGCCATCGCCGCGGCGGTCTTCGGGGATCGCGCGCCGGCATCGGTGGTCTCGCCCTCGTCGTGAGCCAAGTCGTACAACTGCCAGGGAGCAGTCTTGGCGTCCCGCACCAGCTTCCACTGTTTCCAGCGCATTCCCTGGTGGCCCTGATATTCGAAGAAGAGCGCGTCGTGCCGCGACTTGCCGCCGGCCAGCGCGGCGGTGGGATCCAGTCCATCGTACACGACACCCTTGGATAAAGGCGCTCCCGCCGCCGCGGCGGCCATAGGCAGCACGTCGAACGCGCTGAGCAGTTCGCCGCAAACCGTTCCCGGCCGCGTGACGCCGTTCCAGCGGCACATCCCCGCCACGCGAATTCCCCCCTCCCAACAAGTGACTCCGCCATCGCGAAGGGGCCGGTTGGTCTGCACTTCCAACCCTCGATCCGGCAGCATGAACGCGCCGTTGTCGGAGTAAAAGAAGACGAGCGTATCGGGCGGAGCGGCTCGCAGCACCCGTCCGATCGCGTCGTCGAGCGCGGTCACCACGGCGCGATACCGCTTGCGTGGATCGGCCTCGTCCGCGGCGTATCCGTAGCCGCGCAGGTATTTCTCCGGGACCTGCCACTCGAACTTCTCGCCCGGCGCGGTGTCCAATTTGTTCGGATAGTGCGGCGAGTTGAGGGGCACGTAGGCGAACCACGGGCGCGCCCGCTGGCGGCTCATGAAATCCACGGCGGCATCGGCGAACAGATCGGGCGAATAGCCCGGCGTATGATCCGGTTCGATGCCGCGGTAGAGGTCGTGCACGCCGTTATAGGTGTGGCTGAAGTAGTTCATGTTGCCGGAGCGGTGTCCGAAAAATTCGTCGAACCCGCGCTCGGTGGGGCGGCCTCCGGTGGCCCAGCCGAGGTTCCACTTGCCGAAGCAGCCGGTGGCATATCCCGCTTCGGCGAGATACGCGGGCAGGATGCGCTCAGCCACCGGCAAGCCCGGCCCGTTCATGTTCTCCTTCGCGTTGAGCTGCCGGTTCAGTCCATAGCGGATCGGATGGCGCCCGGTGAGCAGGCTCGCCCGCGACGCGGTGCATGTAGGCGAACCCGTGTAGAAGTTGGTGAAGCGCACGCCTTCGCGAGCCAAGCGGTCCAGATTCGGCGACCGGATCTCCGTGTTGCCGTAGCAGCCCAAGTCGCCGTAACCCAGATTGTCGGCGGTGACCAGCAGGATGTTCGGCCGACGAGGCCGCGCGGCCAAGGCCGCCAGAAATCCGCGTCGCGTGAGCATTGCGAGTCATTGTACTTCGCCGGGCGAGATAGACTCATACGTGATGACCCGCCGCCAACTTCTCGCGAGCCTGGCGCCCGCCGCCATGGCGCAGACCGGCGCCGCGACCCGGTTCCAACTCGCTTGCATGACGCTGCCCTATTCGCCGTATCCGTTCGAACGCGCACTGAAGGGCATCCGCGCGGCAGGCTACGACTACGTGGCGTGGGGAACCACGCATCCCGATTCCTCCGGCAAGCGCGCGCCACTACTCGACTGGAAAGCGCCGTCGTCGCGCGCGCGGGAACTCGCGGCGGTCACCAAGGACCACGGCCTGACGCCCGTCATGATGTTCAGCACGGTGAACCTCGAGTCGCCCGACTCGCCGGACGCGCACGCGCGCCGCGTCGACCAGTGCGCGGCCGCCGGAATCCCGTTCCTGCTCACGTTCGGCAAGACCGAGGCGGGACAGCGCGAGCAGGCGATCCGGTGCCTGAAACACGCGGGACCGCTGGCGCGCAAAGCGGGCGTCCTCATCACGATCAAGCAGCACGGCGGCAACACCGCCACCGGCGCCGACTGCTCGCGGATCATCGCCGATGTCGCCGACGAGGGCGTGAAGATGTGCTACGACTCGGGCAACGTGCTCGACTACGACAACCACGATCCGCTCCCCGACATCAAGGCGTGCTGGCGCGACGTCCGCGCGTTCGCCATCAAGGACCATCGCAACTGGCCCACCGACACCGACTGCGGCCCCGGCTTCGGCGAAATCGATCACTACAAGCTGCTCGAACCGGTGATGCGAACCGGGCTCACCATGCCGCTCGCCTTCGAGAACATCTTCGAGCCCGCCGTGGCGCGGCCCACCACCGCGGAAGGCGTCGACGCGCTGGCGCGGCGGGCTCGCGAGTACGTCGACACCGTAATCCGCGGCCTGTCGGCGCCGCGCAAGGCTTGACGTGGATTGCAGGCCGGCGTGCGGCGCCTGCTGCATCGCGCCGTCGATCTCGTCGCCGATTCCCGGAATGCCGTCGGGCAAGCCGGCGGGAGTTCGTTGCGCGCAGTTGACCGGCGACGACCGCTGCCGGCTGTTCGGAGATCCGCGCCGGCCGGAGGTGTGCTCGAACCTCCGCCCCTCGGTGGAAATGTGCGCATCGACGCGAGCCGGCGCCCTCGAGTGGCTCACCCGGCTCGAAGCGGCTACTCGATGACGGCCTTCTTCACGTAGTCCATGTCCGGGAACGACCGCTTCAGATACGCGTTGCCCTGCTTGATAATGGTCTGTTGATTCGGCTTGTCGCCGACCGCCTTCAACGTGCCCAGCGCGCCGATTCCCTGAACAACGTCGCCGAACGGCGGGAAGCCCTGCTTGTCGAGGAACGTGTTGTCCTTGAGATTGACGTAGATCTGCGTGCTGCGCGAATTGGCCCCGTCCGCGGTGAACGCGACCAGCCCCAGCGTGTTGCTTCGCTTCACCGGCTCGTCCTTCAGCGTCGCCTTTTCCCATTTCGCTTGAACGGCCGGGTTGCCGTTGAGCCCGAACTGAGCGACGAACCCGGTGTGCACGCGATGGAATCCGCAGCCGTCGTAGAATCCGTTCTTCACCAGGTTATAGAAACGGTCGGCGCCCAGCGGCGACCATGCTCTGGTGACGGCGATGACGAATTCGCCCTTCGCCGTGGTGAACCGGGCCTTGAACTTCTCCGGCGCCTTCTCGGCGAGCTTGGAGGGATCCATCAGTTTGTTCGCGGGCGCTTGCGCGAGCGCCGCGAAGGCGGAGATCAACAGAAGTGGAAGCATCGGCCGGTCCTCCCGATATCTTAGAACGTCGCGCGGAGCCCGAACTGGATCTGGCGGGCGGTGGTCACCGTCTGCCGTACCAAACCCAGCGTTCCAAAGGGAGCTTCGCCGTCGCGTTCGCCCGCGAACGCGGTCAAACCGGGGACGCCGAAGTTGGCGCGATTGAAGAGATTGAACATTTCCGCCCGGAATTGTATCGCGCCCGTTTCGCCCAACCGGCGCCAGGCGAAGTTCTTCATCACCGAGCCGTCGAGCGTCCGCAGGTTCGGTCCGATGATGGCGCCTCGCCCGAGATTGCCGAGCGTCCCCGCCGCCGGCAGCGCGAACGCCGCCGGCTGGAAGTACCGGTCCGGACCGCCCGCCACCGCGCTTTGGTGCGTGAATCCCGGCGCCATCGACACTCGATCCAGCCCAATCCCCGGACCGAGCGACGGGTTCCACTGCGACCTCGAGCGGTTGCGCTGCACAAACAACGTCAGCGGACTGCCGCTTCTCAGGTTCGAGATCCCGGCCACTTGCCAGCCGTGTAGCACCCGGCGCGCCGCGCCAGTCAGTTCCTTGGCGAACGGCAATTCCCACGAGAAATTGAGAACCCAGTTGTGCTTGGCGTGGTAGTCGGCGAGGCCCTTGTTGTAGCTGAATCCCGCATACTCGGGCATCATCGACGCCGTACCGTTGGTGGCGTCGGAGAAGAACGTCGACGCCTGAGTCGTGTCGATGTTCCGCGCGAACGTGTAGGAAGATTGCAGATTGAGGCCGGAACCCCAGCGCCTGCGGATTTCGAGGAGGCCTGCGTTGTACCAGGAGTTGCCGTCGCTCTTCTTCAGTTCGATGGTCGAGAAGGCAGGATTGAAGCGAGGCGCGCCCACCGGCCAGAACAGCGTCCCATCGGCCAGCCGCTGAGGCGTGGCGAGATTCACGTCTCCCGAACGCCAGAGATGAACGCCGCGCGAACCCGCGTACCCAACGGTGGCGAGGATCGCTCCCGGGAGTTCCTTCTGCAGGTTGAGATTCCACACGTGTACGTTCGGGTTCTTGATGTTCCATTCGATCGGACGGATCGTGTTTCCGGCGCCCCGCGCGAAATCGGGGTTCGGAAATCCGAGGCCCGTGGTGATGATGAAGCGGGGCGTGGCCGGAGGATTCGTCACCGTGACGATCAGGTTCTGCTGATTGTTGGTATTGAAGAACCAGCCGTATCCTCCCCGCAGCGCGAGCCCCGCGGCGCCGCCCGGATTCCACGCGAAACCGAAGCGGGGAGAAATGTTCTTCTTCGTTGGATTCAGAAATAGCCGGCCGGGCCGCGGTGATGGATCGCCGAGGTTCAAGATGGCCGAATCGCGGCCTTGCGTATCCACCGGCAGCGAGCTGAACTCATACCGCAGTCCGAGATTCAAGGTGAGCCGCGGGGTCAACTGGAAGTCGTCCTGCGCGTGGAAGGCATAGAGATTGAACCGCCAATAGCGGTCGAACTGGCCGGTGGGACCCAGTCCGACGAATCGCTGCGGCCGGTTTTCGAGGAAGCTCCTCGCGTCGGCGAACGTGTAGATGCCGAGCGAGAAGGTCGGGTTCACCATGTTGTCGCGGTAGCGCTCCACCATGCCGCCGAACTTCAGAGCGTGGCGGCCACGAATGTGCGAGAGTCCGTTCTCGAGGCCGAATACGTTCTGCGTCAGCTTGACGTCCACCGAGGATTGCGGTCCGAAGCGGTTGGCGCCTCCGATGTCGATGTTGCCCATGAATCGCCGTCCTGGCACGAACGCCGCGAGCGGTTGCGCGGTGTTCGCCTCCACGTCCTGGCCGATGCGCGTCCGGCTGAAGCCCGCGCGCAACGTGTTCAGGGTGCGGGGCGAGATGGTCTGGCTGAGTTCCGCGGTGGCGAACTGGTTGCGCGAAAGGAACGACCGGGGGAACTGCGGGAAGTCGGTGGGGAGGAACTGTGCCGCGTCGTCGGCGGTGTAGCGGAAGAACAGGCGGCTGCCCGATCCGATGTTCTCGTCGACGCGAATCTGGCCGAAATCCTGCCGCAGCCGCTGCGTGAACGGGAATGTGAAGAGCCCGAGCCCTTGGCCCCGGCCCGGTCCGTTGGGCAGCGGGAACTCGTCGAGATACGGCTTGATGGCGGGATTGACTCCCACGTTCAGCGAGAGCGCGGGATTCGCCGGATCGGGGATGATCCCGCGCCGCGAACCCGCGTCCGGAGCGACCGTCGAAATCGTCTTTCCCAGCCGCTCGCGCAAAGCCTCGTACCCGGCGAACACGAAGGTCTTGTTCTTGCGCAACGGACCACCGAAGCTGCCGCCGAACTGATTCCGCTTGAACTCGGGCCGCCGCGCGGGATCGAAGAAGTTGCGCGCATCGAAGTTGTCGTTGCGCAGCATGTAATAGAGGCTGCCGTGCGGCGTGTTGGAGCCGGACTTGGTCAACGCGTTGATCTGCCCGCCGGAATTGCGTCCGAACTCGGCGGAATAAGCGTTGGTCTCCACCCGGAACTCGCGGATCGTTTCCATGCCGAGCGCGGTGGACGCGGCGCTGCCGGCCGGGCCGTTGGTGAAGTCGTTCATCGGCGTGCCGTCGAGCAGATAGACGTTCGACCGGGGATCCTGGCCGTTGACGCTCATGCCGAGTCCGTGCGCCACCACTGAGCCGCCGTCGCGATGCGGATACGCCACCACGCCCGGCTGCAGCAGCGCGAGATCGGTGTAGTTGCGGCCGTTCAACGGAAGCACGGCCATTGCTCCCTCCGGTACCAGGTAGCTGAGTTCGGAGGTTCGCGTGTTGACCAGCGGCAGCGTGCTTTCGACGGTGATGGCCTGGTCGATGGTTCCCAACTCGAGCGTGAAGTGGACCGATGCCGTTTCGCCCACGGTGAGCCGGATGCCGGTCCGCGTGACGGGCTTGAATCCGGTGGCCTCGGCTCGCACCTGGTAGGCTCCGGCCGGCAGCGCGGGCAACGCAAAGACGCCCCCTTCGCCGGCGATCGCGCGCCGCGTGAGATTGGTCTCGACGTTGCGCGCGGTGATCACGGCGCCCGCCACAGGCTGTCCGTTGAACGCGGCGGCGCGCCCGGCGATGCCGCCCGACGTCTGCGCGAACCCCGAAACAAAGAGAACGAAAAATGTACCTGCCGTCTTCATCATCTTCCTCCATCAGAGCACCGATCGAGGGACCGCCGCGGCGAGACTGTGATACTTTGGACACTTGCCGCTCGCGATCCTCGTAGCCGTCCTCTACGTGCTCCATCAGGACTTCTGGAACTGGAAAGACGCCAGACCGCTGGTGTTCGGTTTCCTGCCGGTTGGGTTGTTCTACCACGGCGTGTACACGCTAGCCTGCGCCGCGCTGATGGCGCTGCTTTGCAAGTACGCCTGGCCGGCGCATCTCGACGACCCGGAGGAGCCGGGCGCTTGATCGCGACGGTCTTCGTCGCCATCTATCTGGCGGCCGTTCTCTACATCGGGATCTTCGCCTTTCGCGGCAAGCGCGGATCGGGCGCCGAGGACTTCTTCCTTGCCGGCCGCTCGCTCGGCGGATTCGTGTTCCTCTTCTCCCTTTTCGGAACGCACATGACGGCGTTCGCGATCCTGGGCTCGTCGGGCCACGCTTTCCAGAACGGCATCGTCACCTACGGACTGATGGCCTCGTCATCGGCCCTGGTGGTTCCGCTGTTGCTGTTGTTCGCCGGAACGCGCATCTGGTCGCTCGGCAAGCGATACGGATTCATGACGCCGGTGCAGATTTTTCGCGACCGCTGGGAGTGCGGCCATATCGGAACGGCGATCTTCGCCGTGCAGGCGCTGTTGCTGCTCCCCTACATCATCATCGGCGTGATGGGCGGCGGCACGGCGATGCAGGCGGTGAGCGGCGGATTCGTGCCCTATTGGCTCGGCGGCGCCGTTGTCGCGATCGTGGTGATGAGCTACGTGTTCTTCGGCGGCATGCGCGGAACGGCCTGGGTCAACACGTTTCAGACCCTGCTCTTCCTGTCGTTCGGCGCGATCGCGATCGTGGTGATCGGCCAAGGCATGGGCGGATTCGCGCCCGCCATGGAGCGGATCCTCGCCGACCCGGCGACCGCCCCGCTGCTGTCGCGCGAACGCTTTCCAGCGGCCGTCTTCTTCAGCTACACGTTCATTCCGCTCTCGGCGATCGCGTTTCCGCACATCGGCATCTTCTGCCTCACCGCCAATCGCGTGACACAGTTCCGCCGCACGGTGATTCTGTATCCGCTGTGCCTGCTTTTCATTTGGCTGCCGTGCGTGTATCTCGGCGTGGCGGCGAACGCCGCCCCGGAGATCCCGAAGACCGCGCGCGACGCCGTGCTGCTGAACCTGCTCGGCCTGCACTCGCCGGAGTGGCTGGCCGGAATCCTCGGCGCGGGCATCATGGCGGCGGTGATGGCAAGCGATTCGCAGATTCTCGCCCTGTCGACGATGTTCACCGAGGACGTGTTCGCCTACTACGGCCACAGGGAGCGGTTCGGCGAAAAGGCGCAAGTCCACGTCGGGCGGCTCTTTGTGATCGGCGTCACGGCGACCGCCTATGCGATCGCGCAACGAGCGCCGGCGAGCATCTTCGAACTCGCGTCGCAATACGCGTTTTCGGGTTACGCGGCGCTATCGCCGCTGGTGTTGGCGGCGCTGTTCTGGCGGCGGAGCACCAAGTGGGGCGCGTTGGCATCGACGTTGTGGGTCGCTGCTTCGGTGGCCGGCATCGCGTGGATCCAGGCGGTGATCCCCGCGCCACCACCGGGTCCGCCCGTTCCTGTGTGGACGCCGGGTGGGATCGGCGTGATCGCGCGAACCGCGTCCGGCACGGCTGTGTTCGGCATGCTGCCCGTGGCGGCGATGACGATCGGATCGGCGCTGGTGATGGCGGTGGTATCGGTGATGACGCCTCCACCCACGGATGCGGCGATTCGCCGCTACTTTCGCGATTAGAACCAGACCGCCGGGCCCGCTACGCCTCTTCCGCCGAGCCCGCCGTGAAGTAGGCGCAGTCCGGGTGGTGGAACACCATGGCGCTCACGCTCGCCTCGGGCTCCATCATCATCCCCTCGGTGAGCAGCACGCCGATCTCCTCGGGAGCCAGCAACACGAATAGCCCCTGCTGGTCGTCCAGATTCGGACACGCCGGATACCCGAAGCTATAGCGCTTGCCGCGATACCTCGACGTGAAGCGGTCCTGCATGGTGGTCCCCTCCGGATCGGGGAAGCCCCACTCCTCGCGGATGCGGCGGTGCAGATACTCCGCCGCTCCCTCCGCGCTTTCGATCGCCAGCGCTTGCAGGGCGTGAGCCTTCAGGAACTGGCCCGCGTTCTTCGCCTCTTCCGCCTTCTCGCGAATCCCTTCGCCGGCCGTCACCACGAACAGCGCGATCGAATCGCGGCCGCCGTTGGCCGGGATGACATAGTCGGACAGGCAAAGTCCGTTCTCGCGCGGTTGGCGCCCGAAGTGAAACGTGTGGACCGGGGCGCTTCCACCTGCCTCGAACAGCTTGATCGCATTGCCATCGCGCTCGGTCTCGAAGTAACGCCACACCGCGCGGACCTTCAGGAACTGGCCGGCTTCCCGCTTTACTTCCTCCACGTCGTGATACAACGCCAGCGCGGTCGGATCCCGTTCGGCGAGCTTCTTGTCGAACGGTCCCTTGAATCCGAGGTGCCGGCCATACAGCATGTAGGGATTGATGTAACTCCAGACCTCGGTGAGGTTCGCGATCAGCCGCACCCGCCGCTCCGGGTAGGGCGGTGGCGCGACGCCGATCCCGGTCCGCACTTTCGCCGATCGCGCCGTACCCGGATCCACCGCGGGCGTGCTGCTCCGCGCGCCGAAATCCACCACCTCGGTGAACACGTGCGCGGCCAAGGTGCGCGCGCGCGAATCCGGCGCCATGATCTGGTTCATCGTGCCCAGGCCCGTCATCGCATCCTTGCAGTAGAAGGTCGGCGCGCCGTACGCCGGCCCGATCCTGCCGTTGGTGAACTTCTCGCTCAACGCGGCGCCGCCCACAAGAAGCGGCACGTCCACGCCGGCCACCTTGAAGTCCTGCGCGGTGAGGACCATCTGTTGCGCGCTCTTCACCAGCAGCCCCGAAACGCCGATCGCGTCGGGCTGGTGCTTCCGCCACGCCGCGATGATGTCCTCGGGCGGGATCTTGATGCCGAGGTTCACCACGTCGTAGCCGTTGTTGGCGAGGATAATCTCGACCAGGTTCTTGC
>SYLY01000383.1 GCA_005808475.1 Acidobacteriota bacterium
CGCAGATCACGTCCGGGACCCTCGCCTACGCCTTCGGCGCGGGCAAGGCGGTGGTTTCCACGCCTTACTAGCACGCCGCCGAACTGCTGGTGGAGGATCGCGGCGCGCTGGCGCCGTTCGGCGATTCGGCGGCGTTCGCGCGGGAAGTCGTCGCCCTGTTGAAGGACGACACGCGCCGCCACACGATGCGCAAGAACGCCTACCGCCTCGGCCGGGAGATGGTGTGGAGCAACGTGGGGCGGCTCTATTTGCGATCGTTCGAGCAGGCGAGGCTGGAAGGCGGCGCGCATTCGCGAAAGTCGCTGGCCGCCAAGACATTGGACCTGCGGCCGCGCGAACTGCCGCGGTTGAAGCTGGACCATTTGGCCCGCATCACCGATTCGACCGGAGTGTTTCAGCACGCCATCCTGACCGTTCCAAACTTCTCCGAGGGCTACTGCACCGACGACAACGCGCGCGCCTTCATACTCGCGATGTTACTCGGCGAACTGGGCGCCGAGCCGGAGCGGGCGGAGTCGTTGGCGGTCACCTGCGCCGCCTTTCTCCACCATGCGTTCGACCCGGCCACCAAGCGGTTCCACAACCACATGAGCTTCGACCGGCGTTGGCTGGACCGACAGGGCTCCGAGGACAGCCAGGGGCGGGCGCTCTGGGCGCTCGGCGCCGGAGTGGGACGTTCCAAGCGCCGGGGACTTCAGATTCTGGCCGGCCAACTCTTCGCGCCGGCCTTGCCCACCCTGCTGCAGTTCACCTCTCCCCGTGCGTGGGCGTTCGGCCTGATCGGTATCCACGAGTATCTGCGGCGTTTGGGCGGCGACAGCGCCGTCACCCAGATGAGGGAAACCCTGGTGACGCGGCTTACCGGCCTGTTCGACCGGAATGCCTCGGAGGAATGGTGCTGGTTCGAGGAGCAACTGACCTATGACAACGCCAAGCTGGCGCACGCCTTGATCGTGAGCGGGCGCGATACCGGGCAGCAAGGCGTGCTCGACCGGAGACTGCGCGCGCTGTGGTGGCTCTGCGAAGCGCAGGTCTCGGAGAAGGGGCACTTTCAACCCATTGGCAGCAACGGGTTTTACCGGCGGGGCGGGGAACGGGCGCGATTCGACCAACAGCCGGTGGAGGCTCATGCGATGATCGCGGCCTGCCTGGACGCCTATCGCGTCACGTCCGATATCTGGTGGCACGAACAGGCGCAACGCGCTTTCGACTGGTTCATCGGGTGGAACGACCTCGGCCAGGAACTGTATTCGCCCGAAAGCGGCGGGTGCAGCGACGGCTTGGATGTGGATCGCGTGAATGGAAATCAGGGCGCCGAGTCGACTCTGGCCTTTTTGCTCTCCCTGGTGGAGATGCGGCTGGCCCAGAACATGATCGCGAGTTTCGCCGAAGCGGCGGAAGTATGAGCGGGAACCCGGCTCTTCAAGTCCGGCGCGTGGGCCCGGCCCTGACGCCAGATTCGTCCCGCGTGCTGTTACGGCCCTTCAGTCACGGCGGCGAGGATCGAACCAGGCAGGTGATCGAGCGCGCCCTGTCGATTCCCGAGGAAACCGCGGCGCGGCTGGTCGTCGAATTGACCGCGGACTTCGGGCCGCGGCACCACCGCCTCGCGGAGCGGTTCCTCGAGCGGTTCGACACAGTCGCGGCCGGATCGGCCGAGTTACGCGCGGATCCGAGCCTGACGCGGAGCCGCCGCCTGCTTATCGGAGCTTACTTCCTGGCCGAGTATTCGCTGGAATCGACCGCCTTGTTCAATCCCTCGATCGTTCCGCATCCCTGTCAGGCCGGTCTGCCTCCCGGACAGATGCGGATCGTACTGAGCCTTCGCGCTACTGGCGAGGGGCATATCTCCTCCATGACGTTCCGGACGGGAGTCATCGGCGGCGCGGACGAGGTGGATATCATGCCTCCGGCCGGCTTTCTCACCGAGCCCGATCAGGTTCCGAATCCACGCTACGAGACCGCGTTGTTCGCGCGGACGTTGCTCGAAGTGGGCGTGCGGGGCGATTTCGCCGCCGAAGTGACTAGCCGGCTGGGGGAGTGCTTTGGATTGGACGAACTGCGGGCCTGCATCGGCGCGGTGGAGCGGAGCCGGAGCGAGTCCAGCGGCATGCTGGAGGAGGATCGGGAAGCGGCAAAGGGCATGTGGTTGCTGGCCCGCTCCAACCACGACGCTCAGTTCGAGGACGGTCAGTGTCTGTCGCAACGGGTCCTGTTTCCCGCCACCGCGTCGCAACGGAACGGAATCGAGGACGCGCGGTTCGTGCGATTCCGCAACGCCGATGGCAGCCACGTGTATTTCGCGACATTCACCGCGTACGACGGCAGGGTGGTGGTGCCGGAACTGGTCGAAACGCCGGACTTTCTGAGGTTCCGCTTCAGCACGCTCAACGGACCGGCGGCGCGGAACAAGGGAATGGCCCTGTTTCCCCGGAAGATCGGCGGACGTTACGCCATGCTGACGCGGCAGGACGGCGAGAGTCTCTACCTGACCCTTTCCTCTAACGTGCGCTTCTGGAACGAGAGCACTCCTCTCCTGCGGCCCGAGTTTCCCTGGGAGGCCGTGCAGATCGGAAACTGCGGATCGCCAATGGAGACCGAGGCCGGCTGGTTGGTGCTGAGCCACGGCGTGGGTCCATTGCGCAATTACTGTATCGGGGCGTTCCTGCTGGATCTCGAGGATCCGAGCCGCGTGATCGGGCGGTTGACGGAGCCTCTGATCGCGCCCAGTCCGGGTGAGCGGGAAGGGTACGTGCCGAATGTGGTCTATACGTGCGGCGGCATGGTGCACGACGGGATGCTGCTGATCCCGTACGGCTTGGCGGATCGCTCCACGGTCTTCGCGACGATTCCGGTGGAGGAGGTTCTCGCGGCGATGCGGGTCCAGTGACGGGTTGCACCGTGGCCGCGCCGGTGGAACAATTGCCAGTATGAACTTCGGGTCGCGCTGGATGGCATGGCTGTTCGCGATGGCCGCGCCGTTGGGGGCGGCCGAACTGCCGGACCGCTATTTTCCTCTGCTCGAGGCGGGATCGGCGAAAGTGGAGGCGCTGCTGAACGCGTCTCCGGAGGCGAATCTGAAGTCGATCGAATCGCGGCCGGGCTGGCGCCACTTTCCCTACGCGATCCTGGCTCCGGCGGTTCTCTACACCAAGCGCCACGCGGCGAACCCCCGCTTCGGCGACGCACGCATGCGGGACTTGGCCATCCGCGTCGGCGATCTGCTGGCCGGCGAGAGCGAGAAAGGCGTGTACGAGCCCCGCGGCGACAGCGACTGGGACGACTACATGTGGCTGGAAGCCTACCGCCTACTGGGCAATTCCCTGGGCGCGACGCGGCAGGCCCGCTGGCGGCGCGAACTTGAAAAGAACATCGCGGCGCTGGTGGAAGACGCCCAGGCGCGCACCGATTTTCCCTGGTACAACACGCCCTACATTGGAACATCTCCCAATCACTACGCCCTTTGGGCGGCGAATCTATATCTTGGCGGACGAGTGTTCCAGAAACCCGAGTGGGAGCGGCTGGGCGCCCGCATCCTACGGCGGTTCGCGATCGAGGAACAGACGCCGGACGGATACTGGGGCGAACATAGCCGCAATGGCCCCACGCCCGGCTACAACTACCTGACTCTCTCGGCATTAGCCGTTTACTACGAGCACTCCGCCGATCGCGACGTGCTGCCCGCGCTACGGCAGGCCACCGGATTCCATGCGAACTACACGTTTCTGGACGGCACGCCGGTGGACGCGATCGACGACCGCAACCGCCACCGGGGCGTCAGCGCGTGGAGCCAGTTCGCGTTTTCGCATTTCGCCGATGGGCGCGGTTACGCGGCCTTTCTCGCACGGTTCTTCCAGCCGGATTCGTTGACCGTGGAAGCTCTGGGGCGGTTGGCGCAGGACGCGCTCTACTTCCACGAGGGGCCTGTCGAACCCGCGCCGCAGGAGCGAACGGCCTATGTCCACCGGATGCGGATCCCCGTGTCGATCCGCAAGACTGGACCGTGGCAGGTGGCGCTTTCCGGGATCGTCGACACGCAAACGCCGAATAACCGCTTCTATCTCGACCGCCAGGGGCACGTCAGCGTGTTCCATCAGGCGGCCGGGCTGATCGTGACCGGCGCGGGGTCGAAGCGGCAGCCGGAGTTGGCGACGTTCAGCGAAACGCCCGGGAACGCGCTGGTGCACATGCCGCTGAGCAGCCGCTTGCAAATGAGCGAGTCCATCGACCGGCTTTCGCTGGGTTACAACACGTTCTTCACCGATCTGTATGTTTCCTCGCCGGCCGAGGCGGTAGCGCTACGCTTCGTGGTGAGCGGCCGCGGGAGACCGGGTCCCGACACGCGGCTGAATCTGCAACTTTGTCTGAAGGCGGGCGAGACTCTGGAGACGGGCGCCGGCAGGCGGTTGACGCTCGGGCCGGATAGAGTCGAGTTGCCTGCCTCCGAGTTGGGCGGCCGGATCGTCCACCATGGTTGGAGCTTGGAGATTCCCGAGGGGGCATCCCTGATTTGGCCGGTGTACCCGCATAACCCCTATTCGGACATGCCGGAGACGAGCATCGCTTACGCGGTGGGCCGGTTGACGGTCCCTTTGAAGTTGACGCCTCGGCCGGGGAAGTATGTCCGGCCGAACGAGATCGAGTTAGCGTTCCGGTTGACCGCGGAATGACGACGTAGGTCGAACCGGCCAAATTCGCCGGCCAGCCACCCTGCCTTTGCCCGCTATCGCGGCACTTGGCCGAATGGCTTGGCAAATGCGGAAGGCGGCTAGCGACCGAAATTCGCTGGCCGCCCTCCGCTGATCGGGTGTGTTATCTTGAACCCGCCGGTCCAAGCTCCCTGGTGTTTAGTGGCCGGCCGGGGGCATGATCACGGTATCGATGACATGGATGATCCCATTGTCCGTTTCGATGTCGGCCTTGATGACCTTGGCGTTGTTGATCATGACGCTGTCGCCGGCCACCTTGATTTTCACTGAGCCGCCCTGAAGGGTCTTGGCGCTCGTGATCTTCACGACATCGGCGGCGCGCACCGCGCCCGAAACGACGTGATAGGTCAGAATCGCCTTCAGTTGCTCCGGATCCTTCAACAACCCTTCCACCGCGCCAGCCGGCAACTTGGCGAAGGCCTGATCCGTGGGGGCGAAGACGGTGAAGGGGCCATGTCCTTTCAGCGTGTCAACCAGGCCCGCCGCCTTCACGGCAGCCACCAGCGTCTTGAAGTTGCCCGCCGCCGAGGCGGTATCCACAATGTCCGCCGCCGGGGCGGAGAAAGGCAACGCCGTCAATGCGGCGGTCAAAGTCAGTAAACGTTTCATGAATCTCCCTATATGACCGAATCAGTGCGGTCATTATAGTAGATGCTGGCCGGGGCTAGAACAAACTAGGATATTTTGTTGGCGTCGCCCGAGGGCCGGTCCGGCCGGGCCGGGATTCGACTCGCAATTGTAGTGGAGTTCTCCAGGTTTGCGATCTTATCCGCCTCACGCCCGATGCCCCGGAGCATTCCATGGAACACGAAGTAGTGCAGCGGGCTGACCGCGTACCAGTACATGATGCCCAGCAGCCCCTTTGGCCGAAACCGGGCCACCTGTTCGATCTGGCATCCGCCGTTCTCATTCGCCGTGACGATGAATTCCAGAGACGCTTCGCCGGGTAACTTCATCTCGGCTCGAAGCGTGAGGCGGCGGTCGCGTTCGAAACCTACGACGCGCCAGAAATCAATCGCCTCGCCATATCCGAACAATTCCGAGCTACGGCGGCCTCTCCGTAAGCCAGGCCCCCCGGCCAACCGGTCCATCCACCCCCATATCCGCCACAGACCATTCGCCGCGTACCACCCGTGGCTTCCGCCGACGCGGCAAACGGCGCGGAACGCCGCCCACGCGGGCGGTCCCACCCCGGTCTTCCGATGATCCGAGAATAACGTTCCACCCGCCCAGTCCGGGTCCCCAGCAATAGCACCAGCCATGGACCAACTCGTCTCGACCTCGTGACTTGCTACTTGCTCCAACGCCGTGCGAAAAGCGGTCCGGATCGTGATCAACTCCTGTGGGATCAAGTCGCGAATGTGGTTTTCGCGGCATACCACGGGGTTCTTCAGGCCCTCCGCAAGCGGCTTGGCGATGTCGTGGCTCAGGGGTGTGATCAGGTGAATCCAGTACGAACTCAACCGGGGTGAAGGGAAGGGGACGGGAATGACCCAACGGCGCGGGAGTCTTAGTTCTTCCGCCATCACGCGAAGAATGTCCTTATAACACAGCACTTCGGGGCCCCCAATGTCGAAATTGGTTCCCCTCGTTTCGGGCGTCGAAAGAACGCGCACGAGATAGTGTATGACGTTCACTACCGCGATCGGTTGACAGAGCGTGTCCACCCATCGCGGCGTGACCATGACCGGGAGGCGTTCGACCAGATAGCGGAGTATCTCGAACGAGGCCGAGCCCGAGCCTACGATCATGGCGGCCCGGAGAACGGTCACCGGAACACCACGCTCGCCCAGGGCCGTCTCCACCTCGCGCCGGGAAGTCAAGTGCTTGCTGAGATTCGGGCCCGTCTCGCCGAGCCCCCCCAGGTAAACGATCGAGTCAAGGGCCGACCGGCTTGACCGGCTGGCCGCCGCTCCAAAGTTCGAAGCCAGGCAGGAGTCATGCTCGGCATAGGCTGCGCCGGCCGAGTTCATCGAGTGAACCAGATAGAAGGCACTGGCGCAGCCATGCAAGCCGCGAGTCAGCGACTCCACGTCGTCGAAGTCCGCTTGCACGATTTCCAGGCCCGCGCGACCCGACCATTCCCGGGCTTCGAGTTTCCGGGGCGACCGCGCGAGACATCGGACCCGGTAACCGGCGTCCAATAGCGCGGGAACCAGCCTGCCGCCGATGTAGCCGGTGGCTCCCGCAACGGCAACGATTCCTCGACAGGTCAGGGCTCCCTCGAGGTTTGGCTGAATCACATTGTTACTGTCCAACGAATTGTCCTGCTACTGCCGCCGGTTAGGGACTACAACTGAAACTCCACATGAAGGCGCCGCCAAGCCACGCCGAGCCGGTATCCGGCCGGCGCGAATTTTCTACGTCGCCAGAAAGCGGCGAGCAGCCTGCCGAGTGTGAGGAGGTGGGCAGACCGAATTTCAACGGTCCGCCCCGAACCCCGGACCAGCACTAAATGGCCGCGGTGCTCCAGTCGCAGGTCTAGCTCAAGAGCCGGAGCGCGCACCTTCGTCCTTGGTGCTGATCTTCACCGTGCCGCTGATCTTCCACAGGGCATGCACCGCATCCGGCGACGCGGAACTGGGAATCTGGACTTCCAAATTGCGCATCTCGTAGGTGATCTCCGCGCCACGGCCGGTGAGTTTGTCATAGAGGCCAATGGCCAAGTCGGGCCAGCTTTGCGGCTGGGGATTGTTTTGCTGCATGCAAGTATGATGCGGATGCCAGCCAAGCGGCGCAAAATGACTTGCGTACGCGGGGCCGCCCGGGAACCAGACTCCGCCCCTCGAGAGCTACGGCGCGAAATCGGCCTCCTTCACAAGCAGCCGGACGCCGCCCTGCATCGTGGTGATCCACAACTCACCGGGTTTGCGCTCGTACAAATACGGATACGCCAGCGACTTCCCTTCTTCCCGCGCGATCACCACCGGTGTGGACCAGGTCCGTCCGTCGTCCTCGGAGAACGCCATCGACAACTCGCCCCGATGCCCCCACACCGGCTGCGCGTAGGCTTGGCCGCCATCGCGCCGGTTGAGCGTCTTTCCCTCCGGGTTCGGACGGTTCCAAAGCAGGATCAGGCGGCCCGATCGTAGCCGCTTCAGCAATCCCGGCGCGGTGGACGCGTCAATATCGCTCGGACCGAAGCTGGTCCAGCGCTGGCCGTCGTCCGTGGAGACCGCCTGCCAGAACTTGTCCAGCGACGTGCGCATAAGCAGCCACATGCGGCCGTCGCGGAGCTGCTCTACCGTGGCCTCGATCGATCCGTCGTGGTGGCCCGACCCGCCCAGATCGAGCACGTTGGCCGCCACCCAGGTGTGGCCGTCGTCGGCCGACGAGTAGGTGGTGGTCCAGTGGCGCGGAAACGGTGGGACCAGATTCTGCGCGGTGACGACGATGCGGCCCGACTTCGCTTGTATGATGTCGCGAACCGCGCCGCAATAGCCGCGTTGAATCATCTGGATGTCGATCCAGGTCTTGCCGTCGTCCAGCGAGCGGGCGGTCCAGACATCGGACCGAACCGAGGGGTCGGCCTCGCGCTTGGCGTCCTCCCACTTCCACTTGAAGTCCGCCATGTTCATGAACACCGCGACGATCGCGCCGGACGCCGTCCGCAGCAGGGCGCGTTCCTTTGAGATCTTGATGTTCCGGTCTCCGAACATCGGCGTCGCGGTCCACGTCTTGCCGCTGTCCTTGCTCAGATAGGCGGCCGTTTCCTCCACCGTCAGGATGCCGCCGGAGACGGAGACGAACGGTCCCATCTTGTCCGAGGGCAGAGGCTTGGTCTTCGGGTGATTCCAGCGCGGCTCGGCGGCGATGCAAGCCAACGCTAACAGAAAGAGGGCGATTCGCGACATCCTCCGCGGATTGTATCGCGAACCGCCCTCCCGGTGAATCAGTGGTTAGGAGTGAACGTCTTGGCGGCCTTGTCGTTGACGTAGACGTCGAACACGGCGAACAGCGGACTGGGGTCGGGCAGACCGGTGAGGCTCGCATGATTGGTGACGAGCAGCGAATCGGTCTGGTGGTTGAATGCGATGTTGGCCGGATTCGCCCAGGGCAGCGCCGGGCCGCCGGCCGGATTCCGCGCCGGTCCGCTGTAACGGGCCGCTTCCGTTCCGTTGGGATTCAACACGGAGATCTGGCTCGAACCCGCCAGCGCCACGTACAATTGGCCGGACTTGCCGAACGCGATTCCGTCCGGCGCCTGCGGTCCGAACGGCGTGGGTGCGTAGTGATGCACCACTTGCAGGTCCGCGGCCACGGGGTTGTTCTTCAGCGGCAGGCGGTACACGTAGCCGCTTCCCGTCCCGTCGAGCGTCACGGTGAAGTAGAGCATGTTCGTCGTGGGATCCACCCGCGCGCCGTTGGGTCCGAACACGCCGTCCACCACCGGGCTCTGGAACCAGACCTGCGGAGCGCCGCCTCCGGGTGGCACGCGCCAGATCGTCGCCTGGAACGAGTCCGTCACGTAGAGGTAGCCGTTCTTGTCGAACGCGAGATCGTTGAGCAGGTACGGCGCGCCGGTGGTGTTGAACGGCGATGCGTACACCGGATAGAACGGGCCCGCATAGGTGGTTTGCTGACCGGTTTTCGGGTTGATCTTCAAGATGCCCTGTTCCTCTTCGACGACGTAGATCATGCCGTTGTCGGCGACGGTGAGGCACGACGCCGCCTTGAGCGGACCCATTTGGCCCTGGATCGCGATCGTCTGCTCGAGCGCGCCGGTCTTCAGGTTGAACGCGAAGATCTTCGAGGGTTGCGCATTGCCCGGGACGCCGAACGCGGCCGGCCCGGAAACGTAGATGCGGTTGGCGTGGACAGCGATTCCTTCCGGATATCCGGGGAACGGCACGGGCGCGACGATGGTCGAATCTCCCAACGGACGGGGCGGCTCGGCCAGGGTCACAGGGGTGATTGCGAGCGTGGCGAGCAGCGCGAAGGCACACGAATGACGGGTTGACATGGGATTGGGTCTCCTGTTTTGGTCCGGTTCGACTGCGAATCGAACACTTCAATGGAGAGTGCGCCGAACGCGGTGAAATCCGCTCACGAAAACTGGCTCCGCGCTTGCTAACCTAAAAGATAATTCGCGCCGCGTCGCGCATTGGCAAGGAGACTTCATGGGTAAAAGAATTGGAATCCTCACCGGCGGCGGCGACGTCCCTGGGCTGAACTCGGTGATCAAGGGTGTCGTCTACCGGGCCACCTCCCAGGACTGGAGGGTCACCGGAATCCGGCTGGGTTGGAAGGGCCTCACGCACCTCGATATGACGAGCGGCGCCAGCGTAGACCTCTACACGCAAGGGCTCGACCGCGAGAACACGCGAACCATCGACCGCTTCGGCGGCACCATGCTCCACAGCAGCCGCACGAATCCGATCAAGATGAAGAAGCTCCCCCCTCACCTCGAGGGCCGGACCTTCGCGAAGAAGACCAGCCTCGACAAGGAAGGAGTCGAGGTCACCACCTACGATGTGACGCCAGCCGTGCTCGAGAACCTGGCGGCTCTCGAGATCGACTACCTGGTCGCCATCGGCGGCGACGACACTCTCAGCTACGCCGCCCACCTGGACCGGCAAGGCGTCAAGGTGGTCTGCATTCCCAAGACCATGGACAACGACGTGCGGAACACCGAGTACTGAATCGGTTTCTCCACCGCCATCACCCGCGCGATGGACGCCGTGAACCGCCAGCGCTCCACCATCGGCTCGCACGAGCGCTATGGCATCTTCCGCGTCTTCGGCCGGGATGCCGGGTACACCTCGCTCTACACCGCCTATGTCACCAGCGCGCGTTGCGCGATCCCCGAACACGCGTTCGATTTGGGCAAGATGATCGAGATGCTGGCGAGGGACAAGAAGGACAATCCGTCCAACTACTGCATCGTGATCCTGTCCGAGGGCGCCAAGTGGGAAGGGTACAAGGTGAAGACCTATGGCGAGCCCGACGCGTTCGGCCACTACAAGAAGATGAGCGTCGCCGAAGCGTTCTCCGACGAGGTGATCAAGGCGACCAAGGGTGAGACCGTCGTCAGCGATCTCACCTACGATCTCCGCTCCGGCGAGGCCGACTTCGTCGACAAGATGATCGCATCGACCTTCGCCGGCATGGCGTTTGACAGCATCATCGAAGGCCGCTCTGGCGTCATGACCGCGATCCGCGACGGATGCTACGCGATGGTCGCCATCCCCGATCCCAAGGATGGATCCCGCAAGGTGGATATTCACACCATGTACAACCTGGACCGCTACCGGCCGAACTACGACAAGAAGCTCGGCATGCCGGTGTTCCTGACGCGGCCCTGAACCGGTGGGACTGTTGAAAAAGCTCTTCGGAGGCGAGCCGCGGCTGACGCCCGAACTGGAACGCCGCATCCGCGAGTCGTTCGACCGCGACTCCGCCGACGAGGAGCATTTTCCCTCCACCATCGATCCCCGGATTCAGCACGTCCAATTGATACTACGTTATCTCGGCGATCCCGGCGGCCGCCGCGTGCTCGACGTGGGCTGTGGCAAGGGCCGCTTCGCCCGTGTGCTGAAGGAGCGCTATCCGGACGCGCGCGTGACGGCGATGGATCTCTCGCCCGCGATGCTCGGTTACGCTCCGTCCGCGTTGCTGCGAGTGGCGGGGACCATGACCGCGCTGCCTTTTGCCGATGGCGCGTTCGATGGAGCCTACGCCACCGAATCGCTCGAACACGCGGTCGAGATCGACAAGGCGGTTGCCGAGATCTGCCGCGTGGTGAAGCCAGGCGGACGGATCGTGGTGATCGACAAGAACTCGGAGCACTGGGGCCGTTTCAAGACGCCCGAGTGGGAGCGCTGGTTCCGGCCGAAGGAACTGGAGCGGCTTCTGGCGAAGCACTGCCGCGAAGTTGCGAGCCAGCCCATCTCCTACTGGGAGGATGTCGCGCCCGACGGCCTGTTCGTGGCGTGGACCGCGGTGCGATGACCGGCAGACTCTTCACGGCGTTCGCGCTTTGCGCCGTGGGCGCGGCGGAGATTCCCGAAATCGCCGTCCAGACCCATACACTCCCGAACGGCCCGCGGCTGTACGGCCGGCGCGGCGGACGAACGGCCCGGGCGGACCGGTTTCGCCCACCTTTTCGAGCACATGCTGGGGCAGGGAATCGAGCCGGGAACCGATTTCACAGCGGCCGCCGAGAGGATCGGCGCCACCGGCGTGAGCGGAACCGCCCGGCACGATTTCACCGAACTGTACGAGACCGTGCCCTCGGGCCGGCTCGAGCGGCTGCTGTGGATGGAGGCTCGCCGGTTCGCGAAGCTGCCCGAGGCGCTGACGCAGGAAAATCTCGACCGCCAACGCGAGATCGTCCGCAACGAACGTAGGCAGAAACTGGAGAACGCTCCCTATGGCCGGCTGAACGCGCTCGTCCACCGGTACGTGTTTCCCGAGGGGCATCCCTACGGGCACGACGTGATCGGATCGCACGCGGACCTGCTGGCCGCCACGCTCGACGACGTGAAGGAGTTCCACCGGGAACACTACACGCCCGATAACACGGCGGTTGCGATCGCCGGAGACTTCGATCCGGCGCTGGCTCGTGAATGGGTGGCGAAGTACTTCGGTCCGATCGCTCCTGGCCGCGGCGCGGTGAGGACGCCGCGCTGGCTGCCCCAAGCTCGCCGAGCCCAAGCGGATCGAACTGCGCGACCGCGCGCCCAAGGATCGCGCGGTGCTCGCATGGCCCGCTCCCGGAATGCGCGGCGCGGATCACGCGGCGGTCGAAGTGGCGGCGTTCCTCCTCACGGCGCCGGATGCGCGGCTGTCCAAGACGGACGCCGGTGCGTCGACGGAGGTCCTGGCGTTCGAGAACGCATCGGTGTTCGTGGTCGACGCCGCGCCGGAGACGATCGGGCTCGACCGGGCGGAAGCCGCCATCGCGGGTGAAATCGCGGCTTTGGCTCGTGACGGCCCAGGCGAGGAGGAGATGGTCCGGGCGCGGAACAATCTCGAGTCGGCGGAGATGGCGAAGCTCGAATCGCAATGGGGAACGGCGTCCGCGATCCACGATGCGGCCGCGTACCTGGGATCGGCGGACCGGGTGAGCGCCTGGGTCTCGCGACACTCGCGGGTAACGGCGGCGGACGTGCGGCGGGCGGCTCGCGAATGGCTGGACACAGCGAATCGCGCGACCGTCGTTGTGCGGCGCGAAACGTCGTCCGCCGTTGGGCAGCCGTCGCTCGACGGGCCGCCTCCGGCGTTTCGCTCCGAGCCCGCCTTCGAGCCGCCGGAGGTCCAGGAGGCCCGCCTCCCGAACGGTCTGCGGATCCTGGTCGTGGAGCGGCGCGCCCTTCCGCGAGTGAGCGTGCGTATACGGTGGAAAGTGACCGCGATGCACGTGCCGCCCGGCAAGGAACCGCTCGGGTTGCTGACTGCGGCCGCGCTGAAACGGGGCACGACGGCTCGCGACTCGGCTTCCATCGACCGGGAACTGAGTTCGCTTGCCGCCTCGTTCGAAGCCAGCGGCGATCTCGAGTCGTTGGGGTTGGGCTTCGACGTGCTGAGCCGGAACCTTCCGCCCGCGCTGCACCTCATGGCGGACATGGTGCTGCACCCATCGTCCGGCCCGAAGCGCTTCGCGGACGACAAACGCGAGTGGCTCGACGCCGCGGAATCGGCCGGATCCCAGCCGGACGACTTCCATCCAGCGGCCGCCGCCATTGGATTCGGTCCCAAGCATCCTCTCGGCCGGCGGCCGACCGGGACTGTTGCCAGCCTTCGCTCCATCGTGGCGGAGGACGCCGTGGCGTTTTACAGGCGCTACTTCCGCCCGGACAACGCGGCGCTGACCTTCGTGGGCGGCATCACGCTGGGCGAAGCGGAGCGTTTGGCGCGCGCCGCGTTCGGAAGTTGGAGCGGCGCCGCCGAACCAGCCGCCGCCGCGCCGCCGCTCCAACCGGAGAGCGGGCGCGCCTTCCTGATCGAACGGCCCGGAGCGGCGCAGACGCTGGTCGTGGCGATCCTGCCGGGCGTTTCGCGCGAGCACCCGGATTTTCTCCCGCTCACGGTGGCGGACAAGGCTTTGGGCGGGATGTTCTCAGCGCGGATGATGCAGCGCATCCGGCAGGATTTGGGCATCGCCTACTTCGCCAATTCGCAGTTGTGGCCGGTGGCGGCGCATGGCTTGTGGCTTGCCTACAGTCCAGTGCAGGCCGACAAGGCGGCGGTCGCGCTGGCCGAGTTCGACGCGATCCTGCGCGGCATCGGCGGCGGCAGGCCGGTGGCGGCGGAGGAACTGGCGCTCGCCAAGCAGGCGCTGATTCGCGAATATCCCAGCGCGTTCGAGGAGTCGCCGTCGCCGGCGGATCTCATCTCGCGCCAGTGGGCCCGTGGCGAGCCGATGGAAGCGCCGCGGACTTGGCCGCGCCGGATCGGGGCCGTGACACTCGAGGAAGTGAACGCGGCGGCTCGCCGGTATGCGCGGATCGACCGCCGGGTCGTCCTCCTCACCGGCGACCGGCGCGTGGCGGAGGAAGCGGCGCGAGCGCATGGGCTGGGCGGGATCGCGTTGCTCTATCCCGATGGCAGCCGCTGAGCGTTACTAACAGGCCGGCGTGCTCGCCTACGGCTCCTCACTTGCGCGCGGCCCGCGCAGGCGGATCTCCTGGACGAGAGCCCGCGGTACACCTTCTCCAAGAAGCCCGCGCCGGCAATCTTGCGGCTCAACTCGGGGTGTGACTCGGTCCGCGGATTTATCGAGGCTTGAGGATACTCCATGTCGCGAAGGCAGGCACGTGCGCTTGGCCGAAGGCAAGGATGCTCCCGGCGATCCCGGTTGCATCCGCGTTCACCGGCGGCTGCTCTTTCTTAGTTAGGGAATCGCCCGGTTCGTGCTAAACCAGCGTCAAGAACGTAAAGATGCGGTCCGAAGCTCTTCCCAACCCGGCGGATCCGTGTCACTCTGGAAACGTGAAACGAACCGATTCCACCCGGCGGGGCTTTATCGCGGCGATGGCCGCGGGGGGCGCATTCTTTACCCGGAAAGGCGCCTTCGCCCAGGCGTTGACGCTTACTCCCTCCACCACGGAAGGTCCTTACTATCCGGACCGCCTGCCGCTCGACCAGGACAACGACCTCATCGTGCTCAACGACTCGGTCACACCCGCCATCGGGACTGTGTCCTGGATTTCCGGCCGCGTCCTCGACCGCGCCGGATCGCCGGTTCGCAACGCTCTCGTCGAGATCTGGGGAGCGGACGACTTGGGCTCCTATATCCATTCGAACGGCATCAACCGGGCCGCCGGGCGGCGCGATGCCAACTATCAGGGCTATGGCCGCTTTCAGACCGCGTCCAACGGCGAGTATCTGTTCCGGGTCGTCAAGCCAGGGCTGTATCCGGGCCGCGCCCGGCACATGCATTTGAAAGCCGGCTATCCCGGCGGCGCGACTTTGACCACGCAATTGCTCATCGAAGGAGAGCGGGAAAACGCGGGAGACCAGGTGCTCAACGAAGTGCGCGACGCCGCGCAACGCGCCTCGATCGTCCGTCCTTGGGTCGCGATTCCCGATTCGCCGGTGGGCGCGCTGGCCACTACCTTCGACATCGCGCTCGGCGTCACTCCCTCGGACGCTCCCACCGCGGCGCGTCCCACGATCTTCGCGCTCGGAGGCGTGACTCACGCCGCGACGCTTCGGCCGGGCGCGGCCGCCGGTTCGTGGATCACCGTGCAAGGTTCGGGTCTGTCGGCGACGACTCGCGGCTGGCGCGACACCGACCTGGCGGGCGGGCGGCTGCCGGAGTCCTTGGACGGAGTGAGCGTGCGCGTGAATGGCGCGCCGGCCTACGTCTCCTACGTCAGCCCCGGCCAGATCAACGCGCTTGCGCCGGACAACGCGGGCGACGCGGCGGCGCAGGTCGCCGTAAGCAATGCATCCGGCGCCTCCGATCCGGTGAGCGTGGACTTCCGCCGGGTCGCGCCCGGCTTCTTCCAGACCACGGGCGAAAATGCCGCCGCCATCCGCGCCGATGGGACTCTCATCGGACCTCCGGGGCTGTTCCCGGGCGTCGCCACCGTGGCGGCGCGTCCCGGGGAGACGGTGGTTCTGTATGGGACGGGGTTCGGGCCGGTCAGCCCCGCTCCAGCGGCCGGCGAGGCGGTTCGGACTCCGGCGCCAGTGACCGCCGCCGTGAAGGTGCACATCGACGCGACTCCGGCGGCGGTCGCGTTCGCGGGACTGACGGCATCGGGCCTGTATCAGATCAACGTCACCGTGCCCGATCTGCCGGACGGCGATTATCCGGTCACCGCCGAGGTGGGCGGCGTTCGAACGGCGAAGTTCGTCAAACTGCGGATCGGAAAGTAGACCGGCCTACTCGGCCTTCTTTCCCGATTTCGCGGCGGCCTCCGCCCCGATCCGCACCTTGACCCCGGTGTCGAGGCGGCTGAGCTGCGATGTCGCCACCTGTTCGCCCTCGCTCAGGCCTTCCAGGATCTCCACCTGCTGGTCGTACCGCTCGCCGATCTTCACCTCGCGCGCTTCGATGGTTCCGGAGTCCTTGACGACATAGGCCTTGTTGGCGCCGAGCACGTAGTTCACGGCCCGCAAGGGCGCCAGCGTCACGGAGTCCACCTTTTGAGTGGCGAGCTTGGCCCGGGCATACGACCCGGGCTTGAGCGCGCCGTCCGGGTTGTCGATCAGCGCCTCGACGATGAAAGTGCGTTTGGACTGGTCCACGGTCGGGGCGATGCGGGAGACGCGGCCGAGGAAGCGCCGGTTCTCGAAGGCCTCCACCGCGACATCCGCCGTCTGGCCCACCTTGGTCCACGGCGCGAGCCGTTCGGGCACGTCCAGGCGCAAGCGGATCGGGTGGATCTTGACCAGCGTCATCAGAGGTGTATTCGCCCGGACGTACTGGCCGACGGCCACCTGGCGCTCCTTGACTTGTCCGTTGAACGGCGAGCGGACCGAAGTGTCGCGTAGCTTCTTGCGTTGCAGCTCGACGATGGCCTTGAAGCGCTCCACCTCCTGAATCAGGTTGCGTGTCTGGTTCCGTGTCACGTCGATGGCGGCCTGCATGGCCTGATAGCGGGTTCCCGCGGCATCCAGATCGGCCTGCGCGCCGATCTTCTGGTCCACCAGGCTGCGCATCCGTTCGTAGCGCTTTTGAGCCTCCGTGAGGTCGGCGCGGGACCGCCTCACTTCGGGCGTCTCCTCGATGTCGCGGACCTTTTCGTTTTCCCTCTTTAGCCCGAGCCGCTCGAGCGACTGCCGGAGTTGCGCTTCGTTTTGCAGGAGCAGGTAGCGCTGTTCTTCGTCGGAGATCCCGACCAGGACGTCGCCCTGCTTGACCGAATCGCCGAGGTCGTAGTTGACGGCGTTGACCTTGCCCTCGATCTCGGCGCTGACGATCACTTCGTCGAAGGGGAACAGCGTGCCGACCGAATCGACCACGCGCTGGATCTGGCGGGTGGAGACGGACGCCACGCTGATAGCGATCGGGCCGGATTCCTGCTTGGCCTTGACGGGTTCCTGCTTGTGGCAGGAGACGAGGGAGAGAGCGACGAACGAGAGGGCAAACGTGAACCGCATGGACTCCCTATTCTCTGTCAGTGGGCAGGGCGATTTCCACTCCCCTCCGCGGTAGGGGTATTACCCTAGTCCAAGCCGAGCATTCCGGCGGTTCCCGCGGCGGCGATGGATTCGCCTTATGCAGTTTCCGGCGAGGGAGGCCGATGAACGGGAAGGAAGCGAATCGCTTTCATGCTCAACGACTCTCCTCCTCCTCCGCCGCTCGCCTACAAGCTATTCGTGGCCATCGTGATCCTCCTTGGAGGCGCGATGCTGATCTCCGGGCTGTTGTCGTGGGAAGCGGAGAACTCGATTCGCACGGGGTTCTTCCTTCTCCTCGCGCTGATCGTTTCGGGCATGAAGTTGAGCGCGCAACAGATCGTCGGGACGTTGTCGGCGAACTTCGTGTTCGTCTTGCTGGGCGTGTTGGAATTGTCGCTGAGCGAGACTTTGCTGGTGGGTTGCACGGGCACCGCGATGCAGCTCATCATGCACAAGAGCGGACGGACCCCGGTTCCGGCGGCGTTTCACGTGGCCAATACGGCCATCGCGGCCTCCATCGGATATCACATCTACCACTCGGACTGGGCGACATCGCTCGCGCAGGCGTCGTTGCTGACCCTGCTGTTCGTGGCGACGATACTGTTCGCGATGAACACGTTCCCGCTGGCGTTGGCCCTGGCGCTGTCGCAGCGGCGCAGTCTCGGATGGGTGTGGCGGGAATGCAACTTCCGGACGTTTCCCTATTACATAGCCGGAGCGTGCCTGGCGGCGGTATTCCACTACTCCTCCTACCTGCTCGGAGGGCAGTCGCCGTTGCTGCTGGTCCCGGTGGCGTTTCTGGTGTACTGGTCCTATCACTCCTACGTCTCCAAACAGACGGCGCAGCGGACGCATGTCGAGGACATGGCCGCGCTGCACGTTCGCACGATCGAGGCTTTGGCGATGGCGATCGAGGCGAAGGACCAGACGTCGCATACCCATCTGCGGCGGCTGAGCGCCTACTGCGAGGCGGTGGCGGTCGAGATGGGGGTAACCGGCTCGGAGATGGAGGCGCTGCGAGCGGCTGCGGTGTTGCACGATATCGGCAAGTTGGCCGTGCCCGAGCACATCCTGAGTAAGCCGGGGCGATTGACGCGGGAGGAGTTCGAGAAGGTCAAGATCCACCCGGTGGTCGGCGCGGAGATCCTCGAGCGAGTGAACTTCCCGTATCCGGTGGCGGCCCTGGTTCGCTGCCATCACGAGAAGTGGAACGGACAGGGCTATCCGCTGGGTCTCAAGGGAGACGACATCCCGGTGGGTGCGCGCATCCTGGCCGTGGCCGACACCCTGGACGCTCTCATCTCGGACCGGCCGTACCGGGGAGCTCTTCCGCTCGATGAAGCGGTGAGCCGCGTCATCGCCGAATCGGGCCTCAGCTTCGATCCGCGTATCGTCAAAATCGTGGAGCGCATCTACCCGGACGTGGAAGCCGGCATCCGCTCGGACATGGAGGCCGAGCGCGGAAAACCGGATTTCGTGCACGACGTGATCTCGCTGCAGCGCGCCTCGCAACAGAACTCGGGCGTGTCGCCCGCCTCCGACGACAACAAGCCGGCGTTCCTCGACACGATCGCCGCGGCGCGCCAGGAAGCTCAGGTGTTGCTCGAAATGACGCAGCAACTGGGCAGTTCCCTGCAACTGGACGAAACCCTATCGGTGCTGGCGAATGGCCTGGGGCGGCTCATGGCGTTCGACGCGTTGGTGATCTACGTGGTGCGGGACAACTATCTCGCTCCGCGGTACGCCTCCGGAGAGCTGACCTCGGTGTTCCTGTCCAACCGGGTGCCAATGGGCGCGGGTGTTGCCGGGCAGGTGGCGGCGTCCGGCAAGCCCGACATTAACACGCCTCCGGACCTGGAAGTGGGCGGGGTGCCCGACGACCGGCCGCGCGCGATGGAATCGTCGATCGCGGTTCCGCTGGCGGGCGCGCAGGAAACCCGCGGCGTGATGATGGCATGCAGCCGGACGCGGAACGCCTTCAGCAAGGATCAACTCCGAGTGTTGATGGCGCTGAGTTCGAAGTTGGGCGCCGTGATCGACAACACCCTGAAGTACGAACAGGCGGCCGCCTCCGCGACCACCGACTTTCTCACCGGCCTTCCCAACGCCCGCGGGCTACAGCTCCAGATCGAGCACGAACTGGCTCGCAGCCGCCGCCTGAAAAGCGCTCTCACCGTGCTGGTGACCGATCTCGACGGGTTCAAGGATGTCAACGACCGGTTCGGGCATCAGGAAGGCGACGCCGTGCTCCGGGCTGTCGGCAAGGCGCTCCGCCAGTCCTGCCGCGAGTACGACTTCGTGTCCCGCATGGGCGGCGACGAATTCGTGATCCTGCTGCCGGGGCTGGGCGTGGACGCAGTGAAGGCGAAGATCCAGCAGTTGGCGGAGGCGGTAACTGAATCGTCCCGGCTGGCGGTGCCCGACGCCCTCGTCGGACTGAGCGTCGGACAGGCAAGGTTCCCCGACGACGGCCAAACCTCGGAGATCCTGCTCCATCACGCCGATCAGCAGATGTATGCGGTCAAGCAGGTTCGAAAGGCCCGCGCGCAGGGCCGGCGCGGATACGCGTTCGATGCTTCCGAGGCGGCTCGCCAAGCCTAGACATCTCTAGGATCTAGGGCTTGTGACAGCGCGGCCGCCACCGACTCGTGGATGGAAAGCAGCGTATCCACGCGAGTCATTTTGAAGATCCCCATCACGCGCGGATTCGCACCCACTACCCGCAATTGTCCGCCCGCCTGATGAGCCAAGCCAGCCACGGCCACGATAGTACCCACGCCGGCGCTATCGATATAGTCGACCTTCTCGAGGTTGAGCACGGGCGATGTCTGGCCGCCCGCCACGACCGCCCGCATCTTCGCTTCCGCCTCCGACAGCGTGTTGCCGAGCACCATGCGGCCCACGGCGTCCACTATTGGTGTCCCGCCCTCCTGGCGAGTCGTCAAAGTCAAAATCATCGCTCCTCCAATCGCATCGCGTCCCCGCTAGACCGCCCTTTTTACCGCCACTAGTGTGACGTCGTCCACCGCGGCCGCCGTACCCATGAAGCGCTCGAGCGCTTCCGTCATTCCTTGCACGATTTCACGAGCCCCGCTCCCGGCCCGAGTCTGCAACTCTTGCAGCAGGCGGTCGTCACCGAATTCCTCGTCATCCGCCGATCGCGCTTCGGGCGCGCCATCGGAAAACAGCAGCAACGCGTCGCCCGGTTCCAACGTCGCGCTACCGGCCAGGAAAGGCGCCTGCGGCAGGATGCCGAGCACCGGCCCTCCGGTTTCGAGCGCCTCCACGTTGCCCGCGGCGCGAACCAGCCACGGCGGATTGTGGCCCGCGTTGCAGTATTCGAGATTTCCAGTCTCGGGCGTCACGATCGCCATGAAGAACGTGATGAACCGGTTGCCCGGACAGTTCGCCGCCACGCCCCGGTTCAGCCGCGACACCAGGGCCGCCACGCCGCCGCCCTCTTCGGCGAGCATCTGCACCCGCGCCTGCAGGCTCGACATCATCAACGCGGCCGGCATGCCCTTGCCAGCCACGTCTCCCACGATGACGCCCAACTTGCCGCCCGGCATCCGGATGAAATCGTAGTAGTCGCCGCCCACCGACCGGCACGGCATCGAATACCCGTGAATGTCGAGACCGTGCACCAGCGGCGCAACGTGGGGCAGCAGATTCCGCTGGATCTCCGCGGCGCGCCGCAGATCCTCCGCCATCTTCTCGTTCGCTTTGCGTTCCTCCGCCAGAAGCGAGCTTTCGATCCGGACGGCGGCGATGTTGGCCATTACCGTGAGCAGCGTGAGGTCGTCCGCCGTGAAAGGGCGAAAGAGGTCGGGCGAGTCGACGTAAAGCAGGCCGATGACGGCATCCGCGGTTTGCAGCGGCACCGCGATCAGGCTCTTGACTCCCTGTTGGAGAATCGTCATCGATCCTCGCAACGCGTCGTCGGTGGAGGTGTCTCCGATCAGCAGCGACCGCCGCTCCCGCATCACCTGATCGCGCACCGAACTGGACATGCGGAAGTTGTCCCCCCGCGCGGTTCTGGGCGTCAACTCGCCGTTCTCGAGCGTCATCACGACGCCGCGGCGCGCGCCCACCGAACTCACCGCCAGTTCGAGGATCGTCTCGAACAACTCCGGCAGCGGCCGGTGGCCGTCCAGTTCGCGGCCCGCGTCAAGCAGCGCCTGCATGCGCGACATGCCGCCGAAAACCGGCGATCCGAGCGCCGCCTGCAGGCCCGCGCCATCCGGACCGAGAGCCTGCTTCAAGTCGGTGGAGACAGTGCCTTGAATCGTATCGTCCTCGGGCACGAACACCACGGTGTGTTCCGCCGCCGCGGCATCGTCGTAGACCAATGTGGCGCGGCCGGCCACCACGCGGTCGCCGAGTTGCAGCTTGCGCCGCTCCTCCAGCTTCACGCCGTTGAGGGTGGTTCCGTTCTTCGATCGCAAATCCTCGACGAAATAGTCGCTGCCATCGAAGTCGACCACCATGTGGCGGCGCGATAGCACCGGATCGTCCGGGTAGGCCAGATCGTTGTCGGCCGCTCGTCCCAGGCAGACCCTTTGTCCGGTGAGGCGCAAGGTTTGGCGCGACCCGTCGAGAAGTTGAATGTTCAGTTCACGAAGCATGCGTACTCCGCCGGCGCCCCTCCCCTTTCAAGACTTTCATCATCATATCGCGGCGGCCGCGCCCATGGGGTGACAAAATTGCTCGAAAATGCCGATAGGATGATAACGTGCGTTCCCATGTGCGGACCCTCGCGTTTCTTCAACTCGCCCACGGCGGCGTGCTGATGCTGATCTCGATCGCGACTGTCGTATTTTTCGGGGCGCTTTCGTCGTACGTGGCTTCGCACGAACGGGGGGGCGCCGATGAGCTGGTGCCGACGGCCCCTATGATCGCCGCGGTGGGCCAGATGTTCGCCGCCATCGCCGGCGTGCTCTCCATCCCCCGCATCATCGCTGGATGGGGGCTCTGGAGGCTGCGGCCCTGGGCGAAAACGTTGGGACTCGTGATCGCGACCCTGGGGTTGGTCGACTTTCCGGTGGGCACGGCCACCGGAGGATACACCTATTGGGTGCTCTCGCACGCGGACACCCGCGCCATGTTCGAGGGCGGGCGCGAACCGCCGCCACTTCCTCTGGACTATCTGTACCCGGACGAGAACCCGCCCGAGTGATCCGCTAGATCGCGCCTTCGACCACGAATGTGGGAGCGACCCCGCTCACGGTGGAGAAGCTGCTTCCGGCCTCGGAAACCAACGCCGCGCATCCGGAGACCTTGCCCAGGATGATGTGCGGATGCACGTCCACCTGCATCTCCTTCATCTCGAGGCGGCCAAACTGGAAGACGGGGAACAAGGCTCGCGCGGTCTCCACGCGATCCTGCACCACGTAGGGGCTGCGAAGCGCGGTTTTGAGCGCGCGTTCCCAGGCGGTCTGGTCGGTCTCCCAGCCGCGGAAGGAGTGGAGATCGCCCGACGTGTCGTTGGGCCGCAGCACCAGATTCTCGCGATTCTTGGCGATGTAGTCCGGTAGATCCACCGTCTGGCCATCGCGGGAGGTCTTGGCGGCGGCGACGGTGCGGGTCCACGGGATGTGGTCCCGAATGGCCTTTTTCTCGGAGGGCGGGAACGCCGCCGTGAGCGCCTCGTCGGTGAGCAGGCTGAAGATCGCCTTCTTCTGCACCATCTCGCTGCGGAAGCTGTTCGCCATGCAAACGGCTCCGTCGCGATAGGCACGAACCAGCGGATGCGAAAGGTCGTAGCGGAACAGGAATTCCTGCGCGGTCACGCGCCGGTAGACCAGTTCGATGCCGAAGTCGCCGCGGCTCAGAACGCCGTTCTTATAATCGAGTTGATCGGGCGTGACCACCTCGGTCGGGTAACCCGATTGCCGGAAGAACTCGGCCATCATCACGTTGTCGGGCGCGGCCGCGCTCTTGAACGGCGGGCGGAACTCCACGATGGCGATGCGGGGGAATTTCTTCTTGCCCGCTACCTTATAAGCCGAGAGCAGCGCGTTGAGCAGCCGCTTCAAGCTGGAGGTGCGCGAGACCTTGAATTTCTTGCGGAATTCCTTCATCGGCTGGCTTTCCGCGAATAGTTCGCCGAGCGCATCCGAGTAGGCGGAACTCGCCGGACCCTCCGCCGCCGCGTGCACGAAGCGGAACGAGCCGTTGTGGATCTGGGTGTCGAGCAGCGACGAGACCGCCAAATGCGGGTAACCGGGGTCGATCTGCGCCAGCATCTTCTCGGCGGGCAGCATGTCCATCCGAGCCAGCAAGCCTGGATTGGAGAGCGTCAACTGCCGGACACGGTCCAGAGCCGAGTAGAGAGACTCCGCCGCTTTCACCATGCTGTCGTACTGACGGCGGGTTACGAAATGCGGGCGGAGCACCGGGCAAACCTGGCGTCCGCTCGGGGCCAAGTTCTTCGCCGCCATCCTCTCCTGCAGGGTTTTAGCCCACGCAAGGTCTGAATAGGCGGGTGAATCCAGGATTTTGTGATATCGGGCGGCCGCCTCGTCCTGCAAGGTCATGAGAGTGGGTCTGGTAGATCTCCGAGGGGGGAATCTACACGCCAGTATCGCACACGGACCGCGATTCCCCAAATCCCCCACCGAATATGGGCGCGCAAATAAAAGAACCGCAAGGACTTGGGACACATTCGAAATCTCGCGGACAGCATAAGCGATAATGATACCTGCGCATGCTCCCACTTGGCCGCTCGCTCCTTCTCCTGGCCGCCGGAATCGCGGCCGCCGACGACGGTATCTGGCTGTTCGAACAGTTCCCCAAGGCCCGCGTCGAAAAGGCCCATGGAATCGCGATTACGGACCGATTCCTCGACCGTCTTCGGCTGGCCTCCACACGGTTGGAGGGCGGCGGATCGGGGTCGCTCGTGTCGCCGCGCGGACTGGTGTTTACCAACCACCACGTGGCCTCCGACTGCGTACAGAAGCTCAGTTCCAACGAGCGCGACTTTCTGGGCGACGGGTTCTTCGCCGCCACCGAAGCGGACGAGAAACCGTGCCCCGACGAAGCGGTCAACATCCTGGTCGAGATCAAGGACGTTACGGCTGGCGTCAATCGCGGCATCGGCGCCAACGCCTCCGCCGCCGAGGCCAACCGGCTGCGCAAGGAGAATCGCACGCGCCTGGAACAGGATTGCTCCGGACGCGCAGGCGAATCGTGCGAGGTGGTGACGCTCTTCTCCGGCGGACGGTACCATCTCTACCGCTACAAGAAGTACACCGACGTCCGCCTCGTTTTCGCGCCAGAGGTGGCCATCGCCGCGTTCGGCGGCGATCCCGATAACTTTACGTTCCCGCGCTACTGCCTGGATGTGGCGTTCCTGAGGGTCTACGAAAACGGCAAGCCGGCCGTCACCCAGAACTTCCTGCCCTGGAGCAAGCAAGGCGCCAGGGAAGGCGAACTGGCTTTCGTTTCAGGCCATCCGGCCAACACCGGCCGTCTGGCGCCGATGGCGGAACTGACGTTCTACCGCGACACCCTGTATCCGCCGCTGGTGGCGAGCCTGTCTCGCGCCATCGCGGACGTGCAACGGTACTCCGCCGCGTCCGCCGCCAACAAGCGCGAGGCGCAGGACCTTCTGTTCTCGCTCCAGAATTCCTACAAGGCCTACTTCGGATTCCTCGGCGGCCTGCTCGACGCCGAACTGATGGCCCGCAAGAAGGACGAAGAGGCGTCGCTGCGAGCGGGCGCCGCCAAGACGGACCCGCGTGGCAACGCCGCCGGCGTGTGGCCCGAGGTGGAACAGGCGTACCGCGCTTATGCCACGTTCGCTCGCGCCCATTATTTTCTGGAGTCGCGTCCGGGGCGTGGATCGGAGTTGTTCGACCTGAGCCGCAAGGTCTTCCGATACACGGCGGAGAAGGCGAAGCCGGACGAAAAGCGCCTGCGCGAGTACGCCAGTTCCTCCCTGCCGCGCGTGGAACAGCGGATGTTCGCCCAGGTTCCCATCGAGCCGGAACTCGAGATCGTATTGATCGGCAGTTATCTCGACACGCTGCGGCGCGAACTGGGCCCTTCGAACGAAACGGTGCGGGCCGCGCTGAATGGCCGCACTCCGCAAGCGGCGGCGGCGGACTACGTTCGATCCAGCAAACTCGCGAGCGCGGAGGAGCGGAAGCGCCTGGCGGCGGATCCGGCGGCCGCCGCCTCGTCCAACGACGGCATGATCCGCCTGATGCGAATCCTGGACCCGGAGGCCCGCCGGTTGCGGGCGCGCTTCGAGGATCAGGTCGAAGCGGTAACCGAAGGCGCGGCGGCGCGAATCGGCAAGGTCCGCTTCGCGCTGTTCGGCGCCGAGGATTATCCCGATGCCACGTTCACGCTCCGGCTTTCCTTCGGACCGGCCATCGGCTACCGGAACGCGGCCGGTAAACAGATTCCCTGGGCCACCGATTTCGCCGGGCTGTACCGGCGGGCCACTGGCAAGGAGCCGTTCCACCTGCCGAAGCGCTGGCGGAAGCCGCCACCCGGTCTGGCGTTGAACACGCCGTTCAATTTCGTGACCACCGCGGACACGCACGGCGGAAACTCCGGAAGCCCGACGGTGAACGCCCAGGGCGCAGTCACCGGCATTTTGTTCGACGGCAACCTCGAGGGCCTTCCGAACCGCTTCGTGTACCGGGACCGGATGGAGCGTTCGGTCCACGTGGCGAGCCAGGGAATCGCCGCGGCTCTGCGGAGCGTCTACGGAGCGGGGCGGATCTTGAAGGAGTTGGGAGTCGAATAGGCATGCTCCGCGCGCTGGGCTGCGTACTGATCGCCGCGATCGGGCTGGCGGCGGGCGAGTTCCGCCTGGGCCGCGCGAGCGTCGCGGTTGGACCGGGAGCGTGGGTCAAGGTGCTGGTGTTCGACGCCGGCGGATCGCGCGCGGCGCTCGTGGTGGTGGACGGCGGAGATCACGACGCCGCGTCGGTCGCGGCGGCGCGAGCGGCGGTGGAAGCGGCGGCCGGCGTTCCCGCCTCCCATGTCATGCTGTGCTCCACGCGGAGCAGCGGATCGCGCACGCCGTCGGCCAAGATCGCCGAGGCCGGTCGCGCCGCGTCGGCGTCGATCGCGCCAGTGCGTATCTTCACCGGTTCGGGCCGCGAGGAATCGGCTGCCTTCTATTCGCGCTTCCTGATGAAGGATGGCGGCGTGCGCACCAACCCGAGACAAGGCGATCCGGAGATCGTCCAGCCCATGGGCGAGATCGATGAAGAGGTGCGCGCGCTCCGATTCGACGGCGCCGATGGCGCGACGTTGGCCACCTTGCTCAACTTCGCGCTGTGCGGCACGCACGGCGCCGCGTGGTCGCGGACGCTGGGCAAGATCCAGGGGCCGGGATCGGTGGTGGTGATCACGGCCGGAGCGTGCGGCAACGCGGTGTCCGCCGATGCGCGGGGCAAGAGCTCGCCGCGGCCGGAGGAGACCGGAGAGGTGCTGGCCGGCGAGTCGATCAAAGTGTTGGCGCGCGCCAAGCCCGCCGCGGCGGAGCGGCTCAAGGCGATGCGGGAGACCGTGCGCGCCGGACCGAACCTCGACGCCGAGGTGCAGGTGATCGCCCTCGGCCCGGGCATCGCTTTGGTGGGCCTACCCGGCGAGCCCTTCGCCGAGCTGGGAGCCGCCATCAAGCGGGCGTCGCCCTTTCCGGTGACCGTGGTAGCCGGTCTGGCGAACGGGAACATCGGAATCGTCCCCACGCGGAAGGCGTTCGAGCAGGGCGGGGACGACGTCAGGAAGGCGCGGATCGAGCCAGGCGCCGGCGAGCGGATCGCCGAGACCGCTCTGCGCCTGCTTCCCGCCGCGAGACGCGAAGTGTCAGGGCGCTGAGACGGTGATTTGCGCGGGGTTGCTTTCGCCCGTGCCGATGCGCAACGACACTGTGTGATTGCCGGGCGGGAGCCCTTCCGGAACCACCAGGTTCGCTTGCGCGACGCCCACTAGGCCGGGTGTCATTCCCAGGAAGCGGATCACCGCTTCGCGCCCGCCGATCGTGGCCGACTTCGGCAGCGCCGCCTCGAAAAGACGGTCCGCCGGCGCGGGCTCTCCGTCGGCGAGGAACCCGTTCAACCGGCCCTGGCCGGTGAAGTAGACCGCGATGGTGGACCCCGGCGCGGCGCCTCGCAGCGGCGTGTTGAGGCTGGAGTCCTCGTTCCGCGCGGCGGCTTGGCGGCGGTCCGGCTGCAGGAACACGCCGGGAGCGGCATCGGCGATATCGATGCGCACGGACGGTTGCTGTTGATCGTTGATTCTCACTTCCACCATCACCGAGCCGGGATCGATGCCGTAGGGGATCTGGAAGTTCGCCTGCGTGGGCCCGGCGAAGAACAGCGGCGCGGGCGTTCCGCGCACGGCCAACCGCAGCCCGCCGAGAATCGTGGGGAGCGGCGAACCGGACGCCGAGATGGGATCGGGCGCCAGTCCCTGGCCGAAGATCGTGGCGATGGCGCCGGGGGCGAGGGATTCGCGCTGGAAGGTCGCGCCGTGGACCACCTGGAACATGCCGCGCGTCTCGGCGCATCGGGCCGGACCGAGGATCGCGCCGGTGGAGCCGCCATCCTCGAAGGCTCCGATATCGATGACGCCGCGCCGTGTTCGAGCCTCGCCGCAGGCGGGGTGCCGGTACTGTTGCTCGGGCGACAGGACGACGCCGCCGGTCTCCCCGGGATCGGCGCCCGCGTCGATCGCCGGCGATCCGGGGCGAAGCGCCAGTTCGAAGAACGCCAGATCGGTGAAGCCCGGGTTGCCGGCGAAGTTGTTCGACGCGATGGCGTTCGGCTGGTTGACCGCCGCGCCCGGCCCGAAAAAGACGTTGTTGCGAACAACCACCGGCGTCGTCATGGTGGAGTTCACCATCACGAACGATCCCGTGGAAGCCTGGTTCACGAACGTGTTGTTGATCACGTAGAGTTCGTTGACCGGGACTTGCGCGGCCGGACCCTCCGGTTGATATCCGAGCAGATTGCGATTCTGGGAGGCTTCACCCTGTTGGATCACGTTGCCGATCACGAACGCGCGGCCGCCATTTGAAAGGTCGATTTCGCGGGACCCGGTTCCGTTCTCCTGGCTCAGCCGGTTGTACAAAATGTACGTTTCGCGCGCGCGGCTCTTCACCAGTTGGCCGACGCGGCAGCGGGTGGAGTAATTGCCGCGGAACACGAAGCGGTCGGCGTAGTTGACGTAGACGTTGTGGGATTGACCGTCGCCGAAGCCGTTGTTGTCGAAGGTGGAGTATTCGATGGTCACGACGCCGCCGTTTCCGGTGAGCACACCCGTTTCGTTCTCGTGGAAGTAGCAGTCGCGAATGGTGACGCTCGCGCCAGGATCGACGCGGATGCCCGCGCCGTTGCGGTCCGGCACGGTGGAGCCGGAGAATTCGATCCCTTCCACGGTCAGCCCGGTGGCGGCTCCAGAGACCACCCAAATCCCCTTGCCCTCCGACGAGCGGCCCGCCGCGTCGAGATGCGGCCGCGAGGCTCCCACGCCGCGGATGGTGAGACCGGATCGCGAGATGGTGCACACGTCGCCCTGCCACAGACCGGACGCGATCAGGATGGTATCGCCGGCGGCGGCGGCGCGAATCGCGTCGCAGGGGCGGGCGTATTGCTTGCCGGGGCCGACCTCGAGGGTCGCCGCGCTGGCCGCGAGGGCCAACAGGAGAAGGAGCACGCACGGCATGGACCTTCATTTTCCCACGCCGGTCCACCGATAATGGAGGCGTGCACTGCTGGCCCGTGATATTGGCGATCGCCCTGGCGAGTTGCTCGCGGGAGCCGGCCGCGCCGGTTGCCACGGTAGCCGCCACGCCGGCTCCCGTCGTTTCCGCCGTGTCGGCCGCGGGACTCAGCGACGACGATTGGCGAGCCCGGCTCACTCCGTTGGCGTTCGCGGTGCTTCGGCGCAAGGCCACCGAACTCGCCTTCACCGGCAAGTACGACAAGCACTTCGAGCCTGGCGTCTACCACTGCGCGGGCTGCGGGGATTTGCTATTTTCGTCGAACGCCAAGTTCGACTCGCGCACCGGCTGGCCCAGTTTCTTCCAACCGGCGGCGGCAGGATCGGTGACCACCAAGATGGATGGAGATCGTGAGGAGGTGTTGTGCTCGCGCTGCGGCGGACATCTCGGGCACGTGTTTCCGGACGGGCCGGAGCCCACGCGGCTCCGCTACTGCATCAACTCGGCGGCATTGCGCTTTGACGCCGGACGGATCGAATAGGAGTGGGCCATTGGATGCGTCGGCGCCTGGCGCCACGAGACGCTACTGGTCCGCCGAGAGTGACCGCGCGCAACGGTCTCGCCGCCGAAGTTCGATTGCATCAGCACGCCCACCGTGAATGCGGCGGCCACTCTGCGCGACGCGGTTCCGGTCCCGCCCCTCCATCCGAACGCGATGGTTCCCGTGCGCGCGCTCCCCAGAGTCGCCGTGACGTGCGCCGATCGGTGTGCCGCGAGAGCGCTCCGAAGGCCGGCAGGCCCGCTCTCCGCGAGCGGGCGCGGTGGGCGAACCCCACCGGAATCGCCGGGCCTTCGTGTTCGAGCTACGGTAGCGTCAGCCGCCGCAGCATCGTTTGAACTTCATCGCGGAGCCGCATGGGCAGGGCTCGTTGCGGCCGACTTTCGGCGCGGGGCGGCGGAAGGGGAGTATGCGTGGGGGTTGTTCGGAGCCCGTGTGCTCTTCGACCGCGGTCTCGGGTTCACTGGAAACGGCTTCCTGTGTTTTCAATGAGTTCCCAGGTTCGTTTTGCAATCTAATATTTTTTTCGGCAGCGGGCTCCGGCCGGTTTCGCTGGACGGCGCGGAGTTCACGGACGGCTCGGAAGAAGGCTCGCGCGGTGCGGTCCCGTTCGGTAAGTGGGGCTTCCAGGCCCATGGCGTCGATCTGACGCAGGGCGGCCGCGGTTACCAGGAGATGGGCGAAGACGAGTTCCTCGAGGGCTCCTTGGGGACGCAG
>SYLY01000384.1 GCA_005808475.1 Acidobacteriota bacterium
CGACAGATTGTCGAGGCTGTAGCCGAGCAGCAGCATCGCCGCCAGGGTGCCGAACAACGACAGCGGCAAGGCGGCGGCGGGAATGAAGGTGGCGCGTCCGTTGCGCAGGAAGAGGAAGATCACCAGGATGACGAGCACCATCGCCGAGCCCATGGTGAAGCGGATATCGGCGAACGCGTCGCGGATGGTCTTGGAACGGTCGCCGCGGATGGTGAGTTCGACCGATGGCGGCAGGTTCTTCGCGATCTCCGGGATCAGCTTGCGGATATCGTCGTTCACCTGGATGACGTTGCTGTTGGGCTGCCGCATCACGGCGAGATTCAGGCCCTTGGTGCCTTTGCCATTCTGATAGAGCCACGACGCGGTCTTGTCGTCCTCCACGCTATCGACGACATTGGCGATATTCTCGAGGCGCACCGGCGTGCCGTTGCGGTAGGCGACCGTCACCTGCTTGAAATCGGCGGCATGTTTCAACTGGCCGTCGGCGCGGATATTGAACGCTTGTTTTTGGCCCGACAGAGTGCCGGTGGGCAGGTTGACATTCCACTGGCGTAGAGCGCGGCCCACTTCGTCGATGCCGATCCGGTGAGCGGCCAGCTTCTCGGGGTCCACCTGGACGCGGACCGCGAACTTCTGCGCGCCGAACGTGTTCACCTGCGCCACTCCGTTCACCATGGAAAGCCGTTGCGCGATTTTGGTCTCGGCGATCTCCTGGAGTTCGTACAGTGGCATCGTCGTCGAGATCAGGCCGAGGAACATCACCGGCGAATCCGACGGATTGTACTTGCGGAAGGACGGCGGGCTCGGCATGCCGGGGGGTAGCAGCGGGAGTGCTTCGGCGATGGCGGTCTGGACATCGACGGAGGCGCCGTCGAGCGGCCGGTCCAGCGCGAAGGTAAGCGTGATGGACGTGCTGCCGGTGGCGTTGGAAGACGTCAGCGTCTCGAGGCCGGCGATGGTGGTGAACTGGCGCTCGAGGGGCGTGGCCACGGCCGACGCCATGGTGTCCGGATTGGCGCCGGGAAGATTGGCCGACACGACCAGCGTCGGGAAATCGATGTTCGGCATGTCGGCCACCGGCAGCAGCGTGTAGGAGATGGCGCCGAAGACGGCGAGCGCCCCCATCAGCAGACTGGTCGCCACCGGGCGCGTGATGAAGACCGCCGAGAAGTTCACTTCTACTCCTCCTTCTTCTTGCCTTGGCCCTTGCCCTTTCCTTTTCCTTTTTTCTGTCCGGCGTCGTCGCGGAGGCGGATCTTCATGCCGGGCGCCAGGCGGAGCTGGCCTTCGGTGACGACGGTGTCACCCTCCTCCACTCCGTCGACGACGATGTCCTCGTTGACGCGGCCCTGCGCTTTCACGTTGACCACTTCCACGCTCTGGTCGGGCTTGACGCGGTAGACGAACGATCCGTCCTGCCCGGTCTGAACGGCCTGATTGGGAACCATGAGAGCGCCGGCGCGCATGCCGACGCGCATCACCACGCGAACGAACTGGCCGGGCCAGAGCCGGCGGCGGGCGTTGGCGAACTCCGCCTTCAGCTTGATGGTTCCGGTGCTCGAGTCGACGCTGGAATCGACGAAGGAAAGCACTCCGGTTTCGGAGTTGGCCGGATCGTCGGGCGGCGCGGCGGAGACGGGGAGCCGCCCACGCGCCATGGCGTCCTTGACGATGCCGAGTTGCGCCTCCGGCACGGAGAATACGACGTAGAGCGGCTGCACCTGGCTGATCGAGATCAGTTCGGTGACGTTGGCCGTGGACAGCGTGCCTTCGCGCATGGAGCTATTGCCAGTTCGGCCGTCGACGGGCGAGGCGACCGTGGTGTAACCGAGTTGGATGCGCGCGGTCTTGAGCGCGGCCTCGCCGGCCTGGATGCTGGCTTGCGCGGAGGCGATCGAGGCTTGCGACGCCACCACCGATTGCGCCACCACGTCGGCGCTCGACTGTTGTTGTTCGGCCTGCTCCTTGGAGATCACGCCTTCCCGGTGCAGGTTGGCGAAGCGCGAGGCCTGCGACTGGAGGAACCTCAGTTGCGCCTGGTCGCGGCTGACGTTCGCCGCCGCCTGCTGGAGCAGGGCGCGCTCGCGGGCGAGGTTGGCTTCCGCCTGCGCCACGGCGGTTTGAAACGGGGCCGGATCGATGGTGAAGAGCTTGTCGCCCTTGCGCACGAAGTCGCCTTCCTTGAACCAGACCTTGTCGATCGGTCCGGTGATCCGGGACTTCACCGCGACGATCGAGTGGGCCTCGACATTGCCTATGATCTGGAGGTCGGAGGGAACGTCGCGAGCGAAAACTTTGGCTATCGTGACGGGGACGCTTTCGCCCTTTTTGCCGCCCTTCTTGCCTTCCTGCGCGGCCCGCTCCCCGCACGTGGCGAGAAAAAGGGCCATGGAGACGGCAATGAGGGACGACCCCGGTGAAACAAGACGCATTCAAAATCCTCGGATGAAAAAGAACCGGAGCCGATCCGGTTCGGGCGATGGCACCCAGGTAAGGCGCGGCGCGCAACGCCTATGTTACCCCGAACCGCGCGCTTCGCGAGCAGCCCACTTGGCTGGGACGGCCGGCCGGGCGTAGAATGGAATTTCAAATGAGCTTGATGGTGCGCTTCGGCCGGAACAAGGCCATCCTTCGCGCCGGACAGTGGGTCTGTGCCGACCTGGACGTGGAGCGCCGTCTCAATTTGACAACGTCCCAGTGGATTCGCGAAACGGGCGGACCGGGGATCTCATGCTCGGATCAGGAGAAGGCCGTCGCCGCCGAGATGGCGCGGCGTTTCCAGGGCAAGGTCCTGTTGCACATCGAGTCGACGTCGGGACGCTCGTCCGCCTACTTCATCCAGCAGCGGCAGATGCGGTTCGAGTTCACGTCATTCGTGCCAGGCAACAGCCGGCGGCATTCCCGCTAGCGCTGAGCCGGAGCGTCCAAGGGGTGCTTTTCGGGATCCCAGCGGATGCCCTGCCCGAACTCGATGCCGACCAGATACCGCATCCTGTCGTGGGAGCAGGACCGGATGGAGCCCGTTCCGGCAAAGGGCGTGCCGTGAATCCGGAAGTTGACGTAATTCCGTATGGGCAAGGGGTCGGTGGACGAGAGCCGCATGCCCCCAGCCGAAATGTCGAGACCCTTGCAGGCGACCTGCCTGACCCCGCCATCCTGCTCCCAACTCAACCAAACGCGGCCGGAAAGCGGATGCCTGTCGTGCCTCCGCAAGCCCTGTGCTGTCGCCATTTGGTGAACTATCGGCAGCTTCGGTTAGGAACCATAGACCCACCGTAGGGGGACGGACAGCAAAAGGCCCCACATCTGGGAACGTGGGGCCTTGCTCAGAGGGGCTGATGACAGGCTGGGCCCTGTCATCGGGATGCTAAGTCGATGACGACTTATGAATGCCCTTGATGGTGCAGGTTGCGTGCCAAACCGATTTCCGAGATTTTCCTTGCAGTTGCGCGAGGCGCCGGTGCGTGACTCCACCCTGTTGGGGAATTTCGCCCAAGGGGAACACCCTACCGATCCGCGATCCAGCGCTTGTGGAACGGGTCGAGGCTCACCTGGATGTCGCGAAACACCGCATCGGGCTTCCGGTTGCCGTCGAGCGGCAGGTAGTTGGCTCCGGTGTAATGGGCCAGCACCGGGCCGGTCAGTTCGTGGTAGGTGTGGAGGCGCTCGCGAATCACATCCGGCTTGTCGTCGTCCCGGCGCACCAGCGAACCCGAGCAGTCGTCGCAGACCCCCGGCGACCTGGGCTGCTGTTGGAGCAGGTTGAAGATCCGGCGGCAGGCCGGGCACTGCTCGCGGGACGAGAGCCGCTCCACGATCTGTTCCGTGGGCACGTCGAGATGAACCGCGACGGGAGGGGGAAAGCCGCGTTCGAGCAGCGCGTTCTCGAGATAGACCGCCTGGCGCACCGTGCGCGGATATCCATCGAGCACGAGTCCGGAGGCGGGGTTCCGCTCGAGTTGCTGGAGCACGATGACGTTGACCATCTCGTCGCTCACGTACCGGCCCTCGGCGAGCGTCTCGCGGATCTTGCGGCCGAGGTCGCTATCCTGTCGCGCCTCCGAGCGCAGCATGTCGCCCGTCGACAACGAGGGGACGGACAGCCATTCGGAGATAAGGCGAGCCTGGGTGCCCTTGCCGCTCCCGGGCGGGCCGAAAAGCAAAATGATCACGATGAGTGTTGGGGGGATTCGGTCACCGGCGAACGCCGGTCCCGGTACGCTTCGATGTACTCTAGGAATTTTCGCGCATAGCGGTCCAGCGTGTCCACGGAACCACCGTGGAGCAGCGGGGAGCACATCTCATAGGCCACTCCTCCGCGGAATCCGGATTCCATCAGCCCGTCGAAGAACGTCTGATAGTCGATGAACCCCTCTCCCATGGGAACGGCCTGCGTATAGGCTGTCTCGCGCGTGTAGTTGACCAGCGCGGGCTCGTATTTGTAGCGCGGCCGCAACTGGTAGTCGGCCACGGTGGTGTGGGCGGTGACGGGTCCCAGCTTGCGGGCGGCCGCGCCGAGGTCGGCGCCGTGGAGCGCGGGCGCCCAGGCGTCGAAGAACGCGCGGCAGTTCGGTTCGTTCACCGCCGCGATCAGGTCGTGCATGCTCTCGTATCCCACTCCGATGTCGTGGTGGTTCTGCACGCCGATGGTGACGCCGAACACGGCGGCGCGCTGGGAGCACTCGCGGAGCGCCCCCACCACGCGGTTCCACTGCGCGCCGAAGGAGGCGGCCGGATGTTCGTAGCCGGTGAAGATCCTCACGAGCGATCCACCCAATCCAGCCGCCAGGCGAACCAGTTCCATCGTGTGCTGGATCTGGATCTCGACGTTGGGCACCTCGGAGTGTTCCATGTCCGCGGTGAAGTTGGTGTAGCCGGCGATGACTAGGTGTTTCAGTCCGCTCTTTTCCAGGCGGTTTCGAATCATGCCGAGCGGCGTCGGCGGATAATCGAGCGGGCTCAGATGAGGCCGCTTGGCCATGAGCATCACTCCGTCGAACCCGAGGTACGCGGCCTTGTCGATGAACTCGTCCACCGGCAGAAACCACTGGCCCCAGGAACCGGAGTAGCTCACCGAGTGGAGCAGTGTGGGTCCGGGCATTCGTCCACTTCAATTATTTCATGTACGCGTAGATCGCGGTGATTACGCCCAAAACCGACGCCAGGAATACGCTGTGCTTGGAGGTGAACCGGAACAGCTTGGCCTCCTCTTCCGGCTTCTTGCCGGTGGCGGCGGCGGCGACCGCGTTCGATTGCAGGCTGATCATCTTGCCCATGACGCC
>SYLY01000385.1 GCA_005808475.1 Acidobacteriota bacterium
ATCGCCTCGCGCCGGTCCGGCCGCCAGGTGGCGTAGAAGCGCGCCATCACGATCATGGTGCTCAGGTCGTAGACGGGCCACATGGTCGAGATGACACCTTGCGCGCCGGCTTGCAGGAATCCGGCGGGGAGGCCGAGAACTTCGCTGGGGAGGTTTGTTCCCGGAAGGGCCGTGTCGCAGGCGGAGAGGACGACGAGGCGGACGCCCGTGGCGCGCAGTTGCAGCACGTCGCGCAACGTCAGCAGTTGGCCGTGGGCCATGAGCAGACCTGACTCCAGCGGCGACCGCAGGTTCGCGGCACCGTGGCAGGAGAAGTGCCAGACTCCGTGCCCCGGCAACGCCGCAAGCGTGGCTTCGCGAGTGGCTTGCTCTCCGGGCAGCACCGAGCCCGTGTCGAACGCGGCGCGGACGGCGGCGGCCTCACGCTTGGAGTTGGGCAGCGAGGTGGCGGTCACCGGCCGCGGCTCATCCACGACCAGCACCGCCGTGGCATCGGTGGAATGGACGCTGGTCGAGATCGCGCTGGCCCGAGGCGCGTAACGGAGCGCGATCCGATCCATCGCGTAGACGCGGCCGGTGGGTCGCGCGGCGTCTTCGGTCCAAGCGGCGTGGAGCGGGAGAAAGGCCACCAGTCCGCAGGGGATCAGCACCGCCTCCGCGCCGCCGGTCAGTTCGCCGAGCACGGGCGCCATGACCTCGTCCCAGAGCCAGCGGGTGAGTTCGTCCAGCCCCTGGTGCTGGTTGGGCCGCCACGCATCGAATCGGTCCCGAACGGCGTCGTCCGTCAGAGCGGGCAGCCAGACCGCAGCGACTCCCGCGCGGCGGACCACCAGTGCGAGCCCGCCTTGGTCCGTCGCTGCGATGTAGATCAAGGGATGCGCGACCGCGAACTCGCGCGGATCGACCGCGGGGGTCTCCACGAGCCATTCGCGAAGCGCTTCGGCGGCGGCTTTCAGGTCGGCGGCAACGGTGAGGTAGCCGCGGCCCGTGCCTTCGGGCAGGCGCGCCTCCGCGCGCAGTTCCTCCACGCGAGTGCGAGCTTGGCGGAAGCGGTTGCGATCCGCCTCGGGAATGCGGTCCTCGAGGCGGCGCAGGGAGAGAGACTCTTCCAGCCAGCGGGCTCTGCTCGACTCCAAGACTCTGGCCGCCTCCTCCAGACGCCCGAGCTTCGCTTCGGCGAAGGCCAAGTCCTCGGCGGCGCCGGAGGTCTCGCGCAGGATGCCGAACCGGGCCTCGTCGGTGGGCGCCAGTTGGTACAGTTCGTTGTTGGCGTCCAGCGCGCTCCGCAGGACGGCGCTTGCGTCGTGCCAGTTCGATTGGCCGATGTGCGCGCGGCTGAGGTTGCGGGATGCCTTGACGAAATCCGCGGGATTCGCCTCGCGGGTCATCACCTCCAGCGAGTCCCGGTAGCACAGGATCGCCTCTTCCAGGTTCGACGCTCGATCGCCTCGGATCCGGTCCGCGTAAGCGCCGCCGAGGTTCATCCGTGCCGTGGCCCACTCGACGGGCATGGCGTCGCGGGTCCTCACCTCCAGCGAGTCCCGGTAGCACAGGATCGCCTGTTCCAGGTTCGACGCTCGATCGCCTCGGATCCGGTCCGCATACGTAGAGCCGAGGTTCATCCGTGCCGTGGCCCACTCGACCGGCATGGCATCGCGGGTCATCACCTCCAGCGAGTCCCGGTAGCACTGGATCGCCTGTTCCAGGTTCGACGCCCGATCGCCTCGTATCCGGTTCTGATACGTATTGCCGAGGTTCATCCGTGCCGTGGCCCAATCGACCGGCATGGCCTCGCGGGTCATCACCTCCAGCGAGTCCCGGTAGCACTGGATCGCCTGTTCCAGGTTCGACGCTCGATCGCCTCGGATCCGGTTCTGATACGTACTGCCGAGGTTCATCCGTGCCGTGGCCCAATCGACCGGCATGGCCTCGCGGGTCCTCACCTCCAGCGAGTCCCGGTAGCACTGGATCGCCTCTTCCAGGTTCGACGCTCGATCGCCTTGCGGATTCTGTTGCAGATAATTGCCGAGGGAGAGCTGCAGCGCGGCCCATAATGGCGGATGCGAAGAACGCTCCACCAGTTCCAGCGCCCGCCGGGCCAGTTCGACCTTACGCGGCATCGCCCGCACATCGCCGGGTCGCTGCAACTCTTCGATGATCTGGAGGAGTTCATCGCTTGGCCCCTCGGATGCCATCGCAGCGCGGATTGACGCCAGCGTCTCCCGATGTGCCAGGGTGTATTGCCGGACTCGCTCGTCCTGGGCGTTGGCCGCCCATTCATCCAGTAGCGCGAGCGCCTCATCGCTCAGCAGCCCCGGCGCTGCGGCGAGTTTCTGCGACTTCTCCTCGTCAGTGGGCGCGGACAGCAACGCAATCAGTTGTTGGGCGAGTCCCGCGTCGACCGGCATGGTTAGACATCGTAGCAGTTGTGGCAGCCGCGTGCCGGACAGGTGGCGGCTCTTTCACGGAACGGTTTCCCGCATGCGGTAGACCACACCGCTTGCCGACCCGCGCCGCTCCGTACCGAACTGGAGCCCGACCGCATTAGCCCCGCGCCGGCCACTTGACCCGGTACACCACGATGTGGCCGAGCAGAGCCGTGGTCACGAGCACGGTGGGGAGCCACGTGTACGGCATCTCCGCCACGAACGTGTTCGGCGGATCGTTCAAAAACACACGCCACTTACCCGGCACCGAAAGCATCGCCACCACGACGATGTTCCCCAACAGCGCCAGACCCAACGTATTCCACGCGAGCAACACCGGGCGCGTCAGCTTACCTCGAAGCGCCAGCCACGCCACCACGATCGCGGTCACCCCAGTGACGATATCGAAGTTCCGCCCCAGGTAGGTCATCTGCACCGGGATCGTGCCGTCCACATACTTGGCGTGCAGGATCAGCTCCACCGGAATGCGGAACGCCTGGAACCCCACCAGCGCCGCGAGCGGGATGCCATCCGCCAGGCGCCGCCCGAACCGGCTCAGACCGAGCAGCGCGGCCGCCAGAACGTGGAGCATCAGGAACGGCATCAGCCGGGGCGGCGTGGTCCTGAAATCGGTCAACGCATCGGTGGAGCCCGCCACGTAGGAGATCATCAACACCAGGACGACGACGCCGACGGCGATGGAGAGGTCGCGCTGCAGGCGTGCCTGCTTGTGCTTCAAGCGCCGGCCGGATATGCCGACCGCCACCACGTGAAGCAGTGCAATGGCGAACACGAGGGCGATGAAGATTGCCGCGGTCATCGGGGGGGAACTCCGATGATATCGCTCTTGCGGAAAAAAAACGATCCGTGGAACAAACGTTCCGCGCGGCGCGTAGTCTAAGAACAAAAGGGCAAAACGGCTCCGCGCGACCACCCTTTCCCCAACCATCCAATGATCGCGCGGAGCCGCCCTATTGCTACTACACTGTATAACACGATCGTGACGCCGGCGTAGCGGAGAAATCGCGGCTCGGCCCGAATTATTTGCGTTTCACCCCGCGCGACCGGCGCATGGCCGCCTCGATGGCCCCGGGCTCACGGGGCAGATCCCGGGAGAGCACCTCATGGCCCGCCTCCGTGATCAGGATCATGTCCTCGATCCGCACGCCGATGTTCTCGTCCGCGATGTAGACGCCGGGTTCGATGGTGATCACCATGCCGGGTTTCAACTCGTCTTCCGCCGGATCGACGGGATCGTGCACATCCAGGCCCACGTGGTGGCCGAGCGAGTGGAGGTAGTATTTGCCGAGCGGTTCGCCCTTGGAGTCCTTGCCGTGCGTGTTGACCCAGTCGCGCGCGATCCGGTTCAGCGAGTTCTCGCTGTCGCCGAGCAGCTTCATGCCGGGCTTGGCCGCCGCGATGGCCGCGTTCTGCGCGCCCAATACCACTTCGTAGATCTCGCGCTGCCGCTTGCTGAACTTGCCGGTCACCGGGATGGTCCGTGTGATGTCGGCGGCGTAATCGGCGCATTCCGCCCCAACATCCATCAACAGGAGATCGCCGCCATCCATGCGGCGGCGGTTTTTGGCGTAGTGCAGCACGATGGAGTTGGGACCCGATGCCACGATGGGCGTGTAGGCGTGGCGCTCGCAGCCGCGCTCGAAGTAGACGCTCCCCATCGCGGAGGCGATCTGGTACTCGTAGAGTCCCGCCGCCGCGCGAGCCCAGGCCGCTTTGTGCGCCTCCACGGTGGCGTCGGTCGAGGCCCGCAGCCGGGCGATCTCTTCGGGCGATTTCACCATGCGCAGGCGCGCGAGAGGCTTGGCGAGATCCTCCACGGAACGGCCGAGGCCGAGCGCGTTGGCGATCCGCTCCGCCGCGGCCGACTTGGCGATGGCGTAGACGGGCGCGTTCGCCCCGGCCAGGAGCTTCAACTTCTCGTCGAGATCGGACGCGTCCGCTACCTCGGCGAATCCGGTTTCCGCGGGCGCGTTGGCGTCGGCCGGTCCCAACTTGCGTCCGGTGTAGCGCTCGCGGACATCGCTGCGCGCGGGCAGCAGGAGGATGTCTTTGTCCGGGGCGAGGATGGTCCAGGCGTTCGGCTCGCGCCATCCGGTGAGGTAGAGGAAGTTGGCTTCCTGGAAGAAGCCGCCGCGCAAGCCGCCTTTTTCGGCTTCCTCGGCGCCGGCCAGCAGGATCACGGCGGCGGGCAGCGCCTTGCGCAGGGCGTCGCGGCGGGCGCGGTATTCGGCTTGCGAAGTGGTAGCCTGGAGCATTCCGCAACAAGCCAGAAGGGCGAAAAGGCGCATTGATCCTCAGTATAGTGACCGGGCTGGCGCTCCTGCTCGCGGTCTTGTCGCTGCGAGGCGACGGGGCGCGGTCCGCCTATGTCCGGCGGCGTCTGGCCACGCGCACGCCCGATGACGCCTGTCCCGCCGCCACTGTCATCGTGCCGGTGAAAGGCGCGGACGAGGGATTACGCGATAACCTGCTCGCGCTCGCCTCGCTCGACTATCCGGACTACGAACTGATCGTCACCGCGCGGTTCGCGGCGGACATCCCGGCGGGCGTGGCGCCTCCGCGTGCGCGAGTGGTTTTGGCGGGTGAAGGCGATCCAGCCACCGGGGAGAAGATCTCGAACCTGCTGGCCGCGATCGCGGCCGCACGGCCCGCATCGGAGATCTTCGCCTTCGCCGATTCCGACGGACGCGTCGCACCCGGCTGGCTGCGCGCGCTGGCTGCGCCGCTCGCCGAGGATGGGGTGGGTCTGTCGACCGGCTATCGCTGGCACGCGCCCGATGCCGGCGGCTTCTGGCCGTTGTTGCGGAGCGCGTGGAACGCGGTGATCGCCGGGGGATTCGGCGGCGCCAACCAGCGATTCGCCTGGGGCGGCGCGATGGCGATCCGGCGAGAGACTTTCGTGTCGGCGCGGGTGGCGGAGTTCTGGCAGGGGACCGTGTCCGACGATTTCCGCATCGCGCACGCCATGCGAGCTGCGAAGCTGCGGATCGCGTTCGCGCCCGGAGCGATGGTGGCGGCGGTGGATGGGACCGGCGGCGCGGAGTTTCTCGGCTGGATCCAACGGCAGATGATCATCACCCGCGTGTACGAGCCGGCGCTGTGGCGGATCGGCTTCCTCGCCCACGCGATCTATTGCGGCGCGATGGCGGGCGCGGTGCTGGCTCCGACGCGGGCGCGAATCGCCGCCGTGGGGCTGATCCTGGGGCTGGGCATGTGGAAGGGCGCGCGCCGCGGGAGGCTGATGCGGGCGTGCCTTCCAGCGCAGGACTCCTACTTTGTCCGGCACGGGTGGATCTACACCTGGTGGACTCCGCTCGTCACGTGGGTCTGGCTGTACTCGTTCGCGGCGTCGGCGGTGACGCGCACCATCCGTTGGCGAGGCCATGTCTACCGGCTCGGATCGCCGCCGCGCTAAACTTGACGTTTTGAGGAGGTTTCCGATGAATCGTTCCGAGTACACGGCCAAGCGCGCCGCCGATCCGATCCGTACGCAGATCCACTACGCGCGCGCGGGAGTTGTCACCGAGGAGATGGAGTACGTCGCCCAGCGGGAGAGCATCCCAGCGGAGACCGTGCGGAGCGAAGTGGCGCGGGGCCGCATGATCATCCCCGCCAACATCAACCACCACAGCCTGGAACCGATGGCGATCGGCGTGGCCTCCAAGTGCAAGATCAACGC
>SYLY01000386.1 GCA_005808475.1 Acidobacteriota bacterium
AGAATCGGCGCGCTGCCCACCCTGGCGAGCAATCGCTGAACGCGGAACCCCGCCTTTTGTGGTGAAGACCTCTCAGGTCCCTTCACTGATTCCATTGGGGTTGCCGGTCCCCAAACCCCTCAACTGCGAAAGTCAGGCTAGGAGCCCAAGGCGAATTCGCTTTCCACTCGAGGGCGCCTTCGGGCGCCCTCTTTTCGTTGGGGTACACTATCAGGTTCGAAGGAGATCCACAAAAAATGACTTGGCTTTATTTCGTACTCGGCGCCATCCTGTCCTGGGGCGCCTACGGACCCTACCTGCACAAGGGGCAGGTCGCCCTCGGCAATCCGATGCGAGCGTTGCTCTGCGTGGGCGTCGCCTACTTCCTCATCGCCGTCCTGATCCCAGGGGCCATCCTGATGAGCCAGGGACAATTGACCAACTTCAACACCAGCGGCACGATCACGGCGACCCTCGCCGGTGGGCTGGGCGCCCTCGGCGCGATCTGCATCATCATGGCGTTCCGCAACGGCGGGTCGCCGCTCTATGTGACGCCGCTCGTGTTCGGCGGCGCCCCGGTGGTCAACGTACTGCTCAGCATGGCGATCCACCCACCCAAGGAATCGCCGAACCCGATGCTCTATCTCGGCTTTCTGCTGGCCGCCGCCGGGGGGTTCCTGGTGCTGTACTTCAAGCCCAGCTCCTAGGTGTTTTTCAATCCCCTTCGAATCGGGGCATCACTTCGGCGGTGACGCGCGTACTCCGAACTCCCGTAGCAGCTCTCCACCGCCGTGGATGCGGACCCAGTACATCCCTTCCGCGGCGGCCCGATCCGTCGTGACGGCCAGCCCGGCCGCCGAAGGCTTGGCCTCGCCCGACCACACCGGCGATCCCGTCGCGTCCACCACGTCGACCCGGTAGACGGGGAATTCCGCCAAGCCGCGCGTATCGAGCACCAGATGCAGGCGGCGGCCCGCCACGGTCGTCGAGATGCCGGAGTCGCCCCTAGCCGACTCCAGCCTGACGGTTTCGACGGGCGCCAACCGGGCATCGCGGGGCAGGATTACCACCACCGCCACCGCCGCGGCCACCAGCACCGGCGCCGCCCATGGCGCCTGAAAACCCGCGCGGAGCGAAAAAAACCAGCCGCCGTGCCTCTCCTTTCGGGTAGTACGGCTCTGAACTCTCGGAGCGGCGACTTGAAAGGCCCGGAGGAAATCGTCGAGCCGCACCATCCCGGCCTGACAATCGGGGCAAAAAAGGAGATGCTCTTCCACCGCCGCGGCGGCAGCGGGGCCAAGCCGCTTCAGTGCGTAGGCCTCGAGATCGTCCTCGTTCAGGTGCTGCTCTTCCCAAATTGCTCGTTCCACTTGGATCGACTCCAGACTGAGTTCCTCACTTCCATGGGGCCGGCCTCGCCCGGTCCCTACTGAATAAGTGCGTTTCGCAGGAAAAAATCTCACCGGACACGAAAATTATTTTTCGCGCCGGAACCGGCCTTGCGTCATTTTTTCGAACCGCGCCTTGGCGCGGGACTTCAACAGGCGGAATTGGTTGGCCGACAGCCCCATTCGCTCGCAGATCTCTTCCTGTGTCTCTTCATAGAGATAGAAGCGAGTGAGGATCTCCCGGTCGCGCTCGGGCACATCCTCGAGCATTTCCTTCATGATCGCCGCCTGCTGTTCGCGGATCATCGTCTCTTCGGCGTTCAAACGCTCGTCGGCTAGCGGACAATCGGGATCCACCTCGACCTCGTCCCGCCGCTCGTGGATCGTTTCGTTGATCACGGCAGCGGCCTTCCGCCTTACCACCGTGCGAATATACCCCATTAAACGGTCGGCGGACCGGAGATCGCCGCTACGAATGGCATCCACGACAATAAGGAACGTGTCGTGGACCCTGTCGTCGATCTCCCGCGTGCCCAACTGCCGCGAAAGGAAAAATCGCACGCCCGTGGAGAAGTGCCTGTACAGGTCGTCGAGGCCGGATGGATCGCCCATTCGGATGCGCTCGACGAGGTTCTCCCAACGGTTGGGCTCGACAAGCGGGTTGACGGGTTCCTCGAAGATGGCTGGGGCGTTGCTCATCGGACGGATCTCGACCACGGTCTCGAAGGGACACGGAACGGATCCGAGCCGGTCACGACGAAACAGACGCAGTAGGTTTTTTGGGGCCTTCACGAGAAAGGCCTATCTCTTTGGGTGGGAGTGCGGCGGAGCCCCCGCCGGTTCGGGCTAGCCACAGCGGGACTAGTCCACACGAATCATACCAGATAGCCACCTGCTGTTTTCAACTCTCATTCTGGGGGGGATTGACTACTCATTTGAGGTTCCCCCTCTAACCCCGCCGGGAATACGGGCCGTCCGATGACGAAGAAGCCGGCCCAATATTCCGGCTGGCTCCGCCAATCATTCGTCCGCAGGAGCTCGAGGATCGCGTCCCGAAGCGCTAGCTCCTCGTTGCCGGCTCCGAGCCGCCGTCGAAGTTCGTGGAAGCGTCCGAGCAGCGTGCCACTGGTGTCCGGGGTGGGCCAGTACGTCGCGACCACGGTGGAAACTCCCGCCGCGATCCAGGCGCGGGTCAATCCGAGCAGGCCGTCTCCCGGCCGGATCTCGCCGGAGCCGGACCGGCAGGCGCTCATGACGACGAGACTCGCTCGAATCTCGCGGGCCGCGATCCACTCGGGGCTCAGGTGCTGGAACTCGCCGTATCTGCCGAGGCTGAGGGCGAGCAAGCTCTCGCCGGCGCGTTCAGGCGACGGGAGCACGTGCGTGGCGAAGTGGATCACCGCCGGACGTGAACCCAGGGCGCCGGCGACATTCCCGGGCGTGGCGCCTGTCCCAAGGATGGCGCGCGCGCTTCCGCCTTCGATTTGCAGAAACTTGCGGATTTCGACTCCACTAGCCGGAAGCCGGGGCAGTTCCGGACCGGAGGCGCTCCCCGCCAAACTGGGCTTCAGAAAGCGCGAATCGGCCCGGTTATACACGGGATCGCCGACGGCGAGCGCGGGGCCGTCCCAAGCCGGTTGCTGCCTCTCCCCGTACATCCATAGCCCGGGAACGAGCCGGACGGCGTGGTCCTCGACAAGGTACCGGCGGCGGCCGGCCGATTGCGGTGGCGCCAAGGCGTGAAAGGGCACGCGGTACAAGGAGCCCGCCGGCACGATCCTCCAGATTCGCTTGGACCGGACGTTTTTATCAATGCCGCCGAAGAGCGAATCGTAGAGGGCGCGGCCTGCCTCGAAGGCGCCCGCGCGCCGCTCGATCGCGTCTCGAAACGCGGCTACCTTCGCGGTGATCGCGCGTTCCGGCGCGAGACGGTGGAGTTGCGTTCCCGACGACACGATCGTCCACAGAAACGATTCGGCGGGGCCCAAATGAAAAACGAGGATCGCTTCATCGCCGGCGATCGAGCGGGCGACGGTGGAGAGCCGTCGCGGCTCCGCGTCGCGAATCGAAGCGGCCTCGAGCTCGATCAGATTCATCCGCAGCCGGGCCAGGCCGGCGCGATCCTCCGGCCAGGCGAACAGACGGGTGTAGGCCGATTGCAAGTCCGAGATCACACCCTCCCTGGCGGCGTCCGGCCCGGCGCCGGAGGAGCCCCGCAGTCCGAACGCCTGATCGGCGGCCGCGGCCTGAAGGGTTTCCTGCAGCAGCGCCTCATCGGGCGATCTCGCGTACAAGCGATTGCCCGCCGAAATGAACTCGCCGTAGAGTCCGTGGACCCGCTCCGCGGCGGCGGACCGGAGCGAGGGGGGCATCCGGTCCATCTCGAAAACCCGCAATTGATTCACCGCGAGCCGCAGTTCGGCGACCGCTTGCCGCTCTTCGCCCGCGGCGAGATGAGCCATGGCTCGCGCGTGGGGAATGGTCCAATCCGGCGTGGACGGATTACGTGAGGCGCGCGCGCGGTCGGCGAACGCGGCCGCCGATTCGCGATGGCCGGCCTTCAGCCGCTCCATGGCCAAAAGGCGGCGGACGCCCGCGATGCCCGGATCTCCGGCGGTCCACCGAAGCCACAGCGCGCGCCGGAGCGTGACGCGGGCCGCCGGCGCGTCGTCCCGGAGCGACGACTCGACGGCTTCGAGGTACCAGGACAAGGCCGCGGCATCGTGATCGCCGCATTGCTGCGCTTCGGCGGCGGCGCGGCGGAACAGAGCCGATGCTCCGGCCCCATCTCCAGTCCGGGAGAGAAGCCGCGCCTTGTGGATCAGGATTCGTAGTCGCTGGCGATCGTTGCCCGTCAGCGCCAGCGCGCTCATCGCGTCGTCGGCTGCGTGGAGAGCCTCCGGGAGCGCTTGAAGAGTGAAGTAGAGGTTCGAAAGATTGGAAGAGACCGCGGCGAATCCGGCGGCATCGCCGCTGGCGCGATAAAGGGAGCGAGCGGCCGAGAGGTGGCGCAAGGCCGCCGGGTAATTCAGCAGACCGAGGTAGGCGCCGCCGAAGTAGTCGTGGGTTCGCGCGGCGAGCACGTTGGATGGGTACAGTCGCAGCCAGTCGCGGCAGCCGTCGAGCGTAGCGGCTTCGGCGGCATAGTCGCCTCTTCGGCTGGCGGCGTACGCGGCGTGAAGCTTGTCCTTCCACGACGCGACGGTGGGCGCGGGGATACTGGCGGAGACCGAGCGGAGGACTCCAGCGGGCGAGTCGCCGCGGGTGGAGAGCATTGCCAAGAGCGGGATGAGGAACTTCGCGTACCGCATCGGTTCGGAAAGATTCGAGATCCCCGGAGAAGCGCGTGGCTTCTCCGGGGAATTGATCTCCGTTTTTACCATAATTTGGTTTTCCGGCGATACGGTTTGTCAAACAAAAACGTGCGTCTGTGGGCGCACGATCCTGCCCGTTACGGGCAGGTTGAGGTCAAGCCTCGATTAGAACCACAGAGCGGGAGGTGGCGTTTCAATGATAATCGGTTCGTCAGGCATCTGGTTCGAGCCGGCCGGCCGAGTGGCCGCAACCGGCCCCTCCCACTTGCGATTTTGCGATTCGTCCATCCCGGCGATGGCGCCTCGATTCGCCATGTTATTGAAAAAATGGCAGAAATAATTTTGCCTAAAGCCGGAACTACTTGCAAAACCCAATTTGACAATCGAAAAGTTCGTGCTATGGAACACCTATCGAGTGGGTGCGCCGCTGGAGGCGGCGCGAATTGGGCCCTAGTGGCTCCTTGTGGGCTTTCGCCGACACACCACCACCTATTG
>SYLY01000387.1 GCA_005808475.1 Acidobacteriota bacterium
ACCCGCCAAGAGTTCGACGACTCCAGGTTCGCCGCCGACCAACTCCGGTATCAGAAACGACAAGAGGCGAAGCTCCACGCCAAAGCCAAATCAATGGGTTACGCGCTCATTCCCCTCGAAGCGGCCGAATGAGTTCCTTAGGAGTCGAGGATCGGGTGGCGGTGCGAAGCGGGCCTCGCCGTGCCATAATTGACGCGAGGACCACGCAGCCCATGACCCGCCCGATGATTTCCCTCGAGTTCAACGAACTGAGTCCCACTCTGATGGATCAGTTTATCGGCGAAGGCAAACTGCCGAACTTCGCGAGGCTCAAGGAGCAGTCCCAGGTGTTCGTGACCGAGGCCGAGGAGATCGCTCCGAATCTCGAACCCTGGATTCAGTGGATCACCATCCACACCGGTCTTTCCTACAAGGAACACGGCGTGTTCGACCTCGGCGACGGCCACAAGGTCCCCTACCCGAGAATCTGGGACCTGTTGTCGGAGCAGGGCCGGAAGGTTTGGATTTGCGGCAGCATGAACGCGGCGTTCGAGAAGCCGCCCAAGGGATATTTCCTGCCCGACCCCTGGTCGGTGGGCGCGCATCCGTACCCGGAGGGCGAGTTCGGAACCTTCTTCAACTACGTGTGCACCAACGTTCAGGAGCACACCCGCGACTCGATGGCGGTCTCCAAGATGGACCATCTGCGGTTCCTGGCATTCATGCTGGGCCACGGACTCTCCCTCGCATCGATTCGGGCGATCCTGGCGCAACTGAATCGCGAGCGGAGCGGCAAATACCGGTGGCAGCGCGCCGTGCTGCTTGACCGGCTCCAATGGGACGTGTTCGCCCACTATTGGAACCGCGAGCATCCCGACTTCTCCACCTTCTTCGTGAACAGCACCGCGCACTTCCAGCACTGCTACTGGCGCAACATGAACCCGGATCCATTCACGCTCAAGCCCAAGCCCGGCGAGCAGGAGGAGTACAAGGACGCCATCCAGTTCGGCTACCAGAGCATGGACAAGCTGGTGGGCGAATGTCTCGACATGGCGGGCCCGGACACGGTGGTGGTGCTATCGACGGCGCTGAGCCAACAGCCGTGCGTGATCTACGAACACTTCGACGGCAAGGTCGTCTACCGCGTCAACGATCCGGGCGAGTTTTTCACGTACGCCGGAATCAAGGGCGCCTATCGCTACGCCCCGGTGATGGCGGAGCAGTTCCATCTGTACTTCCAGTCGGCCGCCGACGCCGCCGAGGCGGTGCGGCTCATGAAGGCAATGACCTGCGATGGCAAGCCGTTGATGTTCGTCACGTTGAAGGAGAACGAAGTCTTCGGCGGCTGCGGCATCTACCAACAGGCGAGTCCGAACGCCGCGGTCAAGAACTCGGCGGGCGAGGCGAAACCGTTTTCCAAGTTGTTCTATCTGGCGAGCGGCGTCAAGAGCGGCATGCATCATCCCGACGGCATCTTCTGGATCCGCGACCGCGCCCAGAAGGCCTCGGCGGCCGCGCAACGGATCTCGCTCCGCCAGGTCGCGCCGACGATGCTCGGTCACTTCGGGATCGGCCGCCGGGACTACATGAGCATGGGGGCGCTGCCCGCCTACGACGTGGAGGAGACGAGCGCGCGCCCCGTGGCCCGCGTCTGAGCGAGCATCGGGTTCTCGACGTAGTAGGGCCCGGCCGCCAGACCGTCAATGCGCCCGTCTAGAAACGCGCGCACGGCGTCGTCCGGACTGCAAACGATCGGCTCCTCGTGCATGTTGAAGCTCGTGTTGATCACCGACGGCGAGCCCGACAGTTTCTCGTGCTCGGCGAGAATGTCGTAGTAGCCAGGGTTCTTCGAACGCTGAACCAATTGCGGCCGCGCCGTGCCGTCCACGTGAACCGCCGCCGGGCAGGTCGCCTTCATGAAATCGGTGCAATCGAAAGTTACCGTCATGAACTCGGCGGCGTGCTCGGCGCCGGGAACGTTGAAATAGCAACGGTCGCGCGCCTCCCAGAGCGTCACCGGCGCGAACGGCATGAACTCGGTGCGGCCCAGCCTGTGATTGAGCCACTGGTTCACTTCCGGGTCGCGGCCATGATAGAGAATCGACCGGTTGCCGAGCGCGCGCGGTCCATATTCCATGCGGCCGTCAAACCTGGCCACCACCTCGCCGCCGTGAATCCGCCGCGCCACCTCGGCCGCCAGATTCGCGGGCTCGAAATAGGACAGGCCGGCGCGATCCAACGCCGCCCGCACCTCGGCGGCCGAGTATCCGGGACCGAGGTAGACGCTGTCGATCGGCGCGCCCACTCCGCCCGGCCACGTCATGTGGAGCGCCAGCCCGGTTCCGCAGCCGCCGTCCCCCATGTTCGGGTAGACGAAAATCCGCTTGACTCCACCCACCTCGAAGATGCGTTGGTTCATCTTGACGTTGGCGACGACGCCGCCCGACATCACCACGGTGTCGCAACCGGTCTTCCCGATCCAATACTCGACCACTTGGCAGGCGATCCGCTCGAGTGCGGTCTGATACGCCGCCGCGACGTCGATCATGGGGAACCGCATCGCCAAGTGCCGCGAGAAGTAGACATTCAGATTCTCGTGGATGCGATAGCCGCCGTCCTCGATTTCCACCCGGTCCATCAGGACATCGGTGAGCACCGAGGGGTCGCCGTAAGCGGCCAGTCCCACGATCTTGCCGGCGTGCCGGTCGGCGCGGAATCCGAGCGACGACGTGACGGTTTCGTAGAACGTGCCGAGCGAATTCGGGTAGCGGATGTTCTGAAGCCGCCGGATCTTGCCGCTTTCGCCAATGCCGATCGAGCCGGCTAATCCGGTGCCATAGCCGTCGAAAGTGACAATGAGGGCGCGCTCGGCGCCGCTCGCCAGATAGGAATTGGCGGCGTGCGAAAGGTGATGTTCGAACCGCTTCAGCTTGCCGCCCAGTCCGAACTCGCCGAGACCTTCCTCGAGCTCTCTTTGCCAACGGCGATGCTCGCCGACACCTTCCGTTTTCCAGGCCTGCTCGGCCCGTTCCTCGAAATAGCGCGCCGTGAGCGACGATCCGCCCGCGAAGCGGTAAAACGCCCGGTGAGCGGCGCTCTTTTGGATCGTCTGGTTGGGGTGCCGCAGTCCCGGCACCGGCCGGGTGCGAACCGGCACGCGCTGCTCGGCGTTGGCAAGCTGCTCCTGGAGTCCGGCGTGACGGAAGGCCTCACCGTGCTTGGCCTCCTCGGCGAAGCTATGCTCGATCGCGCGCTCCTCCTGATCCCACTCGAGGAAGGCGTAGGCGACCGCGTCGATTTCCTCCGGCTTGACGCCGGTGTAGCGAAACGCCTCCCGGATCGCCAATCGCGGGAAACCGGAGTGTTGTTTCTGGCGGCTGAACCGTTCCTCGCCCGCCGCGAACAGGATCTTGCCGTCTTCCACCAGCGACGCGCTCGCGTCCTTGTCCAGTGGGGAAATGCCGAGTACCTTCATGATGGCTTTTCACTTTCGAGAAGCAGTTTTACTTCGACCGCCGTCATCGCGCGCCCACCAACCTCTCCGAAGAAATAGTCGAAATACCGGCGCAAACTGTCGAGGAACGAACTCAGGTCCGCCTCCGACCGTACATAGGGAGTCCTGCCGGGGTCGAGCGACGGACTGTGAAAACTGAACGTCAGCACTCCGGCGCCGCGGTCGAGCAGGAACCGGGTGAGTTTTCTGTGTTCGGCGTGCGTGAACTCCTCCGGCGACAACCGCAGCCGGTCGACCGCGCCGGCTCGGGCCAGTAGCCCAGCCGCCCGCAGTCTCGACCCCAATCGTCCCGTCGCGGCGCGATACAGCGCCGGCGCGGCGCGATGAGCCCAGCCCGCGAAGGCGCCAGTTGTGGGTATGCCGAGCAGATCAGTTCCTTCACCCATCCAGTGGCAGTCGGAGGGGAATTGGGAGAAATCGGGGCCGCCATCGGAGCTGTAGTCGAACGGGGGCGCCATGCTTAGATCGACCTGATAGCCGAGATCCTTTAATAGGGGAATCATGGTATCGCCTATTCCGTACCGTCCGGCCTTGTAGGCGCGCGGCTTCTGTCCGAGATTGGCCTCGATCGCCTCGCCCAGCCGGCGGAGCTTTTCCGCGGCGAGGGGCAGTGGAAGGTTGGCCGCGTATGAATTGTACAGACTCACCTCCTCTTCGTGGGGCGGATTTACCCACGGATGGAGGTGCGCGCCGATGTCGCAGCGGCCGTCGTTGAAAATGTCGCGCAGCGGACCATATCCGTCCGGTTGCGATGCCACCGGGTAGTCCACGACATAGGTCGGACGGATGCGGAACTCGTCGAAGATCCGCTGCGCCCGGCCTGCGTGAGCCATGGCCCGAACCGAGGTGGCCTCCCGGTCGAGCGGCGCGGTCCAGTCGAACTCTTCTTCGGTGTCGATAACCACGATGAGCGCGGGTTTCCAACCACGCGGCCAGCGAACGGGACTACTGGGAATCGACAGCGCCAACCGAATAGTGTAGCGTGGCGGCATCTGGTTGGAAAAACTACAGTTTGCCGGGCTGCGGGCCGATCACCGAATCGGGCCTATACTGAAGGTAGCCGCCCGATAAATATGTGTGGAATCACGGGGTTCGTCAGCGCCCGGCCGGGGGCCGATTCGCTGGCGGTGCTGCGCCGCATGGCGGACGCGATCGAGCACCGGGGACCGGACGATTCCGGGTACTACCACGACGACCACGCCTATCTCGGACACCGCCGCCTGAGCATCGTCGATCTGGCCGCCGGACATCAGCCGATGTCGAACGAGACCGATACCCTTTGGGTCGTCTATAACGGGGAGATCTTCAACCACGCCAGCCTCCGCCCCGATCTCGAGCGGGCCGGACACCGCTACCGCACGCGGAGTGACACCGAGGCGATTATCCACGGCTACGAGGAGTACGGACCGGCGAGCGTCACCCGCTTCAATGGAATGTTCGCCTACGCGATGTGGGATCGCGAGAAGAAGACGCTGTTTTGCGCGCGCGACCGGCACGGGATCAAGCCGTTTTACTATTGGTGGGACGGAACCACTTTCGTGTTCGGGTCCGAGATCAAGGCCCTGCTCGAGCATCCCGCGATCCGGCCGTCGCTCAACGAAGCCGCGTTGTCGGAGTACCTCACGTTCGGATACGTGAGCTCGGACGATTCCCTGTTCGCGGGCGTGAAAAAGCTCCCCCCGGCGCACTATCTCACCCTCGAATGCAGGGAAGACCGGTTCCACCTGCGAATCGGCCAGTATTGGGAAACGCCGCTGTTTGACAAGCCCGAAAAGGGCGACCCGCGAGAGTGGATCGCCGAGTGCCGCGCGCGCCTCGAGGAGTGCGTCCAGAGCCGGTTGATGGCGGACGTGCCGCTCGGCATATTCCTCAGCGGAGGTATCGACTCGAGCTGCATCGCCGCGATCATGAAGCGGCGGTTCGACGGACCGGTGAAGACGTTCTCGGTAGGCTATCAGGAGGCCGAGTTCGGCGAACTCACTTGGGCGTCGCAGGTGGCGCGGCTGCTCGGCACCGAGCATCACGAGGTTGTCATCGGGTTCAACGAGTTTTTCGGCGCGATGCCGAAGATGATCTGGCACGAGGACGAGCCGATCTGCTTTTCGTCGAGCATCCCGTTGTATTTTGTGTCCGAACTGGCGGCCAAGCACGTCAAGGTGGTGTTGACCGGCGAAGGCAGCGACGAGTTGTTCGCTGGCTACGAGCGGTACCGCTATCATCTGATCAACGAACGCGGAAGCCGGCTCTACGACTGGATGCCCGGCGCCGCCAAGTCGGCGGTGCGTGGCGCGGTGGCGGCGATTCCGTCGCTCTCGATGCGGCGAAAGCTGCAGCATACGTTTCTGTGCCGTACCCCGGACGTCGAGTCGATGTACCTCGACAACTTCTACTGCGGATTTCCGGGCGGGCAGTTGAAGGATCTGGCGCGGTCCAACGCGCTCGGCGCCTCGCCGCCCTACGACAGCTACCTGCGCTACTGGAACACCCAGCCGCAGCAGTCGATGTTGTCCCGGCTGCTGTTCGCCGATCACAAGACGTATCTTGTCGAACTGCTCATGAAGCAGGACCAGATGAGCATGGCGGCGTCGATCGAGAGCCGCGTGCCATTCCTCGACCATACCTTTGTCGAGTTCGCCATGCGGCTGCCCGACTCGATGAAGCTCCCGTCCAAGGGCAAGTACATTCTCAAGAAGGCGGTGGAGGACCTGTTGCCGAAAGAGATCGTCCACCGGACCAAGATGGGCTTCCCTACCCCGATGCGCCGGTGGTTCAGTGAAAAGCGGTGCTCGTTCCTGCTGTCGTACCTGTGCGACCGCCAAGGGTTGCTCGCCAACTATCTCGACCTGAGCAAGCTCGGCGCGCTGATGGACCGTCACCGGCAAGGAACCGAGGATGCCACCGACCGCATCTGGCGGTTATTGAATCTGCAGATCTGGGGCGACCTGTTCGTGACAGGCCGGCGGGTGCGCTGGTTCGACGGCGAGTTGTCGCTCGACCATGTGCGGCAGGCCACGATCGCGATGCCTCGCGGCTAGCCTCCGATCTCGGCCGCCACGTCTTTCATGAGGCGGTGGACCTCACCGGCGACGCGGGTCCAGGTTCGCTCCCGGCCCATCCGCGCGATCGCGGCGCGGTCCCACTGGCGCGAAAAAGCCGCCCGTAGCGCCTCGGCGAGCGCGGCGGCGTCGCGCGGTGGAATCACGATGCCCGCCACGTCATCGGGAATCATTTCGGGCACGCCGCCCACCGACGACGCCACCACCGGCGCGCCGCACGCCATCGCCTCGTGAACCACGTTCGGCCAGCCTTCGGCATAGCTTGCCAGGCACAAGACGTCGGCGGCCGACATCAACTCGGCCAACACCGTCGGCGGCACCGCGCCGATCATCCGCACCGACGAGCCGAGGCCGGTTTCGGCAATCGCGGCCCGGATGGCCGGCTCGAAGTCCCCTTCCCTGCCCGGTCCGCCGGCGATCCACAACTCGAGCGGCAGTCCCTGGCTTCGCAGCTTGGCGACGGCGCGAACAATGTCGTGGTGGCCCTTGCCCTCGACGAGGTAGCCCGCCGAGAGCAGCATGCGCGAGCCGGCCGGAATCCGATGCTTTTCGCGGCACGCGGCCCGGTCGCGCGGATGGTAGAGAGCTCCGTCGACGCCGTTCGGGATGGTCGCCGAGCGTTCGCGGGCAACACCCAGCGACTCGGCGAACCCGCTGAGCGCGCGCGACACGCCGATGACGCGGGCCGCGCGGCCGAACGCCCATTTCTGCGTGGCCCGGATCGACGGCGCGGCGGCGAAGAGCGGCTCGTTTCCCCGCATCGTGATCAAAAAGGGCCGCTGGAACAGGCGGCCCAGAACCGCCGCCGCGACCCCCTCCGGATGGCCGAAATGCGCGTCGATCAGATCGAAGCGGTATCCGGAGGTCCATAATCGAGCCGCGGTAAGGACGATCCTGGCGGCAAGGAACCCGGCATTGGCGGCGCCTCCGCGGGGTGGATAAAACCAAGTGGGATGAAAGACCTCGAGCGGCCCTTGCGTTCTCCGCCAGGCAACGCCGCGCGAGCGCAGAAACCGGTGGCGCCTGTTTCCCCAGTCGAAGACCTGAACGGGCGCGATGACTTTGACGTCGGGGCCATCGGGCAGCGAGGCAAGCGCTTCCAGCCGGCGTTCGACGAAAATGCCGCACCCGGGCTCGGTCGGGTTGGGAAAGACGGTGGATAGGCTCAGGCAACTGAGCCGGCGATCAGGCAAGGGGTTCAAGCGCCTTCCGGTAGTAGGATCTGATAACGTTCCATTATCAGATGTTTGATGGGGCCGTTACAGTGCCACATCGAGGTGCGCGCTCAGATCCCGAGCATCCGGCGCAAGTCCTGCTCGGTCACCGGGTTGCGCGACATGTACTCCGACAGCGCCTCGACGGCCAGGTCGAGCATGGTGCGCTGCTTGGCCTGCGCGGTCACCTTGAGGCGGTCGCGCAGATCCACCGGCAGATGGAAGGTGACCGGTATGGTAGGAGCCTTGGGACGGCGAACCGGAGCGGGCTCGGAAGAGACGGGAGCCGGGGGCGGGTTCCGCGACGGGCCGCGCCCGAGCAAATGCTCCTCGACGCCGGGCGGCAACGCCCCGGCCGATTGCAACAGCGGCCGCTTCAGTTCGCTGAGGACGCTTCTTGGCTTGGTGTCGCCAGACATTGGATCACCTCTTCGGTCAGTTCGCGGATCTCGAGGGCGGCCACCGAACCGCCCGCGTAGCCGAGAATGGTTTGGCCGCGGCCGGAGGATTCGGCCAGCGCCGAGCGCGCGCCGACCTCGGTGCGCAAAACCTGGATGCCGATGCCATCGGTCGCGAAAAAAGCCTCGGCGGCCTGCCGCGCGTCGCGGCCGAGCCGGTTGTTGCCCGACAGCCGCCGGTTGATCAGGATCCAGACGCGGAGACCGGGCTTGTAGAGCGCGGTGTCGCGCAACAGGGGCAGCATGGTGACGGCCGCCTGATAGTCGAGTGGACTCGGCTGTACCGGAATGAGCACGGCCGAGGCGGCGAGCAGGGCCGACCGTGTGATGTCGTCCGAACGCGAGCGGTGAGCGCCGCCCGGCGGGCAATCGACGATGAGCACCTCATAGTCGCTGCGCGCGGCCAGACTGGGTAAGTCCTTGTGGAGCGTGGAGTTGGGCAGGGCGATGACGTCGAAGCCGAGGCGGTTTTCCTCGCCGCCGTTGTTGCGCCAGGCGAGGGCGCTCGCCTGGGGATCGGCGTCGACGACGAGGACTTTGTAGCCCGCCTCGGCGAGTCCGCCGGCGAGGTTGACGCAGGTGGTGGTTTTGCCGGCGCCTCCCTTCTGGTTGGCGACGGCGATGACGACTGCCATTCATGTAAAGAATAAACGTTGGCGCTTTGCTTGTCAAGATGAAGGCTTGTTTTAAAGTTAAGTTTAATACAATACAGCAATACACTTTTACAAGTGTACAAGTCTTGTCACCCCACTCGCACTCCCGTACCATGGATGTGATGACCCTGGAGGCTCCCGCCACACCCCGGGCGACGCCCGTCCCCTGGACGGCCATCGTCTTCTTCTCCGCTCTCCTGCTGCTCGCTTTCTACGATGTCCTCGCCGGAATGCTCGACGAATGGCTCAACGACGGCGACATGGGTCACGGCCTCGCCGTGCCTCCCTTTGCGGCCTATGTCGCCTGGCGCGCCCGCGACCGCCTTCTCGCCCTTCCCCGCTCCCACAGCGCCTGGGGCTTCGCGCTCATCGCGTGGGGCGGACTGCAACTGGCGGCCGGCACTCTCGGCGCCGAAATGTTCGTCGCCCGGACCGCGCTCGTCATCACGCTGGCCGGCATCGTGCTCGCGCTCGGCGGATTTCCGCTTTTCCGGGCACTCGCGTTTCCGCTGTTCGCGCTCTTGTTCATGGTCAGAATCCCGAACATCTTGTACCTCCAGGTGACCTTCCCGCTCCAACTGTTCGCCAGCGCGGTGGCCTCCTCGGTGCTCACCTGGATCGATATTCCGGTGTTTCGCGAAGGCAACATTCTCCATCTGGCCAATCGCGATCTTTCCGTCGTCGACGCCTGCAGCGGCATCCGGTCTCTTCTGACGCTGACCTTTCTCTCGCTCGTCTATGCCTACCTGTTCGACGAGAAGCCCTGGATGCGGGCCGTGCTGTTCGTGCTTACCATCCCGATCGCGGTCGCCGCCAACGCCTTCCGGGTCACCATGACCGGCATCGTCAGCGCCTACAAGCCGGAACTCGCCGAGGGGACGCTCCACGAACTGGAGGGCGGCATGATCTTTTTCCTGGCCGTGCTGTGCATGTTCGCCGCCCACCACGCCATCGAATTCGCGTGGAACCGGCTAAAGCGCACGGCCTGAGCGGCCGATGAAGCAGTCGCCCGCTCGCGGGCGACCATGGCTCAACTGGCGACCCCTCATTTCGGCGTGCTCACCTACGCCGAGTCCGACGTCTACTATTTTCCCGGCGGCCTACCGGCGTTCGAGGCGCTCACCCGCTTTGTCCTGGTCGAGCGGCCAGCCACCGCGCCGATCGTGTTCCTTCAATCCATCGAGGATCCCGAACTCGCCTTTCTCACGGTTCCGGCCACCCGCATCGCGGCCGGATACCGGATTCCCGAAACCGCGGCGTCGGGCGAGGGCGGCGAACTGCTCCCGCTGGCCATCCTGACCGTTCGCGGCTCGGAGGTGACCGCCAACCTCCGCGCCCCCGTCTTGCTCGATCCAGCCACCCGCACCGGATTCCAGGCCGTCCCCCTCGACTCGCCCTATTCGCTGCGCCACCCGCTGCCGCTGCCCGGAGGTCCCCCATGCTCGTAATCCGCCGCCGCGCCGGGGAGTCGTTGACGATCGGCGGCGGCATCGAGATCCGCGTTCTCGAGACGACGCCGCAGCGCGTCACCATCGGCATCGTCGCGCCGCCCGACGTGCTCATCCTCCGCAACGAGATCCGGGAGCAGAACCGCGAAGCGGCCGGGTCCATCCGCGCCCCCATCGCGCCCCAACTCGCCGCCCGCCTGGCCTGCCTCGGCCCGGCGGCGGAAATCTGACGCGACAAAATTTCGTCGCGTTCCTCCATTTCTCTCCGATAAGCCCCTCGTAACCACAAACAGGAGGGCGCGCCCGACCAAGGGCGGCGTCCACCGGGTAAGGACACCCGGAAACACGCCTCGAGAGGAGAGACAATGGCATTCTCGATCAACACCAATATTGCGTCCCTACAGGCGCAAGAATATCTGCGAGTCAATCAGGACTTCCAGCAGAAAACCATCAACCGCGTCACGTCCGGACTCCGAATCATCAGTTCCGGCGACGACGCGGCGGGCCTCGCCATCGCCAACACGTTCCGGTCCGACCGGGCCGTGCTGACCCAGGGCATCCGCAACGCCAACGACGGGCTTTCGACGTTGCAGACGATCGACGGCGGCCTCAACAACATTTCACAACTGCTCGACCGCGCGCGCACCCTCGCCGCGCAATCGGCGTCGGGCACCTTCAGCGGCGACCGCAGCGTGCTCAACAGCGAGTTCTCGAGCGTGGTCACCGAAATCGACCGCCAGGGCCAGGCGATCGGCCTCAACACGGGCGGCGCCTTCGCCGCGTCGTTGAGCGTGTTCATCGGCGGCGGCCGGGGTTCGACCGACGGGACCAAGATCACCAACGGCTCGGTCGGCCTCGACCTGAGCACCTCCACCGTCGACGCCCGCAGTTTGAAGTTGAAAGGCTTTCAGGCCGTCGGCGCCAACGCCACCGACGTCGACGAGATCATCGCCGACACCACCAATACGTCCTCCGAGGTAGTCTCAGGCAAAACCGACTTCTTCTTCCGCGGCGCCGGGTTCTCCGACGACGACCGCATCCGCGTTTCGGTGAACCTCAACGGCGTCGACGACGCCGACGAACTGGTCACCACCATCAACAACGCGCTGACCGAGGCGGGCAACGTCGGGGTTGGCTCGGCCGCCAACTTCAAGAACGCCGGAATCCGCGCCAAGGTGATCACCGATTCGAGCAACAACCAGAAACTGGTGTTCGAGTCGTCGTCGACCGCGTTCCAGGTATCGGCCGGGGACCGGCTCTCCAACGCGCTGCTCGGCAATCACTCGAGCAACACCGGAAACTCGCTCGACTACGCGGTGACCGGCGCGGCCTCGGCCGCCAGCACCGGCACCACGTTCGCGGCCGCGCGGGACGTCATTGTCCGCGTGCAAGGCGGCTCGATCGCCTCGGCGGTCGACCTGACGTTGTCGGTGACCACCTCGACCACCGTCGACACCGCCCTCACCAGCCTGTCGTCGCTCGTCGCCAACAACTCGTCACTCGTCGCGGCCGGAATCTCGGTCAGCTCGTCCTCGGCCGGGGCGGCGGTGCAGTTCACCTCCAAGCGCGGCGAGAACTTCGAGGTCCAGGCGGTCAACGACGTCGCCAACCGGCTCGGCCTGGGGTCGGCGCAGAACACGACCTCAACCACGTCCTCGAGCTTCGACGTGACAAGCCTCACCTCGGCGGCGGTGGCAACCGGCTCGGGCGCGCAAACGCTGGCCATCTCGGTCGGCGGCGGCTCCTACGTCACCGTTTCCCACACCTTCACGACGGCGACGACGGCTTCCGACATCGTCTCCACTCTCAACACCGCCTTCGCCTCCACGTCGAGCCTGCAACAGGCCGGCCTGGTCGCTTCAACCGGCGCGGGCAGCACGTTCGTGATCAGTTCCAATAACGGGACCTACGTTCGCGTGAGCTCGAACACCTCGGGCGGCTCCTACGGTTTCGGAACCATCGCCGGATCGGCCTCGACGACGGCGGCGACCGGCGGGTCCAACACCACCTCGGCCGCGTTGAGTTCGGGCGGCGCCGCCTCCTCCGGCCTTCTGGCCTTCTCCTCGATCCGCAATGGCAACGACGATCAGTTGATCACCTTGACGACCAAGGACGCGAGCGGGACCGAGCAATCGCTCGCCATCACGCTCCAGGCCGACAGCACCGCGCAACGCGGCCGGTCGATCGACGAGGCGATCAACTACATCAACACGCAAATCCAGGCGTCGTCGAGCGCCGACGTCAAAAAGATCACCGCCGTCAAGGAGCGCGATGCCGCCGCCGGAGGCGCCGAGAAGATCCGCTTCATCAGTTCGAATCCGGCGTTCAAGGTTTCGGTCGGCGACAACCCGAACGACACCGGCGTCACGACCGGCCAGGGTTCGGTGGTTACTTCGTCGCTTTTGTCGGGCGGCTCCAACATCGACATCGAGTCCCAGACCAACGCCGAGGCAGCCGTTTCCGCGCTCGCCGCGGCGGTGACCGAACTCGGCAAGGTGCAAGCGACGATCGGACGAGGCCAGAACCAGCTCAACTTCGCGGTAAGTCTCGCCCAAACGCAGTTGAACAACCTCGCCGCGAGCGAATCGCGGATTCGCGACGCCGATCTGGCGTCGGAGGCCGCCAACCTGACCAAGGCGCAGATCCTGCAACAGGCGGGCATCGCCGCGCTGGCGCAGGCCAACTCGGCGCCGCAGGCCGTGCTCAGCTTGCTGAGGGGATAGCCCTACGCGGGATAGCCCCGGCCCGGCTCGCCGGGGCTAAACGTTCGCCAGCGCCTGGCCGCGGAAATCGCCCGAGATCCGCGGCCGGCGCCGCTTTGCCATATCGAAACCCCTCCCACTTCCCCGATAAGGGCAACGTGAGACCCACGGGCCATCGAGCCCAAGGGCCTCGCGCGCCGCCCTTTCCGGACGGCGAGCCGGGGGTTTGGAATGGCATACACCGTCAATACGAATATCGCTTCCCTGCAGGCGCAAGAGTACCTGCGCGTCAACCAGGAATTCCAGCAGAAGACCATCAGCCGCGTCACGTCGGGACTGCGCATCGTCAGTTCCGGCGACGACGCGGCCGGTCTGGCGATCGCCAATACGTTCCGCAGCGATCGATCCGTGCTGACCCAGGGCGTTCGCAACGCCAACGACGGCCTGTCGACCCTGCAAACCATCGACGGCGGCCTCAACAACATTTCCCAGCTTCTCGACCGCGCCCGCACGCTGGCCGCGCAATCGGCCTCGGGCACCTTCACCGGCGACCGCGCCGTGTTGAATTCCGAGTTTCAAAGCGTCGTCGGCGAGATCGACCGCCAGGCGACCGCCATCGGTCTCGACACCGGCGGGCTGTTCGCCAAGAACCTGTCGGTTTTCATCGGCGGCGGCAAGGGCTCCACCTCGGCGGCTCAGATCGCCAACGGGTCGGTCTCGGTCGATCTGAGCACGTCGACCGTCGACGCGCGCAGCCTGTCGATCAAGGGCCTGCAGGTGACCGGAGCCTATGCCCGCGACGTCGATCAGATTCTGGCCGACACGACCAACGTATCCTCGGAAGCAGTGCCGGGGTACACCGATTTCTACTTCCGGGGACCGGGCTTTTCCGACGGCAGCCGCACGCGCGTTTCGGTGAACCTCAACGGAGTGGACGACGCCGACAAGCTCGTCACCGCCATCAACAGCGCCATCGACCAGGCCGGGAGCGGCGGCGTGTCCTCGTCCACCAACTTCAAGAACGCGCGCATCCGGGCCGCGCTCGTCGTCGATTCGAGCAACAACCGCCGGCTCGTGTTCCAGTCCTCCACGGCGTCGTTCCAGGTCGGCGCCGGAGACCGGCTCTCCAACGCGCTGCTCGGCAACGCCACCGCCAGCGGCTCGAGCACCGGCGTCGCGCTCGACTACACGGTGTCGGGAGCGGCCACGGCGGCCACCACCGGCACGACGTTCCCGGCCGCCCGCGACATCGTCGTGCGTCTGCAAAGCGGATCGCTGACCTCGCCCACCGACTTGACGCTGTCGGTCACCACGTCGACCACCGTCGACACGGCGCTGACCAGCCTGTCATCGCTTGTCGCCAACAACTCGTCGCTGATCGCCGCGGGCATCTCGGTCACCTCGGCCTCGCCGAACGGAAACATCGTGTTCACCTCCAAGCGCGGCGAGAACTTCGAGGTGCTTGCCGTCAACGACGCCGGCAACCGGCTCGGACTCGGCGCCGCTCAGAACACCACGTCGACCTCGCCCGGGAGCTTCGACGTCTCCTCCATCACCTCGGCTGCCATCTCGACCGGATCCGGCGCCCACGTACTGGCGCTGTCGATCGGAGCCGGCGACTACGTCACGCTGTCGCATACCTTTACCACGGCGACCACGGCCGCCGACATCGTCAACACGCTGAACTCGAGCTTCGCCTCCAACGCGACGCTGCAACAGGCCGGGCTCGCCGCCTCCACCGGCGCCGGCGCGACGATCGTGATCGCCTCCAACAACGGTTCCTACTTCCGCGTCAGCTCGAACACAGCCGGCGCGGGATACGGATTCGGCGTCCTCACGGGCGCGACGGCGACGACCTCGGTTTCGACCGGCTCGGCGACCTCGTCGGCCACGGTGAACTCCGGCGGCGCCTCGGCCTCGGCGCTGCTTGCGTTCTCTCCGATCCGGTCGGGCAATGACGATCAGCTCATCACCATCACGGCGAAGGACTCGACCGGAGTCGAGCGGTCGCTCGCCTTGACGCTCGCCGCCGACACGTCGGCCCAACGCGCGCGGACCGTCGACGAGGCGCTTCGCTACATCAATGCGCAAATCCAGGCGTCGTCGAGCGAGGACCTGCGCAAGATCGTGGCTGTCAAGGAGCGCGACCCGGCGGCGGGCGGCGCCGAGAAGATCCGGTTCCTCAGCCCGCTCGATTCGTTCCAGGTATCGGTGGCCGTCAATCCGGGTTCGGCCGGCATCACCACCGGGCAGGGCGCCGTGGCCGCGTCGTCGGTGCTCTCCGGCGGATCGGCGGTCGACATCGCCACGCAGGGCAACGCCGAATCGGCGGTGATCGCGCTCGCCCGCGCGGTCTCCTACCTGGGGAGCGTGCAAGCGGTGGTCGGCCGCGGACAAAACCAGTTCAACTTCGCCATCGCCCTGGCGCAAACCCAGATCATCAACCTGAACGCGAGCGAGTCGCGCATCCGCGATGCCGATCTGGCCGCCGAGGCGGCCAACCTCACCAAGGCGCAAATCCTCCAGCAGGCGGGCGTGGCGGCGCTGTCGCAGGCCAACTCGGCGCCGCAGGCCGTGCTCAGCCTACTCCAGCAATAGCTCCCCGGGGTTAGACGGGGTAACAGAGGAAATCGGAAGAGGGGGCTATAGATAGGCGGGAGAGTGGACGAATGATAGTCAGAGCCCGCGCCCGGCGGGCTCCCCTCCTCCTCCTCTCGTCGTGCCTTCCATCACCGACACGATCAACGAGGGAGTCGCCCACCTCCACCAGGGCCGGCCGACCGAAGCTGTCGCGCTTTGCCGCCGGGTCCTCGTACGATCGCCCCGACAACCCGACGCTCTTCACATCCTCGCGGTGGCCTTGTTCCAGCTCGGACGGACGCAAGAAGCCATTGGCTTGGCCGCCCGCGCCATTCGCGTCAACCCGCGTTCGGCCGACTATCACAGCAACCTCGGGCGGTTCCACCTCTCGCTCGGCAACCTGCACCAAGCCGCCCGGTCGGCCGGCGCGGCGCTTGGGATCGAACCCGGACACGCGGCGGCGCGTTTCAACCTGGCCGCCGCGCTCGCCAAGATGGGGAAGACGGAAGAGGCGGCCGGGCACCTGCGGCAATACACGGCCGCCGCGCCGGAAGAGCCCGCGGGCCATCATGAGCTCGGCAACCTGTTGGCCGCCGCCGGGCGGCACGAGGACGCCGCCCGGTGTTTCGAGCGCGTCATCGGTTTGGCGCCAGGGATGGCCGAGCCGCGCAACAACCTCGGCAACGCGCTCCAGGCGATGGGGCTCCTCGAGGAGGCCGTGCAATGCTACCAGCGCGCGATCGAACTGGCGCCGGGCTACGCCGACGCGATCAGCAACCTCGGATCGGCGTACCAGGCGATGGGACGGCTCGACCGGGCCGAGGAGCGCTACCGCCAGGCGCTCGCCGCGGACCCGGGCTGTTTCGCCGCCCGCGGCAATCTGGCCAACCTCGCCGCGGCGCGGGGCGACGCCGAGGGCGCGGCGGCCGAGTTCGGGAAACTGCTCGCGGAGAACCCGGACTCGCACCAGACGTGGAACAATCTCGGTAACAGCTTGCAGGACTCCGGACGTTACCCGGAAGCGATGCGGGCCTATGCGCGGGCGCTCGAGATCAAACCGGATTACTATCTGGTTCACAACAACGTGGGCAACGCGCTACGCAAGCAGGGCCGTTGCCTCGACGCGCTCGCGGCCTACGACCGGGCCCTGGCGGCCGATTCCCGGTTCGTCGAGGCGATCAACAACAAGGCCGTCGCGCTGCAGGAACTCGGGCGGCACGCCGAGGCGTTCCAGGCCTTCGAGACGGCGCTCGCGATCCGGCCGCGCTACACCGACCCGATGATCAATCTCGCCAACCACTGGCGCGAGCACGGACGGCCGGAGAAGGCCGCCGGATGGCTGCGCCAGGCGGTCGAGATCGAACCGGCCAACGCCTACGCCTGGAACAACCTCGGGTGCGCGCTCTCAGACCAAGGAGACCCGGCCGCCGCCATCGTCTGCTACGAGCGGGCTCTCGAGTTCCAGCCGGGCAATCATCAAGCCGAATCGAACGTGTTGTTGAACATGCAGTATCTCGATGGAACCGGCCCGCGGCGCATCCTCGACCGGCATCTCGAATTCGCTCGCGGGCACGAGGCCCCGCTCGCGCGCCTCCGCCTCCACCACCGGAACGTTCCAGATCCGGAACGCCCGCTCCGCGTCGGCTATGTGTCGGCCGATTTCAAACGCCACTCGGTCGCGTTCTTCGCCGAGCCGCTGCTCGAGCGCCACGACCGTTCCTCGTTCACCGCTTTCTGCTACGCGGCGGTGTCGCGGCCCGACAGCTACACGGCGCGTTTCGAGCAGTTGGCGGGCGAGGGCTGGCGCGACCTCCGGGGAGCGAGCCACGAGAGTTTTCGCGATCTGGTCCGGGCCGACGGAATCGACATCCTGGTCGACTTGGGCGGCCACACCGCCAACAGCCGCTTGCTGTCGATGGCCACCAAGCCCGCGCCGGTCCAGGTTTCCTGGCTGGGCTATCCGGCGACGACGGGATTGGCGGCGATCGACTACCGCTTCACCGACGCGTTCGCCGATCCGCCGGGGACGAGCGAGCAATGGCACACCGAATCGCTGTACAGGCTCGAAGCCGGATTCCTGTGCTTCCGGCCGCCGGATCGGGCGCCAGAACCGGCCCCACCGCCCCATGCCGCGACGGGGATGTTCACGTTCGGCTGTTTCAACAACATGGCCAAAATCGGACCCTCCTGCGTGAGGGCGTGGATTTCGATTCTCGAGCAAACGCCGGGTTCGCGGTTGTTCGTCAAGAACAAGGCGCTGGCCGAACCGGAGGCTCGAAACCGCTTCCTCGCCCAGTTTCGCGGCGCGGGCATCGGCGAGGAGCGCGTTCTGCTTTCGGGCCTTGTGCCGAGCCTCGCCGCGCATCTGGACTCCTACCGTCTGGTGGATCTGGCGCTCGACTCGTTTCCCTACGCGGGAACCACCACGACGTGCGAGGCGCTGTGGATGGGCGTTCCGGTGGTGACCGCCGCCGGGGAGACGCACGTATCGCGAGTCGGCGTCAGCATCCTCTCGCTCGCCGGACTGCCGCGGTTCATCGCCCGGGACGCGAGCGAGTACGTCGAAATCGCGGTCCGGTATGGGAACAGTCCCTCGGCGCTGACCGAGTTGCGGTCCACGCTCCGGGCGCGGATGGCCGGATCGGCTTTGACCGGCGAAGCTGGCTTTGCGCGTTGCGTCGAGACCGCCTACCGGGACATGTGGCGGCGCTGGTGCCGTCCGGCGGGTTCGCCGGGGAAGGGAGACCGATGACGTCGGTCCGAAACACGCGGCCACGCCAAGCCGTGATCCTGGCGGGGGGGCGGGGCGAACGGCTGCGCCCTTTGTCGGACACGGTCCCCAAGCACATGACACCCGTGGCCGGACGCCCGTTCCTGCGCCATCTGGTCGAGCAGCTTCGCGATGCGGGCTTCGAGCGGTTCCTCGTCCTGCTCGGCTACATGCCCGAACCGGCGATCGACTATTTCGGCGACGGTTCGCGTCTTGGCGTTCGCGTCGACTATTGCGCGACGCCGCCGGAATGGCGGACCGCGCGGCGTCTCAAGCAGGCCATGGGCCGGATGGACCCGGTCATCGGCCTGTTCTACTGCGACAATTACGCTCCTCTCGACTTCGACGCCGTCTGGCGGGCCTGGGCGAAGCAGGGTGCGCCGGCCCGCGTCGCCGTTTACTCGAACGAAGACGGCTATTCGACGAACAACGTCCGCGTCGAGCGCGACGCGCGGGTGTCGGCTTACGACAAGTCGCGCGGCGCGGAGGGATTGAACGGCGTCGAGATCGGCTACTATCTGCTGCGGCGGGACCTGATCGAGGCCATGCCAGCGCTCGACGCTCCCTTCGAAACCCTTCTGTTGCCGGAACTGGCGCAATCGGGCCGGCTCTCGGCCCATTGGACGCACCACCGCTACTACGGCGTCGGTTCGATCGAGCGCCTCGAGCGGACGCGCCGCTTCTTCGAGGCGGGCCCGGCGATTCTCATCTCCCGGGACGGAGTGCTCGGGGAGCCGCCGGCGGGGGGCGAGCGGGGGCCGGCGCCCGGTGGCTGGCGGTGGAAACCCGGCTCGCTCGAGGCGCTGCGGATGTTGCGGTCGGCGGGCTACAAAGTGATCTCCCTCGCGCCCGGCGGCGGGCCGGGCCGCATGGACCCGGATGCGGCGGCGCGGTTGCACGCCTCGATTCAGTCGCAAGCGTTGCGGGCTGGAGGCGAGATCGCGGCCATCCACCACTGTTCCCACCATTGGAAAGACGGTTGCTCGTGCCGGGCGCCCGAGCCCGGGCTCTTGTTCCAGGCCCAGCGCGAGCACGATCTCGATTTGACGAAAACGATTTTCGTGGGCGCGGGCGTCGCCGGCGCCGAAGCGGCCGAACGCGCCGGATGCGTGTTCGAGCTGGCGAGCGGAGAGGCCCCGCTGCTATCGGCGGTGCGTTCGCGAATCCTCGGAATGGAGCTGCCGGAAATGGAGTTTGCATGCACAGCCGCGTCTTAGTCACCGGACACCTCGGATATTTGGGATCGGTGTTCGCGCCGCGGTTCGCCGCCGCCGGGCACAGCGTGACCGGGCTCGACTCCGGTTACTACGAAGACCGCCTGCTGTACGCGCCGGAGGCGGAGGGACCGGCCATCGGCGCCATCCGGAAAGACATCCGGGACGTCGAGGCGGCCGACCTGGAAGGCTACGACGCGGTCGTGCATCTGGCCGCGCTCAGCAACGATCCGGTCGGAAATCTCGATCCGCGGTGGACGGCGGAGATCAACACCGCGGCGGCGGCGCGCCTGGCATGGCTCGCCCGCGAGGCCGGCGTTTCGCGGTTCCTGTTCTCTTCCTCCTGCATCATGTACGGTTCTCCGGCAGCGCCGGAGGTGGACGAGGATTCTCCGGTCGATCCGGGAACGGCGTACGCGCGTTCCAAGGTGGAGGCCGAACGCGAGATCGCGCGGTTGGCGACGGCGCGGTTTTCGCCTGTGTTCCTACGCAACGGCACCATCTACGGACCCTCGCCGCGGATGCGGTTCGATACGGTCGCCAATCAACTCACCGCAGCCGCGCTGGCGGTGGGAACCGCGTCGATCCATGGCGACGGCTCGCCGTGGCGGCCCGTCGTCCATATCGAGGACGCGGCCGCCGCGTTTCTGGCCGCGCTCGAGGCGCCGCGCGAGGCGTTGCACTGCCAGGCGGTGAACGCCGGATCGGATTCCGACAATCGCACCGTGCGCGAGATCGCCGGGTTGGCCGCCGCCGCCGTGGGCGCGCGCGTCGAGACGCTTGCCTTGCCGGACGCCGATCGCCGGAGCTACCGGACCCGGTTTGCCAAGATCGGGCGCCTGCTGCCCGGATTCCGCCCCCGGTTCACGTTGGAGGAGGGCATTCCGGCGCTGGCGCGCACACTGGCGGGACGGCTGGGAGGATCGATCCGGAGCCGGTTCGAGGGCGGAGAGTTCGTCCGGCTTCGGGCGCTCGGGGCGTTGCTCGAATCGGGCCGCCTGGACGCGACGCTACGCTTCCGCCAGGCGCGAAGGGAGGCGGCATGATCGACGGAGTACGCGTGGTTCCACTGCTCCAGATCCCCGACGAGCGCGGCAAGATCATGCACATGCTCAAGGCGAATGACCCTCACTTTCTCGGGTTCGGTGAAATCTATTTTTCGACCGCTTGGCCGGGCGCGGTCAAGGCTTGGCACGTCCACCGCACCATGACCGTGAACAACGCGGTGATCAGCGGACGCGCCAAGTTGGTGCTCTACGATCTGCGCCCGGAGTCCCCGACACGGGGACAATTGCAGGAGATCTTTCTCGGCGAGGACAGCCATGCGCTCGTCCAGATTCCTCCCGGAATCGCCAACGGCTACAAGGCGTACGGAGACAAACCGGCGATCCTGGCCAACTGCGCGACCGAACCGCACCGGCCCGATGAGATGTGGCGCATTCCGCCGTTCAGTCCCGAGATTCCCTACGACTGGTCGTTGAGGCACGGCTGACCATGAACGTTTTGTTGACGGGCGGAAGTGGATTTCTGGGGCGCCATCTGGCGGCGCGGCTGATCGAGGACGGCCATTCGGCCGCTCTGCTGGTCTCCCGGCGATTCCGCCCCGAACGGTTGGCGGCGCTCGAGGGAAGGTACCGGATCTTCACCGCGGCGGACGAGGCGGCGCGGACGTTCCGGCCGGCCGTCGTATTCCATCTTGCCAGTACGCCGTTCAATCCTCCGGGCATTCCGGCCGCCGAGCACTACCGGGTGATCCTCGGCGGAACGCTCGAGTTGCTCGAGGCGCTGGCGGGCACCGGTGCGCGATTCGTGTTCGCCGGATCGGGCGCCGAATACGGCGCGGGCGCCGGGCTCGGCGAAAACGCCGCGCTCGAGCCGCGAACGATGCTCGGCGCGGCCAAGACGGCCGCGTCGATCCTGACGCAGACGTTCGCGCGAATGTCGCAGGTGTCGACGATCGTGCTCCGTTTCTTCACTCCCTACGGCCCCTGGGAGCACCCCCATCGTCTGATTCCCTCGGTGATCCGTTCGGGCCTTCGCGGCGAACCGGTGCGGCTGCGCGGCGGCGGCCGCCAGGTGCGCGACTACTGTTTCGCGGGGGATGCCGTCGAGGCGATGGTGCTCGCCGCGCGAGCCACTTCTCCCCCAGGCGCGGTGGTGAACGTGTGTTCGGGGCAGGCGGTGGCCGTTCGCGACGTGGCCGCGCTCACCCTCGCGCTGATGGGACATCCGTGCGCGATCGACGATCGCCGGCCGTTGCCCGCGCGGGAAGACGAGATCTGGGAGAACACCGGGTCCAACCCCGGCGCCAGGGAGTTGCTCGGTTGGACGCCGTCAACTCCGCTGGCGCGCGGGCTCGAACAGACGATCGCCTGGTTCGTGGAGAATCCTCAATGGCTCAGACTTGCGAATTGACCTGGGAGTCGGCTCCGGCCGCGGCCGCGGCGGCCTGCGCGGTGTGCGGCGGCGCGGGTCTGGAACCGTTCCTCGATTTGGGCGAGACGCCGCTCGCCAACGCCTTCCCAGCCTCGCGCACCGGTCCGCCCCAGCCATGCTATCCACTGCGGGCGGCCCGGTGCGTGGACTGCGGACACGCGCAACTGCTCGACCGCGTGCCGCCGGAAGCGATGTTCTCGCACTACCTCTACGTTTCCTCCGCCTCATCGACGCTGACCGCGCATTTGGACGGGCTGGCGGGCGAAGTGACCGCGCGGGCCGGCCTCGGCGGCGGCGGTCTGGTGGTGGACGCCGGGTCTAACGACGGCACTCTGCTCGCCGCTTTCGCGCGCCGCGGCGCGCGCACGGTGGGCGTCGATCCGGCGGCCAACCTGGCGGCGATCGCCGGGGCGCGGGGCATACCCACCGAGGTGTCCTGTTTCGACACCGGAGCCGCCGCGCGAGTACTTGCCGCCCACGGCCCGGCACGCGCGATCACGGCGACCAATTCCTTCCCGCACGTCCAGGATCTGGACGAATACATGCGCGCGGTCGACCTGCTGCTTGCTCCGGACGGCGTCTTCGTGCTCGAGGCGCACTATTTGCTCGACATGCTCGAGCAAACGGCGTTCGACACGATTTACCACGAACACGTTTCCTACTGGGCGCTCGGCCCGATGAAGCGGCTGTTGGAGCGCCACGGCTTCGCCATCGCCGACGTCGAGCGTCTGCCCGTCCACCACGGACAACTCCGGGTCTGGGTGGCGCGCCGGGGCGTGGCGAGGCCGGCGGCCGCGGTGGAGCGAGCCGAGGCGGCCGAACGGGCGGCGGGACTCGGGACGGCGCGGCCGTTCCGGGAGTTCGCCGAACGCGCGCGGCGGCTGCGTTGGAACATCCTTGCCCTGCTCGAAGGGCTGCGTGGCGCGCGGGTGGCCGCCTATGGCGCGCCGGCCAAGGGAATGACGCTGCTCTCGTTCCTCGGCCTCGGTCCGGAAACGATCGCCTACATCGCCGACCGGAGCCCCCTCAAGCAAGGCCGCTTCACGCCGGGCTCCGCGATTCCGATCGTTCCGCCCGCGCACCTGTTGGCGGACCGGCCCGACTACACGCTGCTGCTCGCCTGGAACTTCGCGGAAGAGATATTGGCGGAGCTGCGGCCCTACACGGACGCGGGTGGCCGCGTCGTCGTTCCCGTTCCGGAGGTACGCATTCTGCCATGACTTCGATTCCCACTCTTTATGACACCACGCTCGCGGCCGGTCCCGGAGCGCGGGTTCTCGTCGAGACCGAGGCCGGCGTGCGCCAGGCCGATCTGTACTCGCCCGACGGGCTGGCGCTGGTGGCGGGGCTTTGGCTCAAGCTGAGCGCCGAATACGGGCTCATGTACGGCGGCTCCTGGCTCGGGGTGCCGATCATCCAGTTGCCGGGCGACATCGTGGCGATGCAGGAGTTGTTGTGGAAGACGAGGCCAGACGTTGTCGTCGAGTGTGGATTCGCTCACGGCGGGTCGGCGGTCCTGTACGCGTCGATTCTCGAGCTGCTCGGCAAAGGCGTCGTGATCGGGGTGGACGTGGAGGTACGCCGGCACAACCGCGCGGCGGTGGAAAGCCATCCGCTTTCCAAGCGCATCCGCATCGTCGAGGGAAGTTCGATCGATCCACGAACGGTATCCGCCGTCGGCAAGGCGGCCGAGGGAGCGGCGTCGGTTCTGGTGGTGCTCGACTCCAACCACGACCGCGAGCATGTGCTCGCCGAGATGGAGGCCTATCACGGCTTGGTGACTCCGGACAGTTACCTGGTGGCGATGGACGGCGCGCAGGCGCATGTCTGGGACGTTCCCCGCGCCAAGCCGGGATGGCGCGATTCGAACCCGCTACAAGCGATCGAGGCCTTCCTTGCGGCGCATCCGGAGTTCGACGAGGATCCGCGCTATCACCGGGGCCTGGTGACGAGTTCGCCGCGAGGCTTTCTGCGGCGCAAGAGGCAGGGGGAAGCGTCATGGAACTGGTAATTACCGGCTCGGAAAGCTTTATCGGCTCAGCCTTGGCCCGCCAGTGTGCGCGGCGCGGCGTCCGGTGCGGCGGCGTCGATCTGACGGCGCGGCCCGGTTCCATCGCCATGGACATCCGCGACCCGCGCCTGCGCGAGGCGCTCCCGGCGGCGGACGCGCTGATTCATCTGGCCGCGGTGTCGCGGGACGGCGACTGCCGCCGCGATCCGGCCGCGGCGGCGAGCGTCAACGTTTCGGGAACCCTGAACGTCCTCGCGGCGGCGCGGGCGGCCGGAATCCCGCGAATCGTATTCGCGTCGAGCGAGTGGGTGTACTCGGGCTGCACGCCCGGGAGGCCCTTCACCGAGGAGACCCCCATCGACATCAACCGCGTCACGAGCGAGTATGCGCTCACCAAGCTCGCCGGCGAGCGGTTGCTCGCCATGGCGGCGGCGGGAGGCCTGTCGGTGGCGGCGCTGCGGTTCGGCATCGTCTACGGGCCGCGGCCGGACAACTGGTCGGCCGTCGAGTCTTTGTTTGAGGCGTGCCGGCCGGGCGGAACGGTGGAGACCGGTTCGGCGGCGACCGCGCGCTGTTTCGTTCACGTGGACGATGTCGCGGCGGCAATCCTGGCGGCGTGCCGGGGAACGGGGTTCCGGGTATACAACATCGGCGGCCCGCTGGCTTCGCTCGGCGACGTGATCGCGGCCAGTTGCCGGATTCACGGCTCGGCGCCGCGGCTGGCCGAGCGCGACCCGGCCAACCCGAGCGTCCGTGCGATCGACAGTTCGCGGGCGCGGGACGAGCTCGGCTGGACGCCGGCGATCGATCTGGAAACGGGTTTGCGCGGTTTGCCCGGACGGGAGGCGGCGGCATGAACGTGGCGAGTCTGGCCCGCCAGATTCTGCAGATCCGCTTCTGGCAGATGGCGGTGAACGAAGACCTCAAGAGGGGCCGGTACCGCATTCCGGTGCACCTCGCCATTGGGCATGAAGCGGCGGCGGCGGCGGTATGCGGCGCGATGAGCGGGCCGGATCAGCTTGCCCTGACGCACCGCAACATCGCCTATCATCTTGCCCGCGCCGGGGCGATCGAACCGGTGACGCTCGAGTATCAACTGAGTTCGGGCGGCGCCGGGCACGGCCGGCTGGGTTCGATGAACCTGACCAATCCGGAGCGCGGCATCGTCTATGCGTCGAGCATCCTCGGCAACAACCTGCCGGTCGCCTGCGGCTTGGCGATGGCGAACGCGGCGCCGGGCCGTCGCGCGGTGGTTTTCGCGGTTACCGGCGACGGAGCGATCGAGGAAGGCGCGTTCTGGGAGTCGCTCGTGTTCGCGCGTTCGCACCGGCTGCCGGTGGTGTTCGTCGTCGAGAACAACGACCATTCGCTCGCCTCGACGATCGAGGAGCGGCGCTGCCCGATCCGCCTGGGAGCGCTGTGCGACGCGGTGGGGGTGCGGTTTGCCGGGTTGACCGGCAACGAACCTGGACAATATCTGGCGGCTCTGACGGCGGCGCGCCGGCAGGCTCTCGACGACGGGCCCGCCTGCGTCGAAATCCACGTCGCCACCTTCAACAATCACGCCGGGGCCACTCCGGGCTGGCCGTCCGATCCCAAGTCGATCGATTTGGGGCGGGGCTTGGTCGTCGAGGAGTCGCCGCGGGATCCCGTCTGGGTGGCGCGAGGCGCGCTCGATCCGGACGACTACGAGGCGACGCGCGGCTACCTCGAGGCCTTGGGCCGCAGCCTGGCCGCGTCGCGGGAGGCGATATGCCGAGTTATCTGACGCGGATCAACCAACTCATCCTCGAACACGCGGCCCGGCTGCCCGACGCGATTCACATGGGTGAGAACATCGACAAGGGTTCCTGCATTTGCGGAATCGCCAAGGGACTCGGCGAGGCGGCCGCGAGGGCGCCGGGAGCCAGGGTGGTCAACGTGGGCAATTGCGAAAACACCCACGTAGGTCTCGGTTTCGGGGTCATGCTCAACGGGGGCAACACGATCCTCTACGTCAAGCAACTCGACTTTCTGGCGTTGGCGGCCGATCCGTTGATCAACACGCTCAATCTGGTTCGCGGCGTCGGCGGCGGCGGATTCACGATCGTCGCGATCGTTTGCGACCAGGGTTTCCAGGGCCCTCAATCGAGTTGGAACGGCCTTTCCGCGCTATGTTCGCTCACCCGCGCCGCCGGATACGCGATTTCGGACGCCGCGCAAGCCGAAGCCGTGTTCCTTGGCCAGTTCGGGCGGCCGGGCTTCCGGATCGTCGCCCTGAGCCAGCGGCTGTTCGGCGAGCCGGCCGGAACCGAAGCGCCGGTCGAGGTGGCGCCGGGACCGGCGGTGGTGCGATTCGGACAAGGCTCGGGCGCCACCATCGCCTGCTTCGGGTTCACCCTGCCCCAGGGCTTCGCTCTGAGGGACCGTTTGGCGGCCCAGGGCGGGACCGCCGCCATGTTCGCCGTGCACGACGTGCCGGCCGGCGGTTGGAACCCGGCCGTCCATCACGCGGCGCAATCGGGCCGGTTGTACCTGCTCGACGACGGCAAGGGCGCGGTGTCGCCCGCCCACAAGCTCGCGCACATGGTGCTGGCCGCCGCCCCGGGCTGCCGCGTATCGGCGTTCACACGCGAAGAGGATGCGCCAGCGCAGGTTTGCGCGGACCGGTTCGAGCCGAATTTTTCGCTGGTGGCGTGAGCGCGGGAACACGACATGGACACCTGCGCCAAACTTCTCGAGCAAGCCGTGGCGGCGCACCGCTCCGGCCGCCGGTCCGAAGCGGCCGGTTACTACCGCGCGATCCTCGACGAGGCCCCGATGCACGCCGACGCATTGCACCTTCTCGGACTGCTATCGAGCGACGAGGGGCGGCACATCGAGGCGGTCTCCCTCGTCCGGCAGGCAATCCGGATCGCGCCAACGCAACCGGTCTACCACATCAATCTCGGCTTGGCCCTGGGCCGGCAGGGCAAGTTCGACGAGGCGGTGAAGAGCTGCCAGGACGCCGTCAGGCTCGCGCCCGGCCACGCGCCCGCCCTCGCGCAACTGGGCCGGGCGTTGCTCGGAGGCGGCCGGCCGGGGGAGGCGGCGGCGGCGCTACGGGAAGCGGCGGCGCGCGAACCCGGACGGGCCGACTGGTGGAACGCGCTCGGGCGCGCCGAGGCGGAATCGGGCAGCCCGTGCGCGGCCAGAGGCTGCTTCGAGCGGGCGGCCGCGATCGACCCCGGATTCTCCGAGGCGTGGCACAACCTGGGGCAGTTGGCGTTGCAAGAACGGGACTGGGGCGCGGCCATTGAAGCTCTGGAGCGGGCCGCGCGCCTCGAACCCGGACTCGAACTGGCCCGGCGGCAATTGGCGGAGTGCCTGCGCAACGCGGGTGAGGAGGCAGCCTCGGACGCCCGGTGGGAGCGGGCGGCGGCGGCGTTCCAACAACTCGCCGGCGTCGAGCCAGGCGACGCCGAGGCCCGCTTCAATCTCGGTTTCGCCTTGTCGGCGCTCGGCAGGCGGGAAGACGCCGAAACCCGGTACCGGGAAGCAGTGGAGATCGACGCCGGGCACGCCAAGGCGCGCAACAATCTCGCTCACCTGCTCCTTGCGCGAGGAGAATCCGCGGAAGCCGAGCGGCACCTCCGGCTGGCGGTGGAAGCCGCGCCCGGTTATTGGGAGGCACACTACAATCTCGGGATCGCGTGCCAGGAGGCAGGCCGGATCCACGAGGCCCTCTCGAACTACGACCGCGTCCTCGATCTGGTCCCCGGCCACGCCGATGCCCACAACAACACCGGCGGCATCCTGCTGTCGCTCAACCGGCACACCGAGGCCGTCTCCTGCTACCAGCGGGCACTGCGAACCGACCCCCAGCACGCCGACGCGCGCTGGAACCGCGGACTGGCGCTGCTGGCGCTCGGCGACTTCGAGGCCGGCTGGGAAGACTACGAGGCGAGGCTCGAACGGAAGGACGTTCCGCACCGCGAATTTCCGATGCCGCGCTGGAAGGGCGAGGACCTGCAAGGACGTTCCATCCTGGTATGGGCCGAGCAGGGGCTCGGAGACACGCTGCAATTTCTGCGGTTCGTTCCCATGGTGGCGGCTCTCGGCGCGCGCGTCACGTTCGAGTCGCAGACTCGGCTGGCGCCGCTGATCGCGGCGGCGGAGGGCATCGAACGGGTAGTCCCGCGGGGCTGCGATGCCGGACCCCACGACTTCCACATCCCGCTAATGAGCCTTCCGCGCGCGTTCCGGGCAACGCCGGGAAACCTGCCGCCGCCAGGACCCCCGATCCGGCTGCCGGAAGCAAGGGTCGAACGTTGGGCGGCGGCCGTCTCCGCCGCGCCGGGACTTCGGGCCGGACTCTGTTGGGAGGGAAATCCGGCCAACCGCGGCGGCCGCGCGCGGTCGATGCCCGCCGCCGCGATGGCCGGGCTGGCGCGGATAGCGGGCGTTACGGCTTTCAGCCTCCAGCGAGGCGTCGCTCCGCCCGCGGGCGTGGCCGGGCTCGAGGACGAGAACTCCGATCCGCTGGACTTGGCCGCGATCGTTTCGCAACTGGACTTGGTGCTCACCGTCGATACGATGACCGCCCATCTGGCCGGACTGCTCGGAAAGCCGGTCTGGACGCTGCTGCCGTTCGCGGCCGACTGGCGTTGGATGGCCGGCCGCGCCGACACGCCCTGGTACGGATCGATGTGGCTGTGGCGGCAGACGCGGCCCGGCGATTGGGAGGAACTAACCAGCCGTGTGGCGGCGCAACTGGCCGCGCTCTGCAGGCATGGTTGACGCCGCGGCGCGGGACCGGGCGCTACGCGAGGGACTGGCGCTGCTCGACGGCCGTGACGCGGCCCAGGCCCTGTTTCGATTCCGGCGCGCGCATGCCTTCGACCCGGCGTCGGCCGACGCGGCGGCGGCGATGGGTTACTCACTCGGGCTGATGGCGCGCCACCGCGAGGCCGCCATCTGCTATCGCGAGGCTCTCCGGTTGGACCCGGACCATCCCGCGGCGCTCACCAACCTGGGCGATTTGCTTCGTTCGGAGGGCCGCCTCGCCGAAGCCGGGCAATTGCTCGAGCGAGCTCTTGCCGCCGGGCCGGCGTTGCTTCCTCAGGCCGCTTCGAATCTGGCGCTGGTGCGCCAAGCCGAGGGAAGGGAAGCCGACGCGGAGCTACTGTTGCAACAAGCGGTTTCGGTGGCTCCCGGATTCGCGGCGGCTTGGTCCAACCTTGCCTCGGTCCGGGCCGGAAGGGGCGACGCCGATGGCGCGGCGGAGGCGGCGCGGCGCGCGATCGGCGAGGCTCCGGCCGGCGCCTCCGGACATTGGAATCTCGGGTTGGCAGAGCGGATGGCCGGGCGGCTGCCATCGAGCGTGGCGTCGTTCCGCCGGGCGCTGGCCATCTCGCCGCTCGACCCGGTTCTCCATTGGAACTTCGCCCTTTCGCTTCTCGCCGCGGGCCAGTGGCGCGAAGGGTGGCGTGAGTGGGAGTGGCGATTCGACGCGGGAATGGCGAGGCCGCTTCCACCCTGGCCGCCACGTTGGGACGGCAAACCGCCGCTGGGCCGGACCATCGCCGTTCGGGCCGAACAAGGCCTCGGCGACACGATCCAATTTCTGCGGTACGTGCCCTTGCTCGCCGCCGCCGGCGCCTCGGTCGCCCTCGAGGTTCAGCGGCCGCTCGAGCCGCTGCTCGAGGTGAACGGCTGGCTGGGCGCCTCCGCCCGTCCCGGCGAAGCCGCGCTGCAGGTTCCGCTGATGAGCCTGCCGGGGCTGTTCGGCACGCGTCAGGGTTCGGTCCCGTCACCCCGGCGGTATCTGCGCGCCGGGCCCGCCGGGACGCGGTGGGCGGAGTGGCTCGAGCGGTTGCCGCGGCCGCGCGTTGGAATCTGCTGGCGCGGGAACCCGGCCAACCCGGCCGACCGGTTCCGCTCGATGCCGGATCGGATCGCGGCCCGGATCGCGTCGTACGCCGGCGCCTCGTTCGTCTGCCTGCAGGCAGGCAGCGATCCACCCCCCGGCGCCGTCCGGCCGCCGGAGCGCTCCATCGCCGACGCGGCGGCGATCGTGGCCAACCTCGATCTGATCGTCGCCGCCGACACGATGATCGCCCATCTGGCGGGGGCGCTCGGCCGGCCGGTTTGGATCGCTCTGTCGGGCTATGCCGATTGGCGGTGGATGACGCGGCGTGAGGATTCGCCGTGGTATGCGAGCGCCCGGCTGTTCCGCCAGCCGCGACTGGGCGACTGGGACGCGGTCGCCGGCGCGATCCTGTCAGCCCTCGAGGTCCACTTCCATGGGAAGGGCCGCCTGGGCGAAGGCGAACGAACGAACCATTTGCACCGAGCGATGCCCCTCGGCGAGCCGGGCGCGGAGTTCGGCGGCGCTGGCGGCCAGCGCCCCGGCGATGGCCTCGCCTTGCGCCAGAACGGACCCTAGGCGCCGGACGTCACACTCGGCGAGTTCGCCTGGGACGCAGGCGCACAACCGGGCGCGGCGCATCATAAGCGCAGGCGCTCGCTCCGGATCTTCCCAGGCCGAGGCCAGTTCGGCGGTCACCCGTTCGATTTCGTCGATCCAACTCATCAATCCCGCTTGCCGAAGGTGGCGAGAGTCAGGCTTTGTACGCTCGACGTGAGCACGCTCTGCTGGCGTTGCAAGTCGCTGAGCAGTACGTCGGCTTGCTGGAGCTTGAGCGCCAGAACCGACTGCGACCGCTCGATGCGCGCCGTCGTCTCGGCAACCTGCGCCGACAGCCGCCGGTCGGCGTTGTCGTAACTGTTCTGTTGCGTCTTGATGAGCCCGGTAACCGGATTGGTGATCGATCCCAGCCGTGCGTGAAGCGCCCCGAACCCCGAGTTCCGCGACCCGAGAAAGGCGAACCCGTTCTCGACGGTCGAGGACGGCAGCGCGTAGAACCGCGACGCGTCGAACGACATGACGCCGCCCTTGTCGAGTTCGATGCCCAGATCCATCAGCGTCTTCACCGGACCGGCTCCGTTGTAGCCGGTGATCGTTCGCAGCGCGCGGTGAACTTGTCCGACAATGTAGTCGCCGCTCAACAGGCCCGCGTTCTCGCCGATCTGCGTCTTCACCTTGTCGGCCGCCGCGTTGTAGGCGCTAACGAAGTTCTGCAGCGCGGTGGCCAAGCCGCCGCGGCCGCTCGTGAGGTTGAGCGTAACCGATTCCGAGCCGGACGTGGTGTCCTGAATGGTGAATGTGACGCCCGGAATGGCGTCGGTCACCACATTGTCACTTTTGACGACCGCAAGGCCGTTCAACTTGAATTGCGCGTTCGAGCCCTGGTTGGAATTGGTCAGCACGTTGCTCGCGGCCGCGCCGGCCTCCGAACGCAGGGCGAGCGTCGTCGCTCCCTGCGATGACGCGCTCAGCGAAAGGTAATAAGGCGTGCCGCCGGAACCCGTGTTGATGACCGACGCTGTGACTCCGGCCCCGAGCGCGTTGATCGCGTCGCGCAGCCCGTTCAGGTTGTTGCCATACGAAGCCAGGTTCACCGCGTACGTGCTGCTCCCGAGCACCAGTTCGAGCGAACCATCGGCGTCGACCGCGGCGGTCCCGGCATCGGCGAAACCGGACGCCGACGTCTCCGACGCGCGACGGGCCACCGACGTAATCTCCGATATCGTGTAGGAGGTGGCCGCCGTGGCCCCGTTGAGCGCGACCGCGACCTTGGTCGTGTTGGAACTGGTGACGCTCAGCGAGCGCGTCTCGCCCAACCGGCCTAGCTCGCGCACCGAGTCCTCGAGCGATTTTACGCTCGACCCCAGCGCGGTGAGCGACTGCTTGCGCGCGATCAGGTCCGCCTGCCGGTTCTGAATCTCCCTGACCGGAAGCGCGGCCACCTGCGCGGCCCGCGTCAGAATCGACTGGAAGTCCTGGGAAAACGGGCTTAGCCCGGTGAATTTCAGCGGAGTGATGCCGGATGCCATGACGCAAGGTCTCCTGCTTCCATATCGGACGGGAAGTGGCTTACGATGAGACACACGGCGCCCGTGGGTTTGCCGGGAAGCGCCGTGGGTCCGCCGGGAAGAAACGCCCTGTCCACGCGTGCTTGCGCGGAAATCGGCGCCTGCCCCGCGTGTCCGGGCGTAAAAGGCGTGGGCGCAAACCGATGTCGGACGCGCCGGGCAGCTCCAAGTGACTGGTTCTGAACGACTTCGCGCCCGAGCGTGACGGGCGTTGATCAACTGGTTGAAAACAATGGACTTCGGCCGCTTTTACGCCCGAACACACGGGCTTTACGACCGGGCACACGCCCGGCGCGCCGCCGGAATGCTTGGCAAACATTAGAAAACAAGATGTTTACGATCAGACCCATACCCGTCATGCCCGCTCCATGGATTGGTATCCAATGGTAGGATGGATCTGGAAATGGAGGTCCTTCCCGTCCGTGGACCCTTGTTTTTGACGATTTCGTGGGTTTGCCAATAAATCCGGAGCCCGGAGCGTGGGTTTGATCGTAAAGCGCTCGATCCACTCCCTATTGATGCCGTACAACTGAATAGAGGCACTGATTGTGGGCCTAGTGAAGACAAAAGTAAAACCGTCCCTTCTCAACCTGTCCGTCGAGGAGGAGAACTTGGCCGCCGTGCCATTCGCGGTGCTGGAACGCCGCGTCGGCAAGCGGATCGGCAAGCTCGAGATCAAGGGCACCAAGACGCTTCCGGATGGCAGCGAAGTGTCGGTGCTGTGGCAGGTGCAGGGCAACAACGAGCTCGGCCTTCCCACCGAGCAGGATCTCGATATTTTCGTTGCCTTGGGCGTGCTGACGTTTCGCGGCAATTTCTCCAAGACCGTCAGCTTCACCGGGCGCGAGATCGCCAAAATCCTCAACATCCGCAACGTGCATGGCAAATTCTACCAGCGGCTGAAACTCGCCATGGACCGGTTCATCCCGCTGCGGTTCCGCGCTCTCACCGCCACCGACCACCACGAAGAGGTAAAGTGGCTCAACGTCTTCCAGGAGGCCAGTTTTTCGCTCGACCGCGCCAGCGGCCGGTGCACGGGCACGGTGACCTGGACCGACAAATTGATCCAGTCGATGGACAGCGGCTTCTTCCGCCTGCTCGACGCCGGCCGCTACATGGAACTCGACGGAATTACGGCCAAGCACTTGTACCGCTTCCTGGCGGTGGCGTTCGAGAAGACCGATCTGGTGGTGATCGACGCGCGCAAGCTTGCCACCGAACACCTGGGCATCCTTACTCCGCCGTACTACCTTTCGCGATTGATGCAGACGCTGGAGCCAGCGTTCGAGCAATTGATGCGGATTCAAGTCCTCGGCTCCTACCACGTCGTGGCCGCCGGGCATTGGAAACTGGCGCTCCACCGGCACCCGAGCTATGTGCCCGAGCGTAAATCGCTCGCTCTCGGCGGCGCGGTGACCAGTTCGGAGGAGGCGCGGGCTTGGGCGCAGGCGCAGCTCGAGAAGGCGGGAATCGCCGGCAAGAACGCGACCGAATACTGCCAGCGGTTCGTCAACCGCCGCGAGCAGTATCAGTTGTCGCGGGCCGCGCGGCTTCTCGAGGAGATGAAGTCGGAGGAAGTGCTGCATCACGTGGCGGCCGCCACGATCCGCCAGGCGCTCGACGCCGGGCCAAGCGTCGAGTGCACGCAGGCCCTCGATTGGTGCGAAATCGCCCTCGAGGTGTGCCGGCAAAAGCGAAAGGCCGGACAGACGATGAAGAACCTCCCCGGGTTGCTCGTCAAAATCGCGCGCGACGCCGAAGCGAGACCGAGGCTGGTCGACGAGGACACCGCCGCGCATTGGCGGACGCGGTTCGGCCAGCGCGAGGAGGCCGCGTTGCGGCAGCAGGAGGAAGTGGAGGAGCGGACGCTGATCCTCGAATACGAGAAGGCGAGGCAGCAGTTGGCGGCGGCCATTTTTCAGGACACCCCGGAAGCCACCAGGCAGGCGTGGCGGCGGGAAAAGTCCGAGCAGTTCCGGCACGACGAGCGTTTCGATAAGCTGCCGCCGGATGTCCGGCTCCAGGAAATCGACGAGATGATCGTCCATCAGATCGCCCGCAAGGAAGCGCCGTCGTACGAGAAATGGCTGTTGCGCAAGAGGGCATCCCAAGCGGTTCTGCCCTTCCTGTCTCCGATGGAACCAGGCGCCGCCGGGTACTACGGTTAAACTGAAGAGGTGAATCCGCCGATTCAGGCGGGAGAGCCTTATTTAGATCATGTGTGGAATCGCTGGATACGTGTCGGCCGATGGCGCGGCCCCCGACGCCGCGTTGCTGCGCCGGATGTGCGATCGTATCGTGCACCGTGGTCCGGACGCCTACGGGTCCTACACCGACGGCCGTTGCGCGCTCGGTCACCGCAGACTCAGCATCATCGACGTGTCCGGCGGCGCTCAGCCGCAAGCCAACGAGGACGGTCGGCTTCATGTCGTGTTCAATGGCGAGATCTACAATTTCGGGCCCCTGCGCGACGATCTGATCCGTAAGGGTCACCGGTTTACCACCCATAGCGACACCGAAGTGCTGGTTCACCTGTACGAGGAGGTGGGCGAGCGGCTCCCGGAATATCTGAACGGCATGTTCGCCTTTGCCATCTGGGACCGGGCCAAACAAGAGCTGTTTCTCGCCCGCGACCGGTTCGGGAAAAAGCCGCTCTACTATTCCGAACGGATCGCCGGCGCGCGCGTGGCGTTCGCCTCCGAACTGAAGGCGCTCACCGCGATGCCGGGTTTCGACGCGCCGGTGGATCCGCGCGCGGTGGCCGACTTTCTCGCCTTCGGATACGTTCCCGATCCGGGGACGATCTACGGGGGCGTCAGGAAGCTGCCGCCCGCGCACAGCTTGCTCGCGACACGGGACGGAGTCCGGCTTCGGAGATATTGGGAGCTGCGGTTCGCGCCCGACGAAAAGACCACGTTCGAGGATAAGGCAGCCGAGATCCATGAGTTGGCGGTTGACGCGGTGCGCAGCCGGTTGATGAGCGAGGTGCCGCTCGGCGCGTTTCTGAGCGGGGGAGTGGATTCGAGCGCCGTGGTCGGCCTGATGTCGGAGCATGCGGGCGGCCGCGTGAAGTCGTTCTCGATCGGGTTCACCAATAAAGCGGTCGACGAATTGGAATACGCCCGGCTTGTCGTCGAGCGGTACAAGACCGAGCACCGCGAGCAGGTCGTGACGCCGTCGATCCAGGAGATGCTCGGAACCCTGGTGGAGCATTACGACGAGCCTTTCGGCGATTCGTCGGCCATTCCGACGCTCTACCTGTGCCGCATGACGCGACAGTACGTCACCGTCGCGTTGTCGGGCGACGGCGCCGACGAGCTGTTCGGTGGCTACGACCGCTATCAGCTCGGAGTGCTGGAGGACAGGCTGCGGCGCGCGTTTCCCGATTGGTTCCGCCACTCGGCGATCGCGGCGGCGGCGGGGGTTTGGCCGCGGACCGATTTCCTGCCGCGGCCGCTGCGTTTCAAATCGATGCTGACGTGTGTCTCGCAGGAAGTGGCCGACGGCTACTACACATCGGTGACCGCGTTTCGAGACGGCGCCCTCGACGCGATCCTGTCGCCGGAGTTGCGCCGGGATCTGGCCGGGTATTCTCCCCGCGAGCCGTTCCGGAAGCACTTCCACGGACTCGAGCATCTACCGGCGCTCGAACAATTGCAGGCAGTAGACATCAAGACGTACCTTCCCGGTGACATCCTCGTGAAGATGGACCGCGCCAGCATGGCGTACTCGCTCGAGGCGCGGGCGCCATGGCTCGACTACCGGCTGGGGGAGGTGGCGGGCTCCTTGCCGGCGTCCTACAAGGTTCGCGGCGCCAACGGCAAGCTCGTGTTCAAGAAGGCGCTGTCGCGCTACCTGCCCGAGCGGACCACCAATCGCCGCAAGCAAGGCTTCATCGTGCCGATGGCCGAGTGGATGCGCACCAGCCTGCGGCCCACGTTCGAATCGGTGGTGTTCCGCCCGGCAATGAGCGAACTCATCGACTTCGGGGAAGCCCGCCGGTTGTGGCAGCAGCACCAGGGGGGACTGCTCGACAATTCGACCAAGCTCTGGTACCTGCTGATGCTGGCGTGTTGGAGAGCCCACCACGGGTCTCCGGCCGGGCGCGCCGAACTGGCGGAGAGCTTGGCGGCGCGTTGAAGGACTTGCCGTCTTGAGCGATTCGGCGCGATTCCTGGGGATGATCCGTTCGGCGGGAGTCTATACGCTCGCCGTGGTGGTATCGCGCCTGGCCTCGTTGGTTCTCATCCCGGTTTACACGCGGCTGATTCCGCCCGCCGACTACCGGATCCTCGAGGTCCTCGACACGACGCTGACGCTGTTTTCAATCATCGCCGGCGCGCGGTTTGCCAGCGCGATCGCGTACTTCTATACTCACGCCGACGGGCCGGCGGGCAAACGGCAGGTCGTCAGCACGATGATGATCGGAGCGGCGGTCATCGGAGCGGCTGGCGCGGCGGTTGGATTCGTGGCCGCGCCATGGATCGGCCAGACCCTTTTCGCCAGCCCGGACTACACCGGCCAGTTGCGGATCGTATTCGCGACGTTTGGCGCGCAGATGCTGCTCGAGGTCGCCTGGGGATGGATCCGGGCCGAGGACCGGTCCACGCTTTATCTTGGCTTGAGCGTGGTCCACCTTGCGCTGGCGGTGAGTGTGACGCTGGTGTTGCTGCTCGGATACCGGACCGGCTATGTGGCGCTGCTTTGGGGATCGCTCGCCGGCGCGGCCTGCGTGGGGGTTCCCATGGCCGTGGCGGGAGTGCTGCGGAGCGAATCCCGGTTCAGCGGGCGGCTGTTCCTCTCCATTTGCCGCTTCGCCGCGCCCGTGGGGATTTCCGGTCTGGCGATGTTCGCCCTGAATTTCGGAGACCGCTACTTTCTGCTCAAGTACGCCGATCCGGCCGAGTTCGGCGTCTACGGCTTCTCCTACAAGGTCGGAATGATGGTTTCGCTGGTGCAAACGGGGTTCAATATGTATTGGAGTTCCCAGGTGTACGAGCAGGTGAAGGGCGACAACGGCAACCGGGTGCTGGTGCGGGTGTTCACCCATTTCGCCGCCGCGATGACGTTCCTGTCGTTTGCCACCTGGGCGGGCTCGGGCCCGGCGATCCTGATGTGGGTCGGTCCCGACTACCACTCCGCGGTGAAGTATGTTCCCTGGATCGTGCTGGCGTATTGGATTCGCGCCGCGGCCGACTTCTTCCGCAGCGTACTTTACCTGCGGAAGGACACCGATTCCGACGCTTTGGTGAATGTCGTGGCCGCTTGCGTTTGCCTGGCCGCGTACATGATATTGATTCCCATCCATCAGGTGTGGGGGGCGGTGGAAGCGACGCTTGCCGGATTCACCGTTCTGCTGGCCACCGCGTATTGGCGCGCCCGGAAGGTGTTTCCGTTTACACTGGAATGGGCGCGTTTGGGCAAACTAGGGGTGGCCGCCGCAATCCTGTCGGCGATCCACCTCAATCAGCCTTTTTTCTCGCAACCGGCGCGGTTGGCGTTCGCCGCCACCCTTTGTCTTGCCTTTCCGGCGCTATTGTACGCTCTGCGGTTCCTCGATCCGGAGGAAACGGCCGCGTTGAAGTCCCGGTTCGGACAGTCGGCGGCTCGAACATGAATGGTCAATTTCCAAGGAGTACCGAACCATGCGCGCGTTCACGCTGTTGACGTCGATCCTGCTCACCTGTTGCGCGTCCCCGTCGCAAACCAAGCCACCGGCGAAGGCCTACTCGCCATCGAGTCTGGCCCTAACGGCTCTGGCGGCCGCGCAAGCCGCCGGCGCCGCCGTACCGAACGACATCTGGATTCAAAGCTCGACGGGCGCGGCGCAGGAGAACCGGCCGTTCACGATTTCGCGGTTTTTCGCCCGCGGTGAGATCAAGGAATGCCCGGCGGCGGTGGTGGGCGACACGCCGGTGGAGTCCCAGTGCGACGTCAAGACGCGGTGGGACGACGGCAGCGTCCAGCATTCGATGGTGAGCTTCCGGGCTTCCGTTCCGGCCGAGGGGCGGCTCCGGGTATCGTTCGTCAATCAGGAGCGCCCGGCCGAGGGCGGCCTGTCACGCGAGGAGATGCTGCAGTTTGTCGAGGGCAAGTGGGGAGCGGGAATCGCCGCCGGAGCCGCCGTGGAGGATCGTTCCGAGCCGGCCTACGTGAATGCCAAGGACATCCTGTCGCGTTGGAACGGGCGTGAGTCCGATACCGGGGTCCGGTACTGGCTGCGGGGTCCGGTGGCGACGCAAGTCATCGTGGAGGATAAGTCCGCGGCGTCCGCGTTCGATTTCGGCTGGAGTTCGCCCTTCGAATCGGTGCGCAACAGCACCGAGATCGTCCGCAATTCGACGAGTTTCCAGGTCTACCCGGACTACGCCACCCACATCGCCACCTGGAAACCTCCGCTGCGGGTTTCGATCAACGGCGAGCTGATCGGCGTTTGCGGCGTCCAAGGGCTGACCGCGACCATATGCGCCAATGGAAGGGGCAGGGAAGGGACTCAGGTGAAGGAACACCGCGTCTATCTCGACATCGTTCCCGAATCGGGATGGCGCAAGGCCGTCGAGGACCGGCACAGATCGCTTCACCCGGTGTTCGTCTTGACCTTTTACCGTGGTTGGGACGGCGTCAAGGTAGAGTATGTCGTCGAGAACGTCTCGACGACCCGCCTGCAGTATCAAGCGTACAACATGCACCTGGCCCGGAACGACCCGCCCGAGTACATCGGCGAACCGGCCCGGGTGCCCCACGCGCCCGGCTCCCGGTGGAGGAAGACCTTCTGGAGCGGGCGCGAGCCAGGCGGGGTCTCGATCGATTACAACCTGGCTCACTTGGTGTATTCCAGGGCCCTGCCGAGCTACGATTTGACGCGCACGGTCGGCCGCAAGGGAATTGACGAGGAAGTGCGGGCGTTTCTGGCGTCCGACCGGGGCGACATCATGGGTTCGGCGCAGTGGCAGAAGTATTTTCCCGCGCCCGGAGGCCGCCCCGACATCGCCTACGTGCCGCGGTGGTATCTGCGGTACCTGTATACTTTCGACCCTGAACTCGAGAAGGTGATGCTCGGCAACGCTGCGGCCGGCGCCCACGTCCCGATCCACTTCAGGGAGTCGCTTCCCGGGCGTTCGTACTGCGCCAAGAGTTGCGCCGGCCCGTCGCCCGACGCGTTGGGAAGGCCGTTGTCGCTCGACGCCAGGCCCACGGTCAACACGCTCGTCAACACGCTGCCGGAGGCGCGCGCCGAGGACCGGATGCAATATTCGGGCGCGTCCAGCCTGAACGGATGGAGTTACGACGTTCCTCACCAGTCGAGCTTCGCCTATGTGCCGTATTTGATCACGGGCGACTGGTATTTCCTCGAGGAGTTATATTTCTGGGCGTCGTTCACCCTTGCCACCGGCAGCCCCGACCCGGCATGCTCCTATTGCCGCAATGCCGAGCTCGGTTGGGTACCGTCCGAGGTCCGCGGCCGCGCCTGGGCGTTGCGGGCTATCGGCCACGCGGCGGCGATGAGTCCGTCCGGCTCGCCCGAAAGGGAATACTACACGCGCAAGCTGAACAACCATGTCGCGATCTGGGAAGGCGCGTTCGATCTCCGCAACGGAGCCTTCCACGAGCCTTGTCCAGCCGGCGCGTTCAACCCGCTTCGCACCACGCCATGGTGTTGGGGCCGCAACGTCGCCGGCGGCAACCAAAGCAACCCCCTCATGATTTACGAACCAATCGGGGGGCCGTACGCGACCAGCAACATGTGGACTCAGGAGGATTTTCCCAAGAGCCCGCCCTCGACGACGGTTCCGGGTGGAGCGCTGGTGGTGTACTCGGGCGCTTCGGAGTGGATGGTTTACTATAATCAGATCGTCGTCGGGCACCTGCTGGAACTCGGCTTCAAGCAACTGGCCGAGCTGCATGCGCAGTCGATGACGCGGCGGCTGCTGCCGCAACTGCGCGACCCCGCCTACAACCCATATCTGGTGGCGGCCTACCAAACCCCGGGAGTCGTCTGCGCGCCGAAACTGGACCCGGCCAAGAACCAGTACGTCTGCGAGCCGGGCGCCTACATCACAACTTGGGCCGACATGCGCCGTGCGTTCAAGGTGAACAATCCCACCGCCTTTCAGGGCGGGCACGACGCCGACCCGGAACACGGTTACGCCATTGTCGCCCGCGCGGCGGCGAGTTATTTGTATCCGTTCAGCCCCGGCAACATGAGCGGCCGGGAGGCTTGGGATTGGCTCAACGGCAAGATCAACCCGTCGTCTTTCGACGAGAATCCGATGTGGGCCCTGGTCCCTCGCGAAATCGCCGCGCCGCTGGCGGCTTACCGCAAGAAGGCGGCTGCTACTCCAGTGGCGGTGTCGCGGCCGCGGAAGAGGTAAGCCGGGCGCGATCCGATGGCCTCAATCGTTCCCATACTCGCTCACGCCTTTCCGCCGGAGAACATCACCGGCGCTCAGAGGCCATTCCGGTTCTTCAAGTACCTGCGCCGCGCCGGTTTCGAGACGCACGCCGTCTGCGCCCGGCCCGACCTCGAGCCGGCCGAGTTCGTCCATCGGGTTCCGGCGGCGAGCCGAAGGCGCGTGGTGGCCATCCAGTCCGAACTGCTGCGACTGGCGCAGCGGTTCGCGCTGCCCTATAACGACGAGCTTCCGTGGGTTCCCCACGCGGTGGCCAAGGTGGAGGAGCTTCTGGAGACGGGCCGCGTGGCGGCCGTGATTTCCACCTTCCCTCCGGTTGCGACGCACGCGGCGGGACTGTGGCTGGCGCGAAAGCACGGTGTCCGGTGGATCGCCGACTATCGCGATCCGCACGTGGACAATCCGTTTCGCACCAGGAAGTGGCTGTTCAACTACGACTGGCGGATGGAACGCGCGATCTTTAAGAGCGCATCGGTGGTGGTGGCCAACACCGATGCCGCGGCGGGCATCTGGAAGAACCGCTACCCGGAATTCGCCGCCAAGCTTCACGTGATTTGGAATGGCTTCGATCCGGAGTCGCCGCTCGAGCCAGCGCCGCGTGGAACCTCGCCAGTGCTGACGATCGCCCATGTGGGCACGCTATACGGCGGACGGCATCCCGGACTTTTCCTCGAGTCGCTCGAGCGGCTGTTCGCCGCCGGAGGCCTCGATCCGGCCGCGACCCGGGTCGAGCTTACCGGGCCGGTGGACGACGCGGCGGCGGCTGGTTGCCGGGACGTCGTCGCGCGGCTGTCGACGCGAGGAATCGTGGCCATGACGGACAGGGCGGTGCCGCAGGCCCTCGCCAACGCGGGCATGGCGGCCGCCGACATGCTCTTGATGCTCGATATCAATGATCGGGAAACCAGCGTGCAGGTGCCGGCCAAGCTGTTCGACTACGCGCGCACGGGGAGGCCGATCCTGGCTTTCACCAGCGCCGGCTCGCCTCTCGCGCACATCCTTCGAAAAGCGGGAATCGACTGCGCTCTGATCCACCGGGAAGCGGCGCCGGCGGATGTGGACCGGATCGTCGGCGAGTTCATCGGCCGCGGGCGCAGGCCGAGTCAAGCCAATGAGTGGTTTTGGAATACGTTCGACGGGCAACGGCAAGCCATGGCGCTCGCGCGGATCATCGGAGATCCTGGAACCGGCCGGAACGGGGTACTGGAACAATGCCCCGAAAAGGGGGATGCGGTGCTCGCCGGGCCTGATACGATAGGGTAGACCCGGTATGCGTCTCCTGTTTCTTCACCTGATCGTCCTTGGGATTTGCTCGGTCGGATTGGTGAATCCCATGATCGCGCTCTACGGCTACGTCTGGTATTCGCTCATGCGCCCGGACGTCCTGGCATGGTCGGAGGGCATGTATCCGCACTCGATCACCATCGCCATCGTGACTCTGCTGGGCGTGTGGCGCTACATCCCGAACTTTCAGCACTTTCTGAAGAACCCGTTCGTGCTGTCGCTGGTGCTCCTTCAGATCCCTCTGATTCTGTCGTGCGTGGCGTCGCCGAATCCATCGCTCTGTTGGGACATCTACTTCCGTTACGCCAAGGTCATGGTGATGGGTCTGTTGATTCCCCTGTACGTGCAGACCGAAGCCGAGTTCCGGAAGTTGATGTTGGTCATAGTGGGATGCCTGGGATTCGTCGGCTTCAAATACGGGATCTTTGGACTGCGTCATGGCGGCATCCACATCTCCGAGGGATACGGCGGGTTCATGTCGGACAACAACACTTTGGCCATGGCGCTGGTCATGGCATTGCCGATGATCTGGTATGCGCGCGGAATGGTGGAGCGGCAGTGGATTCGGGCGGGCATGATCCTGGTGTGCTTCCTCACGATCGCCGCGATCGTGATGAGCCACTCGCGCGCCGCCGCGCTCACCTTGGTGCTGGTCTATCTCTGCATCGCGGCGCGATCCAAGTACAAGCTTCTCACTCTCGGCGTGGTGCTGGCCCTGAGCGCTCCGGCGGTGATCCTGGTGCAAGACACGTTCTACAAGCGCATGAAGACGCTCGAGAATCCGGATCAGGAGGGCTCGGCCCATCAGCGCATGGCCTATGCGAGGGCGGCTGTCAATATGTGGAAGGACTACCCACTGTTCGGCGTCGGATTCGGCACCGAGAACTGGATCCGGATGAGCGGACCATACCTCGGCCACGCCAACCTCCGCAAGCACGTGGTGCACAATAACTATCTGCAGATGGCGGTCGACTCCGGCACGTTTGCCTTGGCGATCCTGTTGGTGCAACTGTTCGGTTCCATCATCTGGCTGGGGAGATCGGCCGGGAGGATGCGGCGCCTATTCCCAGGACAAGGGAAGGAGGCGATACCGATCATGATGCAAGTGGCGCTGATAGCGTACTCCTTCTGCAGCATCTTCGCGTCGAGGACCGACTACGATTTCTACTACTACCTGATCATGTGCTGTGGGTGCTGGTACATCGTGGAGCAGACTGAACTGCTCCCGTTCGCGGCCAAACAGGCGGCGGGAGAAATCAAGGTCAGGGAAGCGGCGCCGGCCGGCCTGCCCGTGTCGACTTGGCAGCCAGTTGCGATGGTGGGTCCCGCGCGGGTGCTTCGGGACGCCGATGTTCAGCTCACCGGGCCCATACCCAAGGGTTGGCGGCGTCCATTCAACTCGTCCCGCCTCGAAAAGAACAAGCCGCAAACCAGCAGGGCGTAGGGGACCATCGGCAAATGGTAGCGGGGCTGGACGCCGAATGGCAGCCCGGTGAATAGAAACATTGCGACCGTCCAGGCGGCAATCCGTACCGCGCCGATGGAGAAGGCCGAGGGACGGCGCAGGGCCCCAGCCGCCACCAGCAGCCACACCAACCCCCACCATGCTTGGCTGATTGCCAGCAGAAGGCCGTACAGCTTTCCCTGGTAATCGTACGGAACGCGTAGCGACCAGTAGACGCCGGAGCCGTCGTCCCCGACGAATACCGGCAGCTTCTGGATCGTTAGACGGAGGAAGGCTTGCGGGTTTGCGAGAATCCATTCCTTGGCCCGCGCCGCGGCAAGTTCGTCGTGGCGCAACTCGTCGTAGCCGACCTCCTTGTAGACCGCACGAACCCAGGTTTCGTTGTAATCGGGCGAGGCGTCCGGGTTGTTGCTCAAGTAAAGATTCGCGCCCATGTTCGTCGATACCACGGCCTTTCCCAAGAGCCGGTAGTTGCGGTACATCCACGGGCCGACGGCGGCGGCCATTCCGAGCGACGCCAGCGCGAGCCACGGCGCAAGGCGGACCAGAGTCGCGCCGGACCGGTCCCGCCATCGGGAAAGCAGCCAGATAGCCGGCATGGGGAGCACGGTCGGCCGCACCAAGACCGCCAGCCCGTTGAGGACTCCTCCCAGTAGTCCGGACACTCCCGCCGCTGGCTGCCGCGAGATCAGCCATAACGAGGCGCTGATCAGGGCCAGGAAGAGCGGCTCCGATGCCGCCATGCCGGTGTAGGCGATGCCGGTCGGCCAAAGGGCGAGGCCGGCGCAAGCGGCGGCGCCGGCCTCGCGCTCTCCGATGCACTCTCCGGTACGTAACAAGGCCGCTGCCGCAACGGCGAAGCAAATCGAGTTGATCAGGGCGGGCAGATAGGTCCATTCGCCGAAAACCGCCATTCCGGCCGCCAACACCGCCGCGGCGCCCGGAGGCCGGTAGGCATACCACCTTCCCATGCCGTCCGGTCCGCCGACCCAGTAAGCGCCGTCGCGCAGGAGATTGACCGCCGTGCCCCAGTATTCGTGAAAATCCGATACTTGCCGAGGGGGGACCGCCAGAACCCATGCCAGCCGCAGGGCCAGTCCGATGCCGATCGAGCAAAGTCCGGCACTGTGTGCGTTCCTGGCCAGCCAAGCGCGGCCGGCCTCGAGCCGTCCGCCCTCATGACGGGCTAGCCGCCAAGCGGCGGCAAAGAGGGCGGCTCCGACCAGGACGACTGCCAGCGGGCTGCTTCCCGCCACCCGCGACGGTAGCAGCCCGAGGCAGAGGGCCGAGATCAGCAGGATAACCAGGCGCGGAGCCGAGGTGAGGAGCCCTTGCACTTTAGCGATTCTAGCAGAGGCTCCCCACCCATCCGCGCGCGGCCTCAATCCGCCGGAGTCATCACCTTCATGATCGCTCCGCGCGCGACCTGCCCGCCACCTGCGTCGCGGAAGGCCACCCTGTAGTACAGGGCTCGTCCGCGATTGGTGGGAAGCAGTGTGGTGCATCCGGACGAGCACGGCGCCGAGATCGAACTGCCGAGCGATTCCGTCCCGCCGTAGTCCACCAATGCCTCGGTTACGCCGCGGCCCGGTGGTGGGACCAGCCGGATGGGCGCCGCCGCCGCCGCGCCGGCCGGCGGCAGCGTCGAGACGACTCCGTTCGATCGCGTCAATCCGCCGAGTGGTCCGCAGGAGATCCGCCAGTGATAACTGGTTCCCGGATTCAACCCCGTCACCACGTGGTCGAACACACGGCCGTAGGCCGGTAGCGCCGGATCGGCGCTGTCGTCCCAGGAATCGAACGGCGCCGCCGCCACTGCCAGCCGGCACGAGGCTCCCCAAAACGCCGATCCCAGGAAACGAAGTTGCGTATCGCCGGACTCGATTCGAAGGTTCGCGGTTTTGCCGCGCGGAATGAAAGCCCAATGCGGATTCTCGGCATAGTAATTCTGATATTTGACGTTGCCGTCTATCCAGTCCCACGCCGCCACGCCCGATCCCCTCGGGGTGCCAACGCCATCGGGCAGCCAGCTAGCCGCCGCGCGAGCCAATTGCGAGTAGCCCGATTGTACATCCGCGTCGTTGTTGAACCCGTTCACCGCCTGAGCCGCCGGGTTGAAGGCCTGCTTGAGCCGCGCGTAGGAGCTGAATGCCCATTGCTGGCCGGCGTTCGTCGCCTGGGATGGGCATCCGCCCGGTTGGGCGGTTCCTTCCGGCAGGCAAGGCGTCGCCGGCTCCCGGTAAAGGCCGAGCAGGAAGGGATTGTAATCGGGATGCTTGATCCGGTCGAGCAAGCCCTTCATGAACGCGGTTCGAACGGGCCGCGTCTGCCCGAAGCCCAGGTTTTCCATTTGGCCGAGCGCGGTGTAATAGTATGCTCGCATCCATGCCGATTCCGAGCTGAACGCGTACTGGGGATCGATGTCGCCGTCGACCGCCCATCCCCTACCGATTTCCGAGGGATAGGTGGTGCTCAGATCCGACTCCATTCCCTTGTATGTGTATCCGAAGCACCACGGCGTGTAGTCGTACTGGTTGGCCAACGGGACCGGGCACGGTTGGTGGAATGCCCCGTTGGTGACCGAGTATTTGCCCTCGTCCATGGCGAGGTTGCGGTTGAGCTTCGCCGCCAGGTACTCGCGCGTGGGCGAGCCGTCCGCGGCCGCCCATGCCCCAAAGGCAAGATCCCGGAATCCCCAGGCGCGGCTGCGAATGCCGTCGCGCCAACCCAGAAAGCCCCAATCGGTCCGGCGCTGTTGCGCGCGCTCGGTCCCCGGCGTGACATAGTAATCGGGGAATTCCGATCCATTGGCTGTTACGAAGGAGGCAAGATGGATCAGCTCCTGCTCGAAGAAATAGTCGCCGGTCGTGACGAACGGAAGAAACGCGAGCGCCGGCATGTGGCTGATCGTGCCGGTGGAGAACGCGAACCCATTGTTGGTGGAGTTCCCCACCGGCGCATAGCGGTCGGCCGCCGCCGAGTTGACCTGGTTCATCGGCACCGCCGTCGGCCTGGCGTCGATCGACGCGGGAAGGCCGAATTCGTCCACGTCCCGGTTCGATCCGGCGCAGCTCTTGTCGCCGGGGTCGGCGGTATAGCCGCCGCCGTTGCAGAACTTACGCCCGGTATTGCCCTCGATGTAGTGAAACGGCAACGAGCCCGAACAGACGCCCAATGCCATCATCACCTCGTTGAGCCGGTGCGAGTCCGGCAGAGTACTGGCCCAAGACAGGATCGAGGTTCCCGCCCAACGGGTGAACAGGCCGATGTCGGGCCGCCCGCCCACGTCCGGGATGTTCCTGGTAACTGGCCCTTTCACGGTATGCCACGTCCCCGTCAAGACCGCATAAGTGTCGGGATGGCATTGATCGGAGTTGTTCCAGGCCGGTTCGAGGACCGCGCTGGTCGAAGTGTTTACCGTAAGCTCGTTCGCGATCGCCTGCGTGGATAGTGTGACGTGGGGATCGTGCGGGACGAGCCCGGCGTGCTTCTTGTATTTGTGGTTGAAGTCGTAGCGCACTTCCCCCGGAGCCGCTCCGGCCCAATAAGCGAGGTCGGACGCGTTCCACACGGGAAAGCGGAGCCGCGTCCGTGGAATTTGCTTCACCTCGCTCCGGCTGTAGACCGCCGCTCCTCCGGCGAGCACTTCGATGTCATACACCTGGTCCTGCATGCGGTCCGTCCAGTAGTTATTCAGGTGGAACGTAACGCCCACGCCGGACCATCCCGCGTAGAAAGTGAGAACCGCCTCCGGATGGAGCGATTTGTACCGGTCCTCGGGCGCGTCCACCCAGCGGTCGGTCAACGAATCGAGAGCCGCGGCCGAGGTTCCGGCGGGCCAGTAGTGAGTCCCGTTTCCGAAGCCTGGGTTGGTTCCCCGGTAGGAACGCGCCAGCGAGCTGGGAGCACACCCCCAGGAACCCACGCCTGCCACGAGTGTGTTGCCTGTCTTCGCGCATACGCGAATCTGCTCGCCCCCGACCAGCAGCACGGTGGGCGCTCCGATCGACGCCGCGTCGGTCAAGGTCAGCGTGGTTGCGGTGCCCGAGACCAGATCGTTCGCCAACCGGAGTCCCGCGGCTGTGCGGACGAAGTTCCCGTGCGCCCCCGAACTGTGTCCTGCCGCGGCGGTTCCGTTCCGCCCGCGGCCGGCCGGATTCTGGCAAGACGAGGATGTTCCGGCCGTAAGGCCCACGTACAGCGTGTTGCCGTCGACGTGGCAGATGGAGATGTTCTCTCCGTCGATCTCCACCTCGAACGGCTTGGCTAGCGCGGCGAGATCGGACGCATTCTCCACCGGAATCTGAGTCTCGGCGCCGCCAAGGGGCACGATGAGACGCGTCACCCGCTTCTCCTTGAATCCGAAGTCGTCGGCGCGGGTGCGAGTCGTGTCGCCGGCGATCACGCGTGTAACGGCCGGCCCGCGAAGGTGGTACCGCCATCGGCCCGCCGCGAGTGTAGCCTTCGGATCGAAGATGCGCTGCGTGGTGGCGCCCACCGGATTCGCGGTCACTCGTAGCGAGGTGCTCCACGTACCGCCGTTGAACGCAAGCATACCGGCCTGATCGAGCGAGGCCGCGTCGCAAGCCGCGCGGCTTCCGGCCGAGCACGGACCGGCGTGGTTCCGGAAGTCGACGGTAATCACGCCATTGGCCGCCAACGATGCGCGGAAACTGATGTCGGCGCGCTTGACCGATCCGCCCGGACACACCGCGGAAGCGGGCCACCGGTTGATGTTGTCGGATTGCCAGACCGCGACCGCGGCGCCGTCCACGAAGGGCCGGGGAAAGTCGCAGATCTCGTTCTCGGCGAAAACCCAGGCCAGCGTGAATGGACGGCCGGTCTGAGACGCTCCGGTCCGGTCGGTGATGCGCGCTGCGTTGTCGAGCCCCAAGCCGGCCGCCGAGGCAAGGCTGAAGATGGCGAGGTATTTCATGGCTATCGCTCCCAAAGATTCAAGACCGGAGCCTGTTGGCCGGCCACGTTGATCGCTCCGCAGGAGGACGGCAGAGTGAGTCCGCCGCCATTTCCGGAGGCCGGATTGGCGCCCACGCCGAATCGAGTTGCGGACGCGTTGGCGAGTCCCATGAACGATCCGTGGATGTCCTTCGCGGTCAGCGCCAGAAAGGCGCTATCGGAGGCGACTCCGAGATAATAAGGGCCCGGATCGAGCGTCACGGCGCTCGACAGGGCGATCGCCTTGACGCCGGAAGTGGCGATGTCCGGACTCCCGCCGCTGGTGGCGCGTCCCGATGCCATCAAGGCGCCGCAAGAGGCGTTGTAGAGGCCAACCACCAAGCCGCAGGTTCCCCCGGAGCACGAAGCTCCGCTGGGAGTGGTGACGTGGACGACTACTTTGCCGAAAACCGCCTTGTAGGGTAGCACCACCTGCCAGAGCCGTAGATCGCGGTCGTTGAGATTCGGAATGACAAAGGTCCCGGCGCCGTCGCCGAAGGGTGACCAGTACCCCTGTCCGGTTGTGGAGATCACCGTCGGGGCGGCTCCACCGCCGCCGGCCGCCGCTGCGCCGGTTTGGCTGAGCATCTGCATGAACGAACCGTCGTAGGCGACCGCCACCATTTGACCCGCCTTGATGTCGCCCGCGGCCAGATCCTGGTCGCCATTTTTGCGAATCGCGCGCGCGCCGGCCGAGTTGAAGTTGATAGTGGAGGCCCCGGTATTGGCCGCGCCCGCGCGGAAATGATACACCGCGCCCGTGGAATATCCCGCGATGGCGGGAGTGAGCGAGCAGGCGTACACGTTGGCCGCGCCCGCGGTGTCGCAATAGTTGATCGCGCCTTCGACGGTGCGCCCGCCGTTGATGTAGGTCTGCGCGAAAGCGCAGACGGGGAGGAAAAGCAGAATCGATTTCATGGCTAGAAGCTCCTCACGAGAGTGGCCCGGAAGGCCTGATTGGCTGGGTCGACCGCGCCGGCAGTGAACTTGCACAGTCGCACGGTGACCGTATTCTGCGAACTGACGAACATGACGCCAGTCAAGCCGGCGTCGAGCGTATGCGGCCAGCCTGGCGCCAAGGCGTCGCCGGTGGCCGCGCCAGGCAACGGCAGCGTTAGCTCGGAGCACGCGTCCTGGACGATGGTTCCGAAGTCGAGCGACGCGGTCGCGGTCAGAAAAGCCGGGACAGCCGCGGTGTCGATGCCGACGCGCTTGACGCCGGGCGAGGTTTCGACGATCACGATGCCGAAATCGGAGGCGATGGTATCGCCGCCGCCGGAGCCGCCGGCTCCACACGGAGAGCCCGCGGAAACGAGGCCGCCGCTGGAGTCGAACTTGGCGCAGTCGTTGGCGGCCACCGGGCCGCCGCCGAACGTCTGCAACTTGGATCCGGCGCCCTGCTTGCTCGCGGTCGCGACTTGGGAAGTGGCAACGGTCCCGCCGAGCGTGGCGAGATCGATATTGCCGGTCACGATATCGATGTCGACTTCGCGATTGGCCGAGTCGTTGAACAGCGAAATCCTGCTGGAAGCCGCGTTGAGGTTCTTGAACTGGAGATCGGCTCCGGATTTCTGATGGAACAGCCCGACCCCGCCCACACCGGCGTTGGACGCCGTGTTGGTCTCGCCGCCGCCCGAGCCCGATCCGGTCCCACACGGGGCCCCGGCGCTCACCAGATTGCCCGCCGCGTCGAAGTTTGCGCAGTCGTGGGCGCCGGCGGCGCCGCCGCCGAACATCTGGACCCTGGAGCCGTTTCCCTGTTTGCCGGATGCGGCGATCTGAGCCGGACTCAATGCGCCGCCGAGCGCCGACAGGTTCAGGCCCGCCTCGGCCACGTCGATATCGATTTCCCGGTTCGCCGCGTCATTGGTGATCGCGATTCGGCCCGAAGCCGCGTTGACGTTCTTGAATTGCAGGTCGGCGCCGAATTTTTGGAGGAACAGCCCCGCGCCGCCGTTTCCGACATTGGAGGCGGTATTCGATTCGCCGCCGCCGCCGGAGCCGCCGCCAGACCCTCCGGCGCCATTGGCCACGCAACGCCCCGTTTGCGGCGCGGCGAATTGGACCGAGACGTTGTTGTTGTCGGTCACGGTGAGCGATTGATATTCGATGGCGCGGCTGGCTCCGTCGTAGCACTGCACCAACACGTTGACGGTGCCCAGCCCGTGCGCGAATGTCACCGAGGTGGCGCTGGTGAACGACTGCGAGGCGTTGAGGACGCCAGTCCTCCCGGTCGTTCCGCCGCCAGCTTGGGCGGTCCACGCGTTGGGCGAGGCGCAGCCGTACAGGTTGCCGCCCGCTGTGGCGTCGGATTTGAAGAACATCTCGCCCACCGCGCAGTTGGTGGGCAGCGACGTGCCCGTTTTCATCGGTCTGGTGGTGACGGCCGCCGAGAAATCGACGCTCTTGGCCTGCGTGCGCAGGTCGATGGTTGTCTGGGCGTCGGCGGTGAAAAGCGCGGCGCCGAGGAAAACGGCTCTGATGGCCGTGGTGCTCGAGTGGAAGCCGGAAAGATGTCGCGGATCCATTGGAAACCTCCTCTGTGATTTCGGGGGACGCGGAACGTCCACCCGGCCTCGAAGCTCCCATGGGCAAGAGCGGGCGGCCGCGGTTGATCTTCGTAAATCGAAGAAATAAAAGCACAAATAAATTCACATTATGTGTGAACGCCCGGCAGGACTCGGAGCGGAAAGCCCGGGCTCACATAGTAAAGGAGCCGTAGCGGGCGCGTATGAACGGGAACATTCACGTTCCAATTTCACGGATATATCGCCAAGAATCCAGGAACTATCGGGTCAAATGGGGGCCCAATTCAACGGTCCACATTAAGCTCCCGCCTCCCGGCGGCCGATCCCTTGCTATGATGGAACCGAGCGATGAGCCGTACCCGCAAACTGCTGGACCTGTTGACGTTGTGGGTTTTTTACTGGGTCTTCGAGGGCGCGGTTGCCGTCTTGCGGCGCGCTCGCGCCGGAGCGGAGGCGGCCGGTGCGCAACGTAATTAGCGTCGATGTCGAGGACTACTTCCATCCGAGCGAAGTGCAATCCGCCGGAGGGCTGGGAGTGGAGCGTTGGAAGACGCTGCCGTCTCGCGTGGAGGACTCCACGCGCCGGTGCCTGGATTTGCTCGCGCGGGGCCGGACCAAGGGAACGTTCTTCATCCTAGGGTGGGTCGCGGAGAACTACCCGGGACTGGTGCGCGAGATCGCCGCTGCCGGACATGAAATCGCCTGCCACAGCCATCTTCACCGCCTGGTCTACGATCTCTCGCCCGCTGAGTTCCGTCAAGACACCCTGCGGGCGGTGAAGGCCATCTCCGACGCCTGCGGCGTGACGCCCAAGGCGTACCGGGCGCCGTCGTATTCGGTGGTCAAGCGCTCGATGTGGGCGCTCGAGGTGCTGGTCGAATGCGGTTTCACGCACGACTCGAGCATCTACCCGATCGCCCACGACCGTTATGGAATCCCCGGGTTTCCTCGCGACGCGCGGACGATCGAGACGGCGTCGGGGCCGATCCTGGAGGTGCCGGTCGCCGCGGTCCGTTTGTCGAAGTCGCATGTCGCGCCCGTCGGCGGAGGCGGATACCTCCGTTTGTTGCCGTACGCCTACACTGCGGCGGGAATCCGCCGATTGAATGTCGAGGAACGATTGCCGGCTTGTGTGTATTTTCACCCGTGGGAGATCGATCCAGGACAGCCGCGGTTGGCGAAGGGGGCACTGTCGCGAATGAGAACGTACTGGGGATTGGGTTCGATGGAGAAGAAGTTGGACCGGCTATTGGCCGAATTCTCCTTCGGCACGCTGGAGGAGGTGTACCCGGTTTGACGGGACGCGAGCATGCCGATTCGGATTGAGCGAATCAACACCGCCGCCTCGGCGGAATGGGACAGCTATGTCGATGCCCATGCCGGGGGCACGCCCTTCCATCTGACAGCCTGGGGGAAAACACTCCGGGAAGTTTTCGGTTACACCGACCGGAGCATGGCCGCCCGCGGGACCGATGGCCGCATCGAGGGCGTGCTGCCGTTGTTCGAGGTGGACAACTTCATGACGGGCCGCGTGCTGATCTCGTCTCCGTTCGCCGTTTACGGCGGGATTCTGGCGGACTCGTCCGAGGTTCTCGACGCGTTGGGGGCCGAGGCGCGCCGGCTCGGCGAGGAGCGGGGCGCGCAGTACATCGAATTGCGGAACTGCCGCGAAGAGCAGCGGATCGGCGCGACACCGGTCGACCGCTACGCGACCTTCGTCCAACACGTATCGCCGATGACCGACGAGGAGCTGTTGGCGACCGTTTCCAAGAAGACGCGGAACATGGTCCGCAAGGCTCTCAAAAGTCCGTTCTCGGCGCGCCCCGCCGCGTCGATGGACACCTTCTACGCTCTGATGTGCCACAACTACCGGCGGCTGGGGACCCCGATTTTCCCGCGCCGGTTCTTCGATTCGCTGGCGCGCAATTACGGCGCGGCGGTGGACCTACGCGAGATCCTGGTGGAGGACAAGGTGGCCGCGGCGGCGTTCAATTTCCTCTACAAGGGTTCGATGCACACCTACTACGCGGCGTCGGCCCCGGAGTTCCTGAACCTGGCGCCGAACAACTTCATGTATTTCGAGTTCCTTCGGTGGTCTGGCCAGAACGGCTTCCAGGAGTTCGATTTCGGCCGGAGCAAGAAAGAGTCGGGCACCTGGGAGTTCAAGCGGCACTGGGGAACCACGATCCGCGAACTGCCCTACGAGGTGGTGCTGATCCGGCGCAAGGACCCGCCCAACTTCAGCCCGAAGAATCCGAAATTCGAGGCGGTGATCGCCGTCTGGCAGCGGCTGCCGCTGTTCGTCACCAAGCTGCTGGGTCCCCGGTTGATCGGCCTGTTCCCATGATCACGCTCGCTCTGGTTCTCCTGATCCTGCTGTTCGTCCACCCGTTCGTGCTGTATCCGCTGATCCTGCGGCTGGCGCCAACCAGGCGGGAGGCGGCCGGAGCAGCCGAGCCCGAGGTGGCCCTGGTGATCTGCGCGCTGAACGAGGAGAAGGTGATCCGGGAGAAGCTCGAGAACTCGCTCGCGCTCGACTATCCGGAGGGCAAGTTGACGGTCTACGTGGTCAACGACGGATCCACCGACCGAACCGGAGCCATCGCGCGCGAGTTCGTTCCGCGCGGCGTGCGGTTGATCGACAGACCGGAGCGCCGCGGCAAGGTTCGCAATCTCAACGAAGTGGTCGGCGGGCTGCGGGAGGAGGTCGTGGCGCTGTCGGACGCCAACGTGATCTACGACAAGCAGGCGATCCGCCGGCTGGTGACACGCTTCTCCGACCCGAAGGTGGGGTGCGTGTCCGGCAAGGTGATCCTCACCGGCACGACAGGCGATCTGATGCAGGGCGAAGAAAGCTACTATTCGGTCGAGTGGTTCCTGCAGGAGAAGGGCTCGGCCATCTACTCGATGTGCGGAGCCGACGGCGCGATGTACGCCTTTCGCCGGCGTCTGTTCGTGGAGTGCCCCAACGACACGCTCATCGAGGACTTCGTGCTTCCCATGAGTATCACCCGCAAGGGGTATCGCGCCGTGTTCGAACCGGAGGCCAAGGCCTGGGAGCAAGGGCCGGCGTCGATTCACGAGGAGTTCCGCCGCAAGGTGCGGATCGCGGCGGGCGCGGCCCAGGCCCTGGTGCGCGGCAACGGGCTGCCGGGAAATTGCCCGGCCGGATTTTGGTTCGTCTTCGTTTCCCACAAGCTGTTGCGCTGGTTGTCGCCGGTGACCGGACTGGCGATACTCGCCGTCGCGCTGGCTTCGCCCGGCCTGTGGCTGTCGCGCCTGGTGTTGGCGGGCTTCGGGGCGTTGGCGGGGTTGGCGTCGATCCGGTGGGCGACCGGGTGGTCGCTTGCGCCGTTGAACGCGCCTTTCTATTTTCTGTTCGGGCAGATCGCCGTCGCCTATGGGTTGGTCAAGGGTCTGCTGGGAAAACAGTCCGTGCTGTGGGCGAAAGCGAACCGGTAGCCGTGGCCAATCGCAAGCTGTTGATCATCAGCTATGTGTTCCCGCCGGTGGGCGGCATCATGGTGCAGCGTGTGCTCAGCTTTGCCCGGTACTTGCCCCAGCATGGCATCGACGTTCACGTGCTGAGCTGTTGGAACCCGGCGACGCCGGTGTACGATCGCAGCCTGCTCGGGCTGGTTCCGCCGTCGGTCAAGACGTTCACGGCGTTTACGCCGGAGCCCCCGTTTTATCTGCGAAAGAAACTCTGGGCGGCGTTCGGTGGCGGCGGAGCCGGAAGCCCCGCGAAACCCGGCGCTCGCGGCGCCGGGCCGGCATGGAAGTCGCGAATCAAGTCGGCCATCCAGGACCGGCTCAGCCCGGACGCGCAGGTGCTTTGGGCGCCGTTCGCGATACGGAAAGCCGCCGCGATCGTGGAGCGGCATGGCATCGACACGGTGATGGTCACCGCGCCGCCATTCTCGCTGTTCCTGGTGGGCAACGAACTGAAGCGCCGCTTCCCCAAGCTCCGGCTGGTGACCGACTTTCGCGACGAATGGCTGCGGTTCATGCTCACCGACTTCGAGTTCATGAGCGGTGGCGAGACGCGGCGCAAGGCCGAAGCTATCGAACGGCGCACCATCGAGAGTTCGGATCTGGTGGTGGCTGTGACGCGCGCCTCGCTCGCCGAGATCCGCTCGCGCTACCCGGCGCAACCGGAGTCGAAGTTCGCCTTCGTGCCCAACGGTTACGATCCGGCGCTGTTCGAGGGCTACAAAGCCGTGTCGCCGGGCGGTTCCCAGGTGATCGTGACCCACAACGGCACCGCCTACAAGACCTCGTCGCCCGCGTATTATTTGGACGCGCTCGACGCGCTGCCAGCCGCGGTTCGCATGCGGATACAGACTCGATTCATCGGCCGCGTCGCCGAGACCGAAACCAAACTGTTCGAGGGCCGCGAGAGCGAGGTCAAGCTCTACGGGTTCCTGCCGCAAGCCGAGGGCCTTCGCCGCGTCGCCGAGACCGACTACCTGCTGCTAACCATGACCAACGACTTCAGCCTTCCGGGCAAGTTGTTCGAGTACATGGCGAGCGGCAAGCCGGTCCTCGCGCTTTCGCCCAAGGGTGGCGAGGTGGACCGCTTGCTCGACGAGACCGGAACCGGCTGGTGCGTGCCGCACGACGATCCCGCCGCGATCGGCGCGATGTTGCTTCGCGCGGTGGACTCGGCCAGAAACCCGGCCGCGCTGCCGCGCATCGACTGGGAAGCGGTTCGGCGATTCGAGCGGCCGCGGGTGGCTGCCGAACTAGCCGCCAGGCTCCACGGGCTGGCATGATTCCGCGGGTCCTGCACGTGTTTCCCGGCTTCGGCCCGGGGGGAACGGAATTGCGCACGGTTGCGTTGATCAACGCCCTCGGCTCCGAGTTCCAACACGGAATACTGTCGCTGACCGGCGACGTGTCGGCGTCGGTCCGCTTGGATCCGGAGCTCGGCGTGGAAATGCTCGCGGCTCCGCCGCGAGGAAATGCCGCCGCCTGGCCGTTGGCGCTTCGCCGCGTGGCGCGAAACTGGCGGCCCGATCTGATCGTGACCTACAACTGGGGCGCCACGGACATGATCCTCGGCGCGCTCCCGGCGTCTTCTTGCGCGTTCATTCACAACGAGTGCGGTTTCGGGCCCGACGAGGCCGAGAGGATGATTCCGCGGCGCGTATGGACGCGGCGGCTGTTGTTGAACCGGATCTTCAAGACGGTGGTGGTCTCCGAGAGGCTTCTCGGCATCGCGCGAACCCAGTTCCGCATCTCGCCGTCCAAGCTCCAGTTCATCCGCACCGGCGTGCGCACCGATCGTTTCACGCCTGGCAGGAACTTCGTGTTGCGGCGCGAACTGGGAATCCTCGACGACGAGCTTGTTTTCGGGTTCGCCGGCGTGCTTCGCGAGGAGAAGAACCTGCCGCTGCTGATCGCGGCGTTTGCCGCGGCGGGCCTCGACGGGTCGAAGCTACTCGTCGTTGGCGACGGACCGCTCCGGCCCATGCTCGAGAGCCTGGCCCGTGAACCCGGCGCGGCAGGGCGCGTCGTATTCGCCGGGAGAGCCGCCGATCCCCTGCCCTACTATCGAGCGATGGATGTGTTCTGCATGTCGTCGATCACCGAGCAGACTTCGAACGCGCAGCTAGAGGCAATGTCGTGCGCCCGTCCCTGCATCGTCACCGATGTGGGCGATTGCGCGGCGGTGCTCGGAGAGCAGGGACGAGGATTCGTCGTCGCATCGGGCGGCCAAACCGCCTACGCGGGAGCAATGACCGCTCTGGCCCGCGATCCGGCGTCCCGGCTAGCGGCGGGCGAGGCGAATCGGCGGAGAGTCGAGACAGTCTACTCGTTCGAGCGCATGGTGGGAGAGTACGCCGCCCTGTGGCGCTCCGCCCTCGTTCGGGGGATAGCCTAGTACCCACCGGGCCTGAGGTCGCAGGACTAGCTAGCCCGGGGACCCGTTGCACGGGTCATGGCAGGCAAGGAACGGGGGGCAGGAGCTATGATCGCGTTGGTGGGCGTCGGCGACAGTTAAGGTCGGCCGAGCAATGGAGCTGCCAAGCCCGGTAGCTAGCCTGATTCCGAGGTCTCGTGCTCGAGGCAGTGGTGACGTTTGGGAGCCGTAGTTTGACTCGCAGCGATCCCGATTAGGAGAGTACCCGTTTTGCGCGACTCGGGCCGCCGGCTGCTCGCCGAAAGGAGGCGCGATGGCGCGAAAACGGAAGCAAGGCGGCAAGACGAACAATGGGGCAATGCCGGTGATGCGGCCAGACGCCGCGGGCATCGACATCGGCGCTACGGAGATCTTCGTGGCGGTGCCTGTGGATCGTGCAGCGGAGAATGTCCGCTCATTTCCCACCTTCACCCAGGACCTGTATGTTTTGGCGGATTGGCTCGAGGCATGCAAGATCAAAACCGTGGCGATGGAGTCCACCGGGGTGTATTGGATTCCGCTATTCCAGATCCTGGAGGAGCGCGGCTTCGAGGTGTGCCTGGTCAATGCGCGGCACGTGAAGAACGTTCCAGGCAGGCGGACGGACGTTTGCGATTGCCAGTGGCTGCAGTTCTTACATTCGGTGGGCCTGCTGAAGGCCTCGTACCGTCCGGCGCAGGAAGTGTGCGCGGTGCGATCATTGCTACGGCATCGCGAGAGCCTGGTGCGGATGGCGGCAACGCACGTGAACCACATGCAGAAGGCCATGGACCAAATGAACCTGCAACTGCATCACGTTATCAGCGACATCGTGGGGCAAACGGGACTGGCCATAGTCGACGCCATCCTGGCAGGTCAACGCGATCCACTGGAGTTGGCCAAACTGCGCGGCGAACGGATCAAAGCCAGCGAGGCCGTCATTGCGAAATCACTGGTGGGGGACTACCGCCATGAACACTTGTTCACGTTGCGTCAATCCCTGGAGGCCTACCGCGGCTACCAGAAGTTGATCGACGCTTGCGACCGGGAGATCCGGCAACACTTGGAGGAGTTTCAGCCGCCCACCGCGCCTGCCGCGTCAACGGGTGAACCGGAGATCGCGAAGAAGCAGCAGTCCGCGGATGGGATTCTCCGGTCAGAGTTGCGGCGAGTCTGGGGCGTTGACCTCACCAAGATCCTCGGTATCCGCACCGGCATCGCGCAGACTCTGCTCGGCGAGATCGGACCAGATTTCACCAAATTCCGAAGTGCCTCGGCGTTCGCTTCGTGGATGGGATTGTGCCCGGACAACGACATCAGCGGTGGGAAGGTGCTCTTCGTCGCGACGCGTAAGGTGAAGTGCCGCGCCGCGCTGGCCCTACGCATGGCCGCCCAATCCTTGCACCACAGCAAGAGCGCCCTCGGCGATTTCTACCGCCGCATGCGAGCCAAGCTCGGCGCACCGAAAGCGATCACGGCGGCGGCGCACAAGCTGGCCCGGATCATTTTTCATCTGATCTCGACCCGCCAAGAGTTCGACGACTCCAGGTTCGCCGCCGACCAACTCCGGTATCAGAAACGACAAGAGGCGAAGCTCCACGCCAAAGCCAAATCAATGGGTTACGCGCTCATTCCCCTCGAAGCGGCCGAATGAGTTCCTTAG
>SYLY01000388.1 GCA_005808475.1 Acidobacteriota bacterium
CTCGGGCGCGAGGAGATCGACGTGATCGCGCCGGCGATCCAGACGTTGAAGGACGAAGGAATCGGAGCCAGCGGTCCGCACCCCGCCGATACCGTTTTTCTCGCCGCGCGCAAGGGCCAGTTCGACGGCGTGGTGACGATGTACCACGATCAGGGCCAGATCGCGATCAAGTTGCTCGGCTTCGATCGTGGCGTCACCATTCACGGCGGTCTTCCCTGGCCGGTGACGACGCCCGCGCATGGCACGGCGTTCGACATCGTGGGCAAGGGCATCGCGTCGCACTCCGCCTTTCGCGAGGCGTTCCTTTTGGCGGCGCGGATGGCGGAATCGCGTAACCCCGATGAGGCGAATCGTGTCATGTACGATGAGAAGATATCGCGTACATGAAGAAGCTCGCCTGTTTCTGGGCGGCCGTGGTATTTCCATGCGCCGCGCAGACGGCCCTTACGGTCCAGGATGCGATTCAGCGCGCTTTGGAAATCCATCCGCTGTTGGCCGCGTCCGCCCAGCGGCGGCATGCCGCCGAAGGGCTGCGCCTGCAAGCGGGGCTCGCCCCCAATCCGCGACTGGTTCTGCAAAGCGAGAACACGCGCCCCTACGGGAATCCGTCGTTCGTCTACCTGCGCGACACCGATAATTTCGTCTATCTGCAGAACACGTTCGAGACCGCCGGCAAGCGCGAGCGTAGACGCGACCTCGCCGATACGGCGGTGGACCGGTCCGGTCACGAGATCGATTTGCTGCGAACGCAGATCGCGGCGCGAGTGGCTTCCACCTACTGGATCGCCGCGGGTGCGCGCCGGGTGCACCAACTGCTGCTCGACGACGCCAGGACGCTCGAGGGCGTGGTCGAATATCACCGGGTCCGCGTGCGCGAAGGCGCCATGGCGGAAGCCGATCTGATCCGCGTGCGCCTGGAAGCGCAGCGGATGGCGGTGACGGTGAATCTGGCGAATCTCGACGCCGAGCGCGGCCGCATCCATCTGCAACGCGAGATGGGCGAGACCGCCTTCGATCCGGTGACGCTCTCCGACGCCGTGGATCGCGCCGATCGTCCGCCGGACGCCGGACTCGAACAGGCGTTACGGGAACGCGCCGAAATCAGACTGGCCCAGGCCGCCGTGCGTCAGGCGATGGCGAATCAACGGCTGCAGACGGTGAACGCCAAACCGAATGTCGACGTACTGTTCGGATACAAGCGCACCGCGGGCTTCGACACGATGATCGGCGGCGTTCAGGTGGATCTGCCCTTCGCCAACAGGAACCAAGGCAACATCGCCGCGTCGGCCGCCGAGATTCGCGTGGCGAATTCGAATCTGGCCGCCACCGAGGCGTTGATTCGAGCCGAAGTGCAGGCGGCCGGGATGGACTATCGCATGCGCCGCCGCGACGTGATCGACACGCTGCGGCCGACGCTGGAATCGGCCGCGGAAACCTACCGCATCGCCGATGCCGCCTATCGCGCGGGCGGAACCGACCTGCTGCGGCTGCTGGACGCCCAGCGCGTGCGGACGGAGTCGCAGATCGCATTCGCGCGGGCTCTCACGGATTTGAGGCTGAGCGAAACCGCGCTTCGCGTTTCGTTGGGGATGGAACCATGAGCGCTGACTTGAGATCGATGCTGCCCGTGGCGCTGCTGCTGGCGGTTGGCTGTGGACAGAAGCCGCCGGAGGCCGTGCAGGCCGTCGAGAAGCCCGCCGCGAAGGCCGAAGAGAAGGGACCTTCCACCGAGGTCGTGTTGGACGCGGCGGCGATGGCCGCCTCGCGCGTGACCGTGGAGGCCGTGACGCGGCGCTCATTGCCGGAGACCGTGCGGGCCACCGGCCGGATCGCGCTGAACGAGAATCGCACGTGGCGCGTCGGAGCGATGACCGACGGCCGCGCCGTGCAGGTGCTGGTCAACGTGGGCGACATCGTCAAGCAGGGACAGGTTCTCGCGAGACTGCATAGCCACGAGGTGCACGAAGGCCGCGCGTCGTATCAGAAAGCTCGTAGCGAACTGGCGCGGTGGAAGGCGCTCGAGTCCCACTCGCGGCGGACCCGCGACCGCTTGAAGAAGCTGATCGAATTAAAGGCCGCCGCCGTGGAACAACTCGACCACGCCGAGAACGAACTGCGCGGAGCCGAGGAAGGAATCAAGCAGGCCTAGGCCGAAGTCGAGCGCACCAAGACCCATCTGGTCGACTTCCTGGATGTCGCGATCGATGAAGCTCACAAGGAAGGCGAGAAACATGGCGAGGAGGATCTGATTCCGGTGAAGGCGCCTGCCGCCGGAGTGATCCTCGGACGCGCTGCCACGGTTGGCGCCGTCATGCAACCCGGCGCCGAGATGTTCGTCGTCACCGACACGGCGTCGTTGTGGATGATCGCGGCGGTCGCCGAAGAGGATCTCGGCAAACTCCGCATCGGCATGCCGGTGCGCGTTTCGGTGAAAGCGCATCCGGACCGCGTCTTCTCAGGCCGCCTGACGAAATTCGGCGAGCAACTCGATCCGGCCACGCGCACGATTCAAGCTCGCGTGGAACTGCCGAATTCCGGTGGTCCTCTGAAGCCCGAGATGTACGCGACGGCCGAGTTTGAAACCACCGCCACTCGATCCGCCATGATCGCGCCCGAGATCGCGCTACAGGAAGTGAAGGGCCAGACGGTGCTCTTCGTGGAGCGCTCGCCCGGCCACTTCGAGGCGGTGGCCGTCGAGACCGGACGTTCCACCGGCGGAATGGTGGAGATCGCCCAAGGGCTGGAACCCGGCGCGCGCGTCGCCGTGAAGGGCGCGTTCATTCTCAAATCGCAGTTGCTGCGAAAGTCGCTGGACGAGGAGTAGCTTGCTTCGCGCGATTGTCGAAGGCGCCTACCGGAACCCGTGGCTCGTGGCGATCGGAACGGTGGGACTCGTCGTGGGCGGAATGATATCGCTCGCCGAGGTCCCGATCGACGCGTTCCCCGATCTCACCAACAACCAGACGGTGATCATCGCGGAGTGCCCGGCGATGAGTCCCGCCGAGGTGGAGGCGCAGGTCACCTACCCGATCGAGGCCGCGATCATGGGTCTGCCAAAGACGCTCGAGATCCGCTCCATTTCCAAGCTCGGGTTGTCGATGGTGACCATCGTCTTCGACGACTCGGTTCCAACCTATTTCGCGCGTCAAGTGCTCAATGAGCGGCTGCTCGAGGCGCGCGACCGCCTGCCGCCGGGCGTGCAACCGCGACTCGGCCAGGTCGCCACCGCGTTCGGCGAGGTCTACCAGTACGTCGTCGAAGGCGCGATGACGCCGATGGATCTCAAGACGACCCACGATTGGCAGATCAAGAACCACCTCCGCACCGTGGCCGGCGTCAACGAAGTAAACACGTGGGGCGGCGAGACGCGGCAGTATTACATCGAAGTGGAACCTCAGGCGCTGCTTCGCTACGACGTTTCGCTGAAGACCGTGTACGAGCGCGTTCGCGACAACAACGAAAACTTCGGAGGCGGCTACATCGAGCACGGCTCCGAACAGTACATCGTGCGCGGATTGGGCCGCGCGAAATCGATCGCCGATCTGGAGCGCATCGTGATCCTGGCGCGGCGGGGAACGCCGGTGCTGCTACGCGATATCGCCTCGGTCCGCTTGGGTCCGATGCCGCGGCAGGGCGCGGTGACCCGGAACGGAAAGGGCGAGGTCGTCTCCGGCATGACGATCATGCTCAAGGGCGAAAACGGCAAGAGCGTGATCGAGCGGGTGAAGGCCCGGCTGGCGGCGCTGCGATTGCCGGAAGGGGTCCGCATCACGCCGTTCTACGACCAATCCTCGGTGATCGACGCTACCATCCACACGGTCCGCGACAACCTCATCGAGGGCGGCCTGCTGATCCTGGCGGTGCTGTTCGTATTTCTGGGCAACGCGCGCGCGGCGTTGATCGTCGCGGCGGTGATTCCGCTGTCGATGCTCGCCGCGTTCATCGGTATGCGCTACTTCGGCGTCTCGGCGAACCTGCTGCGTCTCGGCGCGATCGACTTCGGAATGATCGTGGACGGCGCGGTGGTGATGATGGAAAACGCGGTGCGCCGCCTGCATCACGACAAAAACGGGACGCCGCCGGAGCGCATCCTGCGGGCGGCCCATGAGGTCGCCCGGCCGATCCTGTTCGGCGTGGCGATCATCATCGCGGTCTATTTCCCGATCTTCCTTCTCGAGGGTCTCGAGGGCCGCATGTTCCGCCCCATGGCGATCACGGTGTGTTCGGCTCTCATCGGATCGCTGCTGTTGGCGCTGTTGCTGATTCCGGCCGCGGCGCGGCTCGCGCTGAGTCACGGGTTCACCGAAGTGGGCGAGCACTGGTTCGAATCCATGCGGATGGTGTATCAGAAGGTGCTGGTGTTCCTGATGCGAATCCGGTTGGTGGTGGTTCTGGTCTCCGCGGCCGTTCTCGCCGTGGCGCTGGCGTCGCTCGCGTGGATCGGCACCGAGTTCATGCCGCGGCTCGACGAAGGCTCGATCCTCGTCGAAACCCGCAAGCTGCCCGGAATCTCGCTGACCGAGTCGGTGGAGATCAGCACCCGCATCGAGAAGATCCTCGTCGCCTTCCCGGAAATCTCGGGAATCGTCACCAAAATCGGCCGGCCCGATCTCGCGACCGAGGCGATGGGAATCCACCAGGGCGACGTCTACGTGCTGTTGAAGCCCTACGCGGAGTGGAAGCGGTTCCACGGCAAGGAAGAACTGATCGCGGCGATGGATAAGGCGCTTTCGGCCGTGCCTGGCGTCTCCTACAACTTCACGCAGCCCATGGCGATGCGGCTGGACGAGACGGTGTCGGGCGTGAAGGCCGATCTGGCGCTCAAGATCTTCGGCGAAGACGCGCGCGTCCTCGACCAGATCGGCGAACGGGTGCTCCGCGTGCTGCGCGGCGTTCCCGGCGCCGCCGACGCGCAAATGGAGATCGTCACCGGCGTCGCCGAACTGCAGGTGGAGGCCGATCGCGGCGCCTCGGCCCGCTACGGACTCAACGTCTCCGACGTTCGCGACGTGCTCGAAACCGTGGTGGGCGGAACGCACGTTTCGACCATGGTGGAAGGGCAACGCCGGTTCGATATCATGCTGCGGATGCCCGAGCGGTTCCGCCGCGACGCCGATGCCGTCCGGACGCTGCCGCTCATCGCTCCCGGCGGCGAAACGGTGCGCCTCGGCGATGTCGCCAAGGTGCGCCTCACTCGCGGTCCCGATCAAATCTCGCGCGACAACGGACAGCGCCGCATCGTGGTGCAGGCGAACGTCCGCGGCCGCGACCTCGGCAGCTTTGTCGAGGAGGTGCGCAACCGCATCGAGCGCGACGTTCGCGTGCCGCCCGGTTACCTGATCGACTACGCGGGCCAGTTCGAAAATCAGGAGCGCGCCACGCGCCGGCTCATGGTGGTGATCCCCGTCACCGCGGCGATCATCTTCGGCATTTTGTTCGCGACCTTCCACTCGGCGCGGCAGGCCTTCCTGATTCTGCTCAACGTGCCGTTCGCCCTGGTGGGAGGCATCGGCGCGCTTTGGATCCGCCAACTCAACCTCAATCTGTCGGCGTCCATCGGATTCATCGCGCTGTTCGGTGTCGCGGTATTGAACGGAATCGTGCTGGTGAGCTCGATCAACCGGCTCCGCGACGAGGGAACGCCGCTTGCCGAGGCTCTGCTGAACGGAGCCGGTCTGCGCCTTCGACCGGTGCTGATGACGGCGACGGTGGCGAGCCTCGGATTCGCTCCGATGGCTTTCTCGCGATCGGCGGGGGCCGAGGTGCAGCGTCCGCTC
>SYLY01000050.1 GCA_005808475.1 Acidobacteriota bacterium
GCGGCAACGCCTGGGCAACGTGTTTCTGGCCGGAGGCTGGGCCGTCCCGCAGTTGATCGAAGCGCTCGACCGCGGGGTGGACGCGATGATCCCGGAGGCGTCCATGGTGTCCGTCTATGTCCGGATCGCGGGACTTCACGGGAGCGGCCGCAGGGACGACGCCATCCGCGAGTTCCGGGCGCTGCTTCCGGTGCTCGCTTTCGCCAACCAGGAACTATGGACGTCGATCGCGTTCTTCAAACGGCTGCTGGTTCGCAGGGGGATCTTCCGCACGGACGCTCTCCGCGGACCGGCCTTCCCATGGGACGAGCATAACGAGCGGATCGCGGAAGAGCTGATCGGCCTCTACCTGGAAGTCGAGGGCTCGATGTGACGCCGGCCCTCACCGTCTATCTGTTCCTCGCCTCCGGATGTCCGCTGTCCAACCGGTACCTGCCGGAGATCTCGGAGATCCAGTCGCGCTACCAGCCGCGAGGCGTGCGATTCGAACGGCCGTCCGATCCGGCTTCGGCGCGGAAATTGGGAGCACGCGTGACGCCGCAGACGGTAGTGACGGACGCCCTGGGACGCGTTGTCTACCGCGGACGTATCGACGATCGCGGCGCCGCCCCCGGCATCGCGCGGCCGCCCACCCGCCACGATCTGCGGGAAGCGCTCGACGCGCTGCTGGATGGCCGGCCCGTGCCGGCGCCGGAGACTCCGGTGGTGGGTTGCGCCATCACGTTTCCGGCGCCGGAACGGAAAGGCGCCATTACGTTTTCGGAACAAGTAGCGGCGGTTTTGTTCGAACGGTGCGCTTCCTGCCACCGGCCGGGCGGATCGGGGCCTTTCTCCGTGACGTCGTACTCCGAGGCCGCTCCCCGCGCGGCGGCGATCGCCCAGGCCGCCCGCTCCCGCCGCATGCCGCCCTGGAAGGCCGAACCCGGGCCGCATCCGTTCCTCGGAGAAAACCGTCTGGACGAAGCGGCGATCCGGCTGCTGGAAGCCTGGGCGGCCGATGGAGCGCGGGAAGGCGACCCCGCGCGGACGCCGCCGCTGCCGAAGTTCGCCGATGGCTGGGAACTCGGTCCGCCGGACATGGTGGTGCGCGCGCCCAAGCCGGTGCGCATCCCCTCGGCGTCGCCGGACCAGTACACCTGCCTGGCGATACCCATCTCGACTCCGCGCGTTCGCTACGTGCGAGCGTTCGAGTTCCGCCCCGGCAACCGCCCGGCGACACACCATGCGCTGATCTTCGTGGATTCGCGCCGCATCGCCCGCCGCGCCGGCGACACCTACCCCTGCTTCGGCACGCCGGGATTCCTGCCTACCGCGGCGCTCGGCGGGTGGACGCCGGGGTTCGGCGCATCCGTCTATCCGGCGGGCACGGCGGTGTCCATCCGTCCGGGAGCGGACTTGGTTTTGCAACTGCATCTGCGCGCCAGCGGACGCGAGGAGACCGCGCAACCGGAAATCGCGCTGTACTTCACCGAGGAGGCTCCGCGCCGCCGGATGGTGGACATCGCGCTCGGGTCGCGGCGCATCGACATCGCGCCCGGAAAGCGCCGCTATGTGGTGCGAGACAGCTTCACGCTTCCGGTGGCCGTGGAAATCACCGGCATCATTCCGCACGCGCACTACGTGTGCCGCGAAATGCGAGGACGCGCGGTGATGCCCAGCGGCCGCGTGGTGGATTTACTGACGATTCGCGACTGGGATTTCGACTGGCAGCGCCACTACCGCTATCGCGACACGTTCGTGCTTCCGGCCGGGACGCGGCTCGAAATGGAGTTCGTCTACGACAACTCGGCCGCGAATCCCCGGAATCCGTCGCGGCCGCCGCGCCGCGTCGTCTGGGGGCCGGAATCGAGCGACGAGATGGCGGGTCTGCACGTACAGGCGATGCCCGTCCGCAACGAGGACGCAGAGGAGCTCGGCCAGTATCTGTGGGGGAAGTTGATGCGCGAGACCGGCCGGGGCGGGCGCTAGCCTCGGTTAGGACGCCTTGCGCGCCTCGGCCGCCGCCTTCATTTGCGCCAGGCCTTTTTCGAAGTCGCCGCCGACCATCTTGTCCATGTTCATGAACACGGAGAACGCCTTGCCCATGAAGTCGTTCACGCCATCCATGGTCCACACCACCTTGGTACCGCCGCCCTCGGGGGTGAATTCGAAGGTAGTATTGTTCGTCGCGGTCCAGGGCTTCAGGAACTCGAGTTGGATCTGAATCTGGCTATCCGGCTTGCTCTCGAGGATCGTCATGCGGCCCTCGCCGACGTCGTCGTTGCCCGCCCACGTGTAGATAGCGCCCGCGCCCGACTGCGCTCCATCGAGGGTCTTCTTCATGTTCGGGTCGAGTTTGGCCCAGGGTGACCAGGCGTCCCAGTTCTTGAAGTCGTTGACCATCTCGAAGGTGCGCTCGGCGGGCGCGGCGATCACCGCGGAGCGCGTGACCCGGAATTCCGAGGGCCGTGTAGCAACGAAGCCGCAGAAGGCGGCGCCCAATCCCACGACGACGAGTAGAGCTTTGATCAGCATTGGTCAGACCTTGGCGGGAACCACGTACGGCGCTCGATAGTTGCGAGTGAGCATCCGCGTGGCTTCGGCGTCGCCCTTGACCGTCCAGGTCTTCTCGTCCCAATTGAGCGTGCGGCCCAACCGGTAGGAGATATTCGCCAAGTGGACCAGCACGCACGACAAGGCGCCTTCCTCGATCTCGGCGTTCAGATCCTCGCGTTTGCGGCTGCGCACGGCGGCGATGAAGTTCTCGAAGTGGGCGTCGCGATCGTTCCGGGCGGGTCCTGGCTTGTGATCCTTGCCCATGTAGCTGTAGTACTTGTTGTAGCCGTCGATGACCAGGTAGCCTTCCGATCCGTAGAAGGTGTTGCCGATGGTGTTGCCGCCCTTTTCGCCGCCGATGCCGGCTTCGTGGTTGCTGTACCAGTGCCGCACCTCGAACGTCATCATCTTGGCCTTGCCGCCCACGTTGAACTCGTAGGACGCGGTCATGGTGTTCGGCGTCTCCTGATCGTCGTCGAACATGAACTTGCCGCCGATGCCGCTCACTTTCACCGGATGCGTTACGCCCAGGCCCCAGCGGGCGATGTCCACCTCGTGGATGCCCTGGTTGCCGAGATCGCCGTTGCCGGTGTCCCAGAACCAGTGCCAGTTGTAGTGGAAGCGGTTCTTGGTGAACGGGCGCATTTGCGCCGGTCCAGTCCACATGTCGTAATCGACGCCGGGCGGCACGGCCTCCACGGGCGTCTTGCCGATCGTGTTTCGCGACTTGAAGCAGAGACCACGCGCCATGTAGATGTCGCCGAACTCGCCCGCGCGCATCTTCTGGACGGCTTCCCGCAGCGCCGGAGACGAGCGGCTTTGGCTTCCCATCTGCACCATGCGGTCGTACTTGCGCGCCGCGGCGACGATCTGCCGGGACTCGAACACGTTGTGCGAGCACGGCTTTTCGACGTAGACATCCTTGCCTGCCTGGCACGCCCAGATGGTCTGCAAGGTGTGCCAGTGATTCGGCGTGGCGATGGACACCGCGTCGATCGTCTTGTCCTCGAGCACTTTCCGGATGTCGCGGAAGGTCTTGACCGGCTCCTTGCCGCGGCGTTGCAGCGCGCCGATGTAGCGTTCCGAATGGGAGTCGTCCACGTCCACCAAGCCGGCCAGCGCTACGTTCGGCATGGCGGTCCAGGCGCCCATGTGGCTGTTGCCGCGTCCGCCGCAGCCGACCACCACGACGCGAACCGTATCGTTGGGGCTCGGAGTGGCCCAAACCGTTTGAGCGGCGGTGGCGGCCGCCGAACTCATGAAAAACTTACGCCGATTCATAGGAACTCCTTGGCGGGACGACAGTGGCCGCCGCTCTGAAAATTATACACGCCGGTACTCGATGGCTCGCAACCCCGCGGCGGTGGCGTAGGAACAGAAGCCGAGCGGAGCCGATAGATCGGTGTCGTCGAACCGGAGCCCGACCTTCCGCTTGTCGAGGCCGACATCGATGACGCCGGAGCCGCCGATCCAGGCTTGAATCCGGGTTTGCGTTACCAACAGCCGGAAGCCGTACCAGCGTCCCTTGACGAAGTCGCGATTGGTGGACGTGTCGTTCTCGGAGGCATCGTAGCCGTCGACGTTCGAAAGGCCCACCACCGTGCCGTCCCAACCGCCGTTGATCCAGGAGCAGAACGAATCGTTCACCGGGAACGTCAGGCCGGCGAAGAAGTCGTTGCCATCCAGCCGGGCCGCTTCGAAGCGAATCTCGTAGCCGGACTTCGGGAATTCGCGCGTCCAGTTGACGCCCGTCATCCGGCCCTTGCCCAGCAGGATCGCGCCGTCCTTGACGGCACACATCCCCCGGCCGGGGAACGGCGTCTCTTTCCACCCGGCGAGCGACCTGCCGTCGAACATCGGAATCCAGCCGTCCGTGGGCGCCTGGGCGCGAGCTTGGAACCGGAACGCCGCGGCGGCCGGCCCAAGGACGACGAGGCGGCGCGTCATGGCGCTAGTTCAACGACGCCGCCAGATCCTGCGCCAACGCGCTGGCCCGCTGCGCCAGCGCGAGAGATGTCGCCAGATCGGTGGCGCGCGCCTCCTGCGATTGCTTGAGGAAAGCCTCGATGCGCGTCAGGTTCGAGCGCTGGCGGCCGTTGAGCCGCCGCCCCGTGACCTTGGCGAGGCTTTCAGTCGTGGTCTTCACCGCGGCGTCGATCGACGTGGAGTAGCGCTCCTGCTCCTCCGGGCTCAGCATCGCGGCGAGCTGCGGTGGAGGCGCGGCCTCTTGCACCGGCGGGGGCGCGGTGGCGGTCTGCGGGGGCCGGGGCGGATTGCGGCGGGGACGGGCGGGCTTGGGTGCGGGCGGCTTGGCGGGCGGCGCGGGCGGAGTCGTTCGCACCACATCCGCCGGCGGCTTCGCCGTGGGTGGCGCCGGCGTCTCCACCTTGGGCGGAGGCGGCAAGGGCTTGGGCGGTTCGGCTTCCGCCGTGCGCGCCGGCGATACGGACGCGGGAGGTGCGGGCGGAGGCTTGCGAAACCACGTGCACGACGCGGTCGCGGCCAATAGCAGAACGAGGGCGATCCTCATCCGGCCGAACTCCCGCTCGCGATCGCCGGGATTATGGCCTCCCGGTCCGAGCTTTCCAACTCCGCGAATCGCATCCGGAACGTCGTGCCCTCCCCCGGCACGGTCTGAAAGTCAATCGATGCATTATGAAGCTGAACGATCCGGAAAGTCATCGCCAGCCCGATGCCGGATCCCTTCTGCTTTGTGGTGAAGTACAGGTTGAAAATCTTGTCGCGAACCGCGTCCGGAATGCCGTCTCCCTGGTCGGTCACCTGCAAGACAGCATCCCCCGCGTCACGCGACACGGCGATCTCGAGCTTGCCTCCGCTCTTCATCGCCTCGATTCCATTGTTCACCACATTGAGCACCGCTTGCTTGAGCAGGTCGCGGTCGCCGCGGATCCGCGCCGGGCCGGGCGAGGCCAAATCGATCTCGACGGCGGCGCGTTTGGCCTCGGGGCCCACCAGCCCGGCCACTTCGGCGGCCACTTCGGAGAGATCCACGTCTTCCCATTTGAGGTCCACCGGGCGGGTGAAGTCGAGGAACGTCTTCACCACGCGGTCCAGCCGCGCGATCTCGCCGCCGATCACGTTGACTTCGTTGCCGACCTCCTCGTCGCGTTCGAGCTTCGACCGCAGGATCTCGAGATGCAGAGCCATCGCGTTCAGCGGATTCTTGATCTCGTGCGCGACGCCGCCGGTGAGCCTGCTGATGGCGGCCAGCCGGGTGGAGATGTCGAGTTGGGAGCGCAGTTGGCGCCTGGTCTCGGCGTCGCGCAGAGTGATGAGGACGTTGCCGTCCAGCAGTTCCACGTTGGCCAGCACGCGTACGGGTGGAGGTCCGTCGCGGTCGAGCGTCACGGCGATGTCCCGTACGTTCATGCCGCTGAGCATTGCCCGGCGGATGGTGGCCCCCAGGGGAGAATCCGCCGGAAACAGGCCGTCCATGCCGCGGGAGGCCATCTCCTCGCGCGGCATCGCCAGCAGGTGCTCGGCGGACCGGCTGGCTCGCTGGAGCCGCTGCCGCGAGTCGAACAGCAACACCGCTTCCTCGAGCCGTTCCATCATGCGATCCACGTTGGCCCGCAACTGCTCCACGTCGTCGCGAGCGCCTCGGAATCGCTGGCTGAGCAGATCCAGTTTGGACTGCATGTCGGCGAACTCCTTGGCCTCGCGATCGGGCTTGGGACTGCCGGGTTCGGTGAAGTGGCCGGTGGCCATGCTTTCGATGCGCTGGCTCAACCGGTCCAGCGAGCGGAGGATCACGTTGGAGAACAGGTAGGCGAGCGCCACCGAGACGAGCATCGAAAGAGCCGACACCAGAAGCGTGGTGCGCACCTGCGGCATGATGGCGCCCTTGACGAGCACCGTGGAGGTGACGACGCGGATGCTCACGATCGGCTGCGGATCGCCAGGGATGCCGAGCGGAGCGACTCGCACGTAGTCCTGGCTCTGCGTCAGCACCTCCAGCAGCCGGTCCCACAAGGGACGCTGCGTCCATTCGACGAAGCCAGGCAGCGGCTGGAAGGGCTTCTTTTCCTGATCCAAATTCGACGAAGCGAGCACGATCCCGTCGCTGTCGCACACCAGGATCTCCACCACGGCAAGCGCGCCGGTGAGGGTCTTTTGCAGCAGCGGCGGCAGCGACTTGTCGTTCTCGACCAGGCCGCGCCAGAAATCGCGTCCCCGAACCGTGCCGGGCTTGGCGGCGGCAGCCTGTTCGTTCAACCGAAGGCGTACCAGATGCTGCACCTGCTCGGTGATCGCCTGCGCGCCGTCGATCGCGTCCTTGAACTTCGCTTCCGCCGCGATCAGAAGACTGAGTACGCACTCGGCGAAAACGAAAAGAGTGACCAGCGTGACGATCGAGATGCGAAGGCGATTCTTGAGAGACACATCAGGCTCCGGCCGCGGCGGGCTCCGACCCGTATTCCTTGAGCTTGTTGAACAGCGTCTTCAGGCTGATGCCGAGGACTTCCGCCGCCCTCGTCTTATTGTTCTTCGTGTGCGCCAGCGTCGCGAAGATCAGCGCCTTTTCGGCCTGCTCCACCGTCGTCCCCACGTTCAGAAAGATGCCGTCGCCCGGCGGAGGAGGCGCCGCCGCTGGAGTCGCGGCGGAAGCCTGCCGGGGCGCGCCGGCGAACCCTTGCGGCAGATGCCGGACCTCGAGGGGTCCGCTGCCGGCGATGATCGCGGCCC
>SYLY01000389.1 GCA_005808475.1 Acidobacteriota bacterium
TCCTATCATGAGGCCCTTTTTTCCCCACTTCAAACAAATTCCGTGTTCCTTGTTCCGGCGCCCCTCCGGTCTCACCCACTTCCAGCACCTTCATCCACGCCATTTTTCCAAAAAACGTCCCCTATGGGACAGGCTCTAGTTAGTTAACGCCATTCTGCCCAAGGTTGTGGCGGGGGTCTTCCGCCCGGCTGTGACCGGCCCGCGCAGTTCCACGTCGAGGAGTAGACCCAAAACTGCCTTGGCAAAATACAGGCGATTACCCACGGCTCGAATCTCGCGGCGGCGTTCCGGCAAGTTTCCTAACTGTTTTGCCTCGGCCTTGAAAACCCTCGCCACGACGAATGGCAACTTGGCGCCGTGTTCATCGTAGACATTCACGGTCGCAAAGCACGCTGGCTCGGCCGCCTCGAGCAGCCATGCGCATGCGAGAGCGCCCAGTAACGTCTTACAGGTCATGCCCGGCATTTTAGCACGTCGAACACACCGCCATGGACTAGAAACATACGCGCCCTATCTTGTCACTCTCACGGTTCCTTCCGATCGCGAACTCAACGCCCTTCAGAGCAGAATTTATTGAGCGTGGCTGCCCCCATGCATCAGAGTACCCAGCCCATGGGAGTTAACTTGTCCACCACCGGTGTATGGTGAAAACACGCCTGACCAGTTGTCAGCGGCGGGACAATCGCGGCGCCGTTGTACTGCGAAAACCCGTCGCGGCCGCCGGGACTTAGCGGCGTAGACGGTGACGTATACCTACGACGTGCTGAACCGGCTGGCGCCGGCGGCTTCGACGGGCGGGTGGGCGGAATCGTACTCGCACCACCGGTACGGGAACCTGGTGGGCCGGCGTCTTCGTGGCTACTCACCGGGATACTGGCTGACCGGCCCCAAGTGCGTCGCGGCTAAAACACCACGCGGATCCCGAGTTGCACGTTGCGCGGGCTGGTTCCGATGAGAATCCGGCCGAACTGCGGTGTGTTTACCGTGACGCTCGATCCGTTGCCCAAGCTCAGCGCCGGAGTGTTGAACAGGTTATAGAACTCGGCGCGGAATTGGACATTGTAGCTCTCGCGGAATCGCTGGTTGCGGATGAACGAGACATCGAAGTTGCGCCGGCCCGGATCGCGAAGGCGATTCTGATTCAGCGTGTCGTTGGGCAGCGTGTAAGCGGGAGCGATCGCGAAGGCGGAGGTGTCGAAATAGCGATCGGGCGTCCGCTCGCCCTCTGGCAGGACCGGATCCTTCAGGCGGTTGCCGCGGCCGACATTCAGCGGAAAGTCGAGCAGCCCTGTCGTGTCGGATGCCGCGATGCGCAATGGAATCCCGCCCTGCATCACCGTGATACCGCTCAACTGCCAGTTGCCGAGCACCCGGCTGGCGAGTCCGCCGCCGAGGAACCGTTTCTTGGGCCCGAACGGGAGTTCCCAGAGATAGCTCAGCACGAGGCGCTGGGCGACGTCGTTGGTTTCGATCGACCGGTTATAGTTCGGATTGTAGAACGAGTTCTGCGGCCCGCGCTCGCCCGCCGCCGACTCAAACGTGTTGGTGATCGTCTTGGACGCCGTATAGCCCAAGGTGAAGGAAACCCCATGGCTAAACTGCTTCTCCACCCGGAGCTGATAGCTGTGATAGTTGGCATCGCCGTATCCGTCGCGGGGCACCAGAAACTGCAGGTACTGCGGGAAAGGACGCAGAAGCTGGCGCCGCTGAATCGTGGGGAAGCTGAGCGTGCCGCTGCGAATCTTCCCGAAAAACGGATTGGGGACCTGGTCGAGCAGGCTTTGTCCCAAGGGCAGCAGCAGCGGATCGTTCTGGTTGTAGAAGCGGTTTTGGCCGACATGGAGCGTCCGGCTTCCGACATAGCCGGCTTCCACCAGCAACGTGTCAGTGAGCATCCGCTGCGCATTGAAAGTCCAGTTGTAGACGATGCCCACCGGATGGTAGCGGTTGTAAGTGCGCAGATTCTGCCCGGCGAATGTCTCGTCGCGCCCGGGCTGGATCAACCCCGCGGCGAACGGATTCGACCACGAGCCGCCAACCGGCGGAGTGTTCGGAAGCGGGTTCGGCGGGCCCAGCACCGACTCGTTGAGGAGGAACTCGCCGTTGCCCCAGTCCGACGTGCCGGGGTTGAGCGTATCGTTCGCGGCATAGAAGATCGCGCCCGCCGCCCGCACGACGGTTTTGTTGGTTGCGCGGTAGGCGAGGCCGATTCGCGGACTGAAGTTATTCTTCACCGGGTCGGTGAGGGACTCGCCTGGTTTCGCGCGCTTGTAAGTTCCCTTGGCGCCGGACACCGGCTCCACCGCGTCGAAGTCGAAGTAACCCACACGTCCCCATTTCTCGGCCCAGGGCGTCGTGTACTCATAGCGGAAACCGAGGTTCGCCGTCAGGCGGGTCGTGATCTGCCAATCGTCCTGGACATAGCCGGCGTAATAGCGCGAGTGGACCTTCAGGGCCGGGCCGAAGCTGAGATTGCCCGAAATCGGAACGCCCAGCAGGAAGCTGGCGTAGCCGTGGCCGCCGAAGCTGCTGCGGACCACCGGGTCGGGGCCCTGCGTGTAGTTGCGGTCGAAGAAGTACCGCCCGGCCGGAGCGATCGTGTTGAACGTCGACAAGCGCAGCAACTGGGTGTCCACGCCCGCCTTCACCTTGTGCCGTCCGCGAAGCCACGTCATGTGATATTGCAGGTGCCAAGTGTCCTGCGGAAAGTAGTTCTTGCCCGCGCCAGAGAGATCGCCGACCTCCTGGGAGCTGCCGCCCGTAACCGACAATCCCGTACCGACCGTGTACTGCGAAATGGAAACGGTCGGGAAGGTCTTGTACTGGGCCACTTGCGCGACGCTCGACGGGAATCCGAGCGAGGCGATGTCGAAGCCTTCGTCCGCGTATGCATCGTTGAACATGAAGCGGGTGTAGCTGAGGCGCAGTTCGCCCAGCAGCGTGGGAGTGAAGTTCGAGGTGAGGCTAACGAGTCCGCTGCGGCGCGGCGTGCTCGATACGTTCTGAGCCGGAAACGCGACGTTCTCCGAACCCAGCCCAGCGGAGAAAGCGCTTGCCTCGCGGCCATTGAAGCGGCCAAAGAGGCGATGGCGGTCGCTAAGCGTGTGATCGACGCGCAGCACCCAGGTGTCGAAGTTAGTGGCCCGCTTCCCGGAGCGGAAGTAGTTATTGAAGAGCGCCGGACCCTCGCCGGGGCGGTTGGCCGCCGGATAAAACTTCTGCACGTTTTGCGAGATCGAATGAACCCGGTTCGCCGGAATCCGGTTCCCGGGGAACATGTCGCGCAGGAAGCGCCCGGGATTGGCGGGATCGGCGCGCGTCGTGGTGGGATCAAAGACATTGGTCAGGCGACCGCCGCCATCGCGAGTCTGCGTGAAGTCTCCGGCGCGTTGCTCGGCGGTGGGGACGGTGGAAAGGAATTGAATCGGAGTCCGCTCGCGGAGACCTTCGTAGTTGGCGAAGAAGAAGGTGCGGTCGCGTTTGATGGGACCTCCCACCGCGGCGCCGAACTCGTTCCGCTGGAAGAGTCCGAGCGGGACGTTGTTCCGGTTGTTCTGCCAGCTATTCGCATTCAATTTGTTGTTGCGGAGGAACGTATAGCCGACGCCATGGAACTGATTCGTGCCCGACTTGGTCACGATATTCACCACGCCGCCGGCCGCGCGCCCGAACTCGGCCGCGTAGGTTGCGGTGTCGACGCGGAACTCCGCGACCGATTCGATCGGCACCGTGTAGGAGGTCTCGGAAAGGATGGTGGCGCGGCTCTCGCCGCCGTCGGTCAGCACCGCGTTCTGCGTCTGCATGCCGCCGCTCATCTTGACCTCGTAAGTCTCGCCGCTGCCAGAGGTGGTCTGGCCCGCGGGCGGCTGGACCCCGGGGATCACCGACACAAGCTGCATGGCGCTGCGCCCGAGCAACGGGAGTTCGGCGACGTTGCGGACCGGCACGATCTTCCCCAGCGCCGTCGTCTGGGCTTCGAGTTGCACTGCCGTCGCTTGCACCTGCACCGCTTCGGTGACCGAGCCCACCTCCAACTTGACGTCGAGCGTGGCGGTGAGACCGACGCCCAGCGGGATGTTCGAAATGACAGTCGGCCGGAATCCCGAGGCTTCGACCCGAAGTTCATATTGGCCCGGCGGGAGCGCCGGCAGGTAGTAGATTCCCGATGAATTGCTTTTCGTACGGCTGATCACGTTCGTGGCCGCGTTTCGGATGCTGACCTCGGCGCTCGTGATCGTCGCGCTGCTTGGATCGGTGATCACGCCGGTGACGGTTGCCCGCTCACCTTGGCCGAACGCGATGGAAGACAGCAGAAAAGCGGCAACCAGCGCTCCGCGGATGGATGACATGGTCCTCATTTAGAGCATGGTACACCACGCGCTTCACCCTCAACGTCAAGCAGCGATCTCGGTCCCGGCGCGTGCTGCCACGCCGGACCGGCTCATCGTGATTCTGGTTGCTCTCCCCGGCATGAGTTCCAGGAGAGGAGTCCGCCAAACATAGGTTCGAAGCGGGCGCTGGGACCTTTCGTTGGTGGATCGCGGAACAAAAGGGAGCGGTGTCACCAAACGTTCACCGGCGTCAGGGCCGGCTGCACCTTCGATGGCTCGTTCCTCAACCAGCGTTTCCGCGAGAGCCAGCGACCAGTCCCTTCCGGAGACGCGGTGATCAGCCGCACCCCCGGCAGACCCTCTCCGAGTGCCTCGCCACCTTCACCCAGATTCCATCGCGCGCTCGCGGGGAGTTGGACTGAGGACAACACCGGCCACGCCCTTACCGCTACCAAGGTTGGCCCGCGACGTCCCACGCGACCGGTGACGCCCATCAGCCACGACCCGGCCACACGCCAGACCGGCCCGCCCGCCCTGAGTCGTACGATTTACGATCTGATCCCGTCGTGGGAAGCAACCGGGCATGAACAAGAAGCCTATGCCAAGCAGATCTAAGAAATCACCCACGGCCGACGAGATCGCCGGGATCGCCACTCGCGGAGAAGACGTTTCAAAGTTCCTCACCAACCAGTTCACCGTTGTTCGGCCGGTACGCCGCGTGGACGTCGACCTGACCCAAGGGATTTTGCGAGAGATCGACGAACGCGCCGCGCGCCTGGATGTGAGCCGGCAGGCCATTATCAAGACCCTGTTGCGGCAAGTGCTCGACCAGGGTAATCCGCGCCGTACGTCACCCAAACGGCGCGCCGGCTGAGGCCACAGACACCTTCGGCGCTTTGTGGTGGCTGACATCTGGAGTGCCCCAGGCAACCGAAACGGCATTCGAGGCAGAGGCCTTCGATTCCGCGCCACGGCGCCTGAGCGTAAGCGATCTCGACGCCGCTAGGCCGGCCACCCTCGGGTGGGGAATAGACACCCGGCATCAGAAAATTCACCGATTGAATGGGAAGCGATGGCGAGTACGGACCCGCCGGCTTCGAACTCCGCCAGCCCCAGGGTCTCGTCATGGAAGTCGATGGTTGCCGAAACAGGGCACTGTTCCCTCGAATCGGATGTAGCAGCCTGGCATCCGCACGGGTGACCCGGCTCAGCGCCCCAACCTTGAGGTCGTGGCCGATGCCAAGCGGCGAACTTTCACCGCCGAATACAAACTGCGAATGATCAAAACCGCCGATGCCGCCAAGGGCTCCAGCGGAGGAGTCGGTCCACTCCTGCGACGGGAGAGGCTGTTTTCTTCGCATTTGACGACCTGGCGAAAGGAACGGCAAGCCAGTCTCCTGCAAGCCCTTGCTCCCAAAACGCGCGGCCCCAAATCCAAGCGCGATCCCCAGGCCGGGGAATTGCAAACATTGCGCCAGGAGAATCAGCGCCTCACCGAGTCGCTTCGCCGGGCCGAGATCGTAATCGATGTTCAAAAAAAAGTGGGCGCGCTGTTGGGGTGGCCCCTGCCGACGGTGGGCTCCGAGGAGACTCGCTGATGGACGCCGTCCTCGCCTTGGCTCCGACAGTCGGGATCCAATCCGCTTGTGATAGCCTCGGCGTAGCTCGCGCCAGCTTCTATCGGCAGCGTCCGATCTTGGGCCCTTTCCCGCAGCCCGTTGCACCGGCGCCACCGGCCACCCCGCGGCCTGCACCCGCACGGGCGCTGTCGACCGGCGAACGAGCGGGGGTACTCGACGTTTTGCATGAAGCGCGCTTTCAGGATTGTGCGCCGGCCGCGGTGCAGGCCACCTTGTTAGATGAAGGCCGGTATCTGTGTTCGACCCGCGCGATGTACCGCATCCTCGCGCACGAAGAGGAGTCCGGTGACCGCCGGGAGCAACGCATCCATCCTCCTTATCAAACGGCCGAGTTGTTGGCCACGGCCCCAAACCAGTTGTGGAGTTGGGACATCACCAAACCGCGGGGCCCGGTCAAATGGACTTACTTTTACCTCTACGTGGTGCTCGATGTCTTCAGCCGGTACGTCACCGGCTGGATGGTGGCCACGCGCGAGACCGGCGAGCTTGCCAAGCGTTTCCTGGAGGAGACGGTCTTGAAACACGGCATCCCAGCGGGCCAGCTCAATATTCACGCCGACCGCGGTCGACCGATGATCTCCAAACCCGTAGCCTTCATGCTGGCCGACTTGGGGGTAACCAAAACCCACAGCCGTCCCTACGCCTCCGATGACAATCCCTACTCGGAAAGCCAATTCCGAACCCTCAAATAGCGCCCCGAGTTTCCAGATCGCTTCGGCTGTCTCGAGGATGCCCGCGCCTTCTGCCAGGAATTTTCCGCTGGTACAACGAGGACCACCGCCACTCCGGGATCGGGTTACTGACCTCGGCCATGGTGCAATCGGGTCAGACCGAAGCCATCCTGGCTAAGCGTCAGGTGGTCCTGGCGACCGCCTATCAAGCGCACCCAGAGCGTTTCGCCCGTCGGCCACCGGCCCCGTTGCCGGCGCCAACCGCCGTCTGGATCAACAAGCCGGTCACGTCAAAGACCGAGCCAGAAAGTCACTAAACTCCCATGCCGGCTGTCTCGAAGTTGTTGACACGCGCCGCCAATCTCGCCAAGGTCGTCAGCCGCATCTGGCGCGATCGCGTAGTGCTTCATCCTCGCTTCCGCCGGCGCTGATCGGACCTCCGCCGAATCCCGCCAAGACCGTCACACCATCGATGGCTTCGCCGCGGTCGAATGACGCCAGCCGACGGCCAGCTTCGGCGCGGAACTCGACAACGTGGCTCGCATTGGCTCGCATAAAGCTTCCCGAACGACCTCGCGGGCCGAGGTGTATCGGCCTGTCGAAACCTTGCCTTGCACAAAGCTCTCGGGTTCGGGGGCAATCATACGTTCATGGCTCCTCCAACGCTGACACTCTGAGACCACGTCGAATGACAAAAGAAGATCAAGGTATGACATCATCCCGTATAACCATGAATGGCATCCGAAATGGGCCGAGTGGGCCGGAACTCTACCCACCGCGGATCGGCCAGTAAGCCGTTCTCATCTCTCGGCGAAAAACCCGCAGCTCTATTTTCCGCGGTTTCAGTCGATTGCGGACGCCCCTCGCAAAGGGGCTCCACTCGATCCCGCCACTCTTCGGCCGCCGGCGTCCTTCTTTGAGTGGCGGTTAGATGGTAAAACCGGGGAACCGCAAGAAGCCCCCGCGACACGGAAGTGGCCGCCATCGGGGACGGCCCGCGCGTGGCCACCTTCCGCCGCGGCAGTCCAAGGACCCGTCGCAACGATCCCGGCCCCGTGCGTTAATGGAGATCCAATGGGGACCGGGGAGGCGCTCCCGGTGAGGTTCGCTCACCGCGCCCGCTCGCCGGCATCACCCAGCCATCCGGTTGGAGCGGGGCAGGGCGTGCCGTCTTGGCCGCGATCGCCGGCTGTCCGCCGGACAGACCACTGGCAAAGGCGCTGTGGCCCAAAGTGGCATATGATGAAGGGCAGTCTCCCTGCCGGCCGCACCAGCGGCACGATGGAGAGTATAACTGCGTCGATAAGGAGACGAACTTGCGCACCGTCCTACTGGCAATCCTGTTCGCCCTGGTGGCGGCGGCCCAAACACCCACGGCACAGATCACCGGCCGTGTCACCGATAGCTCGCAATCCGTGATTCCCGGAGCGGCCGTGCAGGTCACCGGTGTCGAGACCGGCCTCCAGAGGAGAGCCGTCGCCAACGACGCAGGCTACTTCGCCATCACCCTGCTGCCGCCCGGCAGCTATCGGGTATCGGTCCGCAAGGACGGCTTCCGGGCGGTCACGCAGTCTGGACTCAGGCTGGTGGTGGATCAGGTCGCGCGGCTCGACTTCGTATTGGAGGTCGGCGCGGTGACCGAGTCGATCGAGGTTACCGCCGCCGCACCCACGGTGGACAGCGGCACGGCGGCGCTCGGCACCGTGGTTTCCTCTGGACAGATTCTGGACATGCCGCTGAACTCGCGCAACCCTCTGCGCCTCGCTTACCTTGTGCCGGGCTTCAGCCCGAGCCCTGGCTTCAGCGACCAGTTCAACCGCGCGTCCAGTTTCCGCATCAACGGCGGACGCGCCAACATGAACGACCTGTTCCTGGATGGCGTAAGCAACTCGCCGCCCGCCAGCAACGGCTTCCTGTCGTACGCCGCGTTTCCGTCACCCGATGCGCTCCAGGAGTTCAAGGTCCAGACCAATAGTTACTCGGCCGAATACGGACGCACCAACGGCGGAGTCTTGAACATGGTGATGCGCTCGGGCACGAATCAGTTCCACGGCGTCTTTTACGAGTTCCTGCGCAACAGCAAGCTCGACGCCAATAACTTCTTCGCCAATCGCGCCGGCGCCAAGCTGCCGAGCTTCAAGCGCAATCAGTTCGGCGTGGCCGGGGGCGGCCCGGTCGTTCGCGACAAGCTCTTCTTCTTCGCCAACTACGAAGGGCTCCGCCAACGCCAGGCGGCCACTTTCACGGGAACGTTTCCCACCCAATTGGAGCGTGGCGGCGACTTTTCCCGCTCCGCGAAACGCATCGGCGCGCAGTGCCTGCCCGCGCAAATCTACGATCCCTTCTCGACGCGCGCCAACCCGGCGGGCGGCTTCCTGCGGGACGCCTTTCCCGAAGCGCGCGTGCCGGCATCCCGCTTCGATCCGGTCGGCGCCAAGGTCGCGACGTTCTATCCAACGGCGAATCAACCGGGCGACGCCTGCACCGGCGTGAATAACTACTTCGCGCAAGCGTCGGACCCGCTCGATGTCAATCAGCTCGACAGCAAAGTGGACTGGAACGCCAGCGAACGTAACCGCATGTTCGCCGGCGTCAGCTACCGCAAATCCGTGCGCACGGAGCCGAACTTTTATCGCAATATCGCCTACACCGGCTTCCAGACGAACGGGTACCAGATACCGAGTTGGAACGGGCGGCTCGACTATACGCGGGTACAGTCCGCGTCGCTGGTGCTGAACGTCCGCGGAGGATTCACAACGGTGACGCAGGATGCCCCGCCGCCGGTGTCGCAGGATTTCAGCTATGCCGATCTCGGCATGCCGCGATCGCTCGAAGCGCAAACGCTGCGGCCGATCGGATTCCCGGTGTTCAGCGTCGCGGGCTACAACGCGCTGGGCCAGCAGTTCTCTTCGCCGCTCGAAACGTTCCAAACCTACTCGCTGGCCGGAAGCGCTACCCTCGTCAAGGGCCGCCACACGCTGAAGTTCGGACTCGACCAGCGCCTCAACCAGGTAGGCTCGAATCTCAAGCAGGACACCAACGGCAGCTACCAGTTCAACCGGGGTTTCACGCAGGGCCCGAATCCCAACGTGGCCGCCGCCAATCTCGGCGACGGGTTGGCCAGCCTGCTGCTCGGCACGGGAGCCGGCGGGTTCATCCAGATTCTTCCCAGCGTCTTTACCTCGAACTTCTACACGGGTCTTTACACGCAGGACGACTTCAAGATCACCAGCCGTCTCACTCTGAACATCGGCCTCCGCTACGATCTCGAGGGCGGCAAACGCGACCGCTTCAACCAGCTCACCTGGTTCGACTACGACGTCGCGTCGCCGGTCGCGCAAGCCGCGCGCCTGCCCGGACTGCGCGGCGGCGTCCGGTTCCAGGGCGTGGATGGCCCAAGCCACTATCCGACAGACCGCAACAACTTCGGTCCGCGCCTGGGTCTCGCCTACAGCGTCGACAACAAAACGGCCGTGCGCGCCGGCTACGGGATGTTCTATCCGCCGTACGTCGGCATGGCGGGGAACGCGCGGGCATCGGAGGGGTTCTCCACGCAGTCGCCGTGGGTCGCATCCATCGACGGCGTGCGGCCTGAAAACCTCATTCGTAACCCGTTCCCTCTCGGGCTTACGCTGCCCACCGGGAATAGCCTGGGGCTTTCCACCAACCTCGGACAAAATCAGCCCGATTCGATCGACCGGGCTTCGATCCGCTCGTCCTACGTGCAACAGTGGAACGTCAACCTCCAACGCGAATTACCGGGCCGTATCGCGGCTGAGGCAGCCTACGTGGGCAACAAAGGAACCAAGCTGACCGACGTGGGCTGGGAAATGAACCAACTGCGGCCCGAATTCCTGACACTGGGAGCCGCGCTGCAGCAACGAGTGGCCAATCCGTTTCTCGGGCTGATTCCGAGGGGACCGTTCGCCGGCGCCGAAATCACGCGCGGACAGTTGCTGCGGCAGTTCCCGCAATACGGCAACGTGACCAACTTTCGCCCCACCTCCGCCAGTTCCACCTACCATGCCATGCAGTTACGCGTGCAGAAGGACGTCTCGGGCGGCGCCAGCTTCCTGCTCGCCTACACCGCCGGTAAGCTGATTGACGACAACGGCGGCGTCGGCGCCGGCGGATTGGACTCCGGCCACCAGGATGCCTTCTACCGCCGCGCCGAGCGGGCCATTTCGCCGCAAGACATCAGCCAGCGAATGGTATTCAGCTACGCTTACGATCTGCCGTTCGGAGCCAAGCGCCGTTGGGGCGGGGCTTCGCCGGCGATCGTTAGTCGCATCCTCGGCAACTGGCAGATCAACGGGATCGCCACGCTGGCCACGGGAGTGGCGTTGCCCATCACGGCGCAAAACACCAGCGGCGCATTCTCGGCGCTCCTCAGGCCGAACGTCACCGGCAGCGCCGCTCTCTCCGGCGAACGCTCCACCACCGATCGCCTCGCGCAGTGGTTCAACACATCGGCTTTCGCGCAACCCGCGCCTTTCACTTTCGGCAACGCGCCGCGCACACTGCCCAACGTCCGCGCTCCCGGCGAGCGGAGCCTCGACTTCTCGTTGTTCAAGGAGATTCCGTTCGGCGAAAACCGCCGGGCCGAGTTCCGCGCGGAGTTCTTCAACCTGACCAATACGCCGAACTTCGGCGTTCCGGGTCTGGCTTTGGGAACGGGTAATTTCGGCGTCATCGGTGGGCAGGCCAATGCGCCACGCCAGGTCCAATTCGGATTGAAACTATATCTGTGATCATCTGTGATGCGTCGGCCGTAACCTGAGTCGCCGTTGTGAACGCCGCCGCGGCGCGAGGCATTTCTTCAAGCCATCCGGGAAGCGGGGGCCATGAATGAACGGAGTCACCGATTCCTGGTCGAGGACGCGGTGGGATCACTCCGCCTCTTGGCGGGGCCGGGCGGGACCGTCCTTGTCTGGAGGCCCGGCTTGGGTAGCGCCTGGAACGCGATAGACCACGATGTCGGCGTCCTGGTGATAAACGGCGGCTTCTCGATGAACAGCCAGGTAACGTTCCATGATTCGGGTTGCCCGAAAGTGGAGACTGGCCCGGCCGGCTTGCGAGAACTCCTGGTGGTCGGCGTCGCCGGAACCGAGCGCCAAGCTGGTGAGCCCGGTCCGGAAGGGGCGCAGTTCGACGAGTACGAACACGTCGCGCGCCTGGTAGGGGAGCTTGCCAGGACGCGAAGCAGATCCCGAACGTTCAGCCCACGTCACCAGATCGCTCAACGGTAAATGCCAACCGCGGCCCGCGACTTGGGCCGCCTCGCGGCCCGAGGAGACCAGGAGCCAGTCGCGATCGGCGTGTTCGCGAGCGATCCTGGCGGTCACGCGAGCCGCCGATTCGTACTGGAGCGTCTCGGGAGGCGCGGTCCGGCCTTGTGCCGAGTAAACAACAAGCATGGCGATGGGAGCCCACGCGAGCGAGGGCCTGGTGCGCCACCGGGCGGGCACACAAGCGATTCCGAGCGCCGCGAGTCCAGCCCCGGCGGCCACGCACGGCAGCACTGGCCAATGAGTGCCCGCGTACGCCATGGAGAGCAGCGCCAGAGCGCAGTCTCCCCAGGAGCGGCGCCAGCGAGCGGCGGCCAAGAGCGCGAAGATCGCCGTCAGTTCCACGCCTCCGGTTTGGCGGGTGAGCGAGGGTTCGACGAGAACCCACGCGAGCAGCCCGAGTCCGGCGGCCAGTTGCCCGGCGGACAAGTCAGGCGAGTAGCGGAGTGCGCACGCGAACGCCGAGAAGGACAGCAGCACGAGCAGTAAGGGATCGGATAAGCGGACGGCCGTTGCCGCGTCGACACCGCCGAACCAGATGAGAGGCGCGAGCAGGACTACCCTCGGGTTGCCGTCCCATGCGGCGCCGGTGGCAAGGGCGTGGAGGGACAGCGCCGCGTCGTAATCGCCGGCGCGAGCGAAACGGAACGTGGCCAGGACGGAGAAGGATCCGTACGCCAGGGCGGAGATCGCCAGCACCACGAAGAAGAGGAGGAGGGGTTGGCGGGCAGTCCGGATGGGGAGGGTTTTCCACCACCCGCGGCCCGTTTGTTCGATTCTTCCGAAAAGGCGCTCGAAGCCGCGCGAGTCCGGAAGCGCATCGAACAACGAGTGCCGTTTCCGGGCAGCCAGGGCGGTTCCCGCGATCCAAAGGGCGTAAAGCAGGGCGGCCGAGCCGGGCCTCGCTGCCCGGCCGTGCCCCAGCGCCGCGATGCCGAACAAGAGGTAGAACGAAACGCCCGCGAACGCCGCGGCCATTTCGTCGTGCCAGGGACGCCGCCGCGCGGAATCACGGACGGCCAAATAGGGGAGGATCAGGAATATCGCGACTCCCACCAGAGTAACGCGCACCAAGTCCAGTAAGATCCAGAAGTTCTCAAAATCCATATCAGATACCCGAGGCGAACCAAGCGTGATCGAAGCGGCGGCTGGCGCGGCAAGCGGCGCGTGTCATGCCGGCCGCGTAGATGATGGAGCCCGCCAGGAAACCATAGGCGGCCAAGTCGTAGGAGCCCGCGCGCGTCGCCACGTAGCCGACGGCGAAATCGGCGGCCACCGCGGCCGCGGCCGGCGCGATACCGCGGTGTTGGAGGTTCAGCAAGTCGAGGATGCTCCGGCTCCACAGTCCGATGACCAGAAAGCAGTACGCGGCGAGCGAGACGAGCAACACGCGCTCCATCGAGGGGGTGGCGGCAAGCCCGAAGAATTTGGCCGCCGAGAGCACGGCCCATGCGGCGGCGGCGGGAAACGGAAGGAACAGCAGGATGCTCCCGAGCAGACGGCGCAACGCGTTTCGATTCAGGCGTTCCGGCTCGGCGGCGAAAGCCGAGACACGCGCGTGCCCAGCCCAGTGGCGGAAGGCCGCCACGCTTGCATGCACCCAGCCAGTTCCAAGAACGAAGACGATCATGCCCAAGTCCATCGCGGTCTCGTAGTCGCCTCGAAACAGCAGCGGAAGGAGGGTGGTCTCGGCTCCCGCGGTCCACGCCATCAGTCGATCCGCGAACAGCAAAAGGTAGTACAACGCGCCGGCGATGAATCCGCTGCCCGCTAGGTACAGCTCGCGCGGGACGGTGAAGGACCGGGCCGGCGGCGCCCCGGCGGGCGTCATCCGCGAGAGTCTCCAGGTGACCGCGGCGGCGGCCGCGGCGACGCTTACCCATATGCCAATGAGCTGACTTGCCAGGAGAGGAATCCCCAGCACGCCAACGAGCAACGAAACGGCCATCAGTCCGGCGAGCGTGGCGGCGGCGACGGCGGCTCTCATTTCGAGGACGTAGAGCGCGCCCGAGGCCAGGAACAAAGCGCCAAGCGAGATACCGAAACCGGCGGCCGTCAGCTCGTGCGGAAACGGCATCCACCGGAACAGCAAATCGAGCAGCAGGAATATGGCGGCCGAAACCAGAAGGGCGCCGAATCCCGCTCCGGCCCAGAGGGCGCCCACCCGCAGCGCGCTAGCGGGTTCCCGGATGCCCAGATGGAAAGACATCCTGGAAGCAAGACCCTGCACGAAGCCTCCGGCGATGACAAAGCTCGACACGACGCCAGCGCCCACGGCGGACGCGGTTTCGCCGTCAAGGCCACCGCCCCATAGGGAAAAGCCCTGCAACGCGAGAGCGGCCGCGCAGATCACCATGGGCAGGGCATAGGAGACGCCTCGAGCGTAAGCCCCAATCCAGGATTCGGCCGGGACCGGCGCCGGCTTCGTCGACCGGTCCGCCATGAATCGCGGAAATTCCGCCTCCGCCATGGCGAGCGCGCCACGGTAGCCGAATTTCGCCGACGCGACTTCGTCGGTGACACCCTCGGTTTCAAGGCGGATCGCGAGGTCAAACTCGTCGAGGGGCGGGCGGAGCCCAGCGGCTCGCGATTCGGTCAGGACGCCTGGGACAGGGGTTGACATTCCAAAAGCTCCCAATAGAGTTCTCTGAACCTGGAAGTGGCGGCGTCCAGCGTAAACGAGGCGAGTCCGCGCCGAAGCCCGGCGGCTGCCATCTTCCGGCGGCGGGCGGCGGCCTCCGGACCTCGCAACAGGGGAACGATTTTCGCCGCTAGATCCGCCGGATCGTTCGGACGGGCGAGGACCCCACATCCTCCCAACGTTTCGGCGACATTGCCGACATCGGTCGCGGCCACCGGGCAGCCGGACAGCATGGCCTCGAGCACGACGTAAGGCATCGCCTCCGAGACGCTCGGCAGGCAATACAGCCAAGCCTTGCCATACTCCTCCGCGGGCTCCGAGGTCTCGCCGAACTCGACCGTGGACTCAAGCCCGTGCCGCGCGACGAGGGCTTTGCACTCCTCGAAATACAGTTTGTCGGCGGCCTCCCCCATGATCCTGAATCGAACCCCGGGAACAAACTCTTTCACGATCGCGGCGGCCTCGATGAGCGTCGTGATGCCCTTGAGCGGATAAATGCGGGCGAGAGTAAGCACCAAGGGAACCGGGGAGAGCGCCGGAGTGGGCTTGAACCGGGTGGTGTCGACGCCGTTCGGGAAGTAATGTATCTTAGCGGGATCCGCCCCGAACCTCACCTGCCAACGTTTGTTGAATTCGCCCAGCGAAGTGATTACATCGGCGAAGTGGTAGTTCAAGGACCCCACCGCGCGGTGAAACGCGATCAGAAAGGCACGGCAAACATCGGGATAGCTGGACGACGCCATCGCGGTATAGACCTCCCGAATGAGAATCCCATGCTCCGATAGGACGTAGGGTATCCCGTCTCGAATCCTCAGCAGCACGCACGGGATTCCCGCCAGACCCGCCATCGACGAGTGCGCCACATCCACCTCGGGCAACGGAGCGGCCAGAATCGAGAAGAACCGGACCAGCCACCCGAGGCAGATGGCTGCCTCGGACATCGAAATCGCACGGAATCGTTCGCTCGCGGCCAGTTCCTCGAGGAAGGCGTCCCACGGCGCGGCCGTCCGAAAAGTCCGGTGTAACTCGTGGGATTGGAGATAGTTGTGAATCTCGAGCAGCGCCAAGCCAAACGCCGCCGGATCGCCCCCCGATTGAAGAATGGAGCGGAGCGCGATTCGAAACGGCGGAACGAAGAGGCTTTCCACGGCGGCGGCGTCCGTCTTGGATCTCCTCGCGCAAGTTATGGATACCGGCTCTGGAAGGTCGCCGGGAGACTCCGTGCCCCAAAGTGGGACGGCGGTCACCGAGATCACGTTGGACGGGATGTCGAACCTGGATTGCTGGCACGGAGAATGCACGACCGAGAGGACCCGGAAATCCGCATGAGGAATGCGCCGGATCAGTTGATCGCACCAGACGCTGACTCCGCCGAGGTAATGGGGGTATGTCCCCTCGGTGCACAACAAAATGGATGGCCGTCTCATGCAATCCTCAGTGGCCGAAGGCTACGGACCCTTCCAAACCCGCCACAAGAGCGGCTGGGTCCGGGTTTGGGATGCCGACTCTGACGGTGTAGGCTTGGCCGGAGCGAGGGGCCCACTCCACCTCGTCGACCCGGGCTTCCACCTCGACAGGCGGATCGAGGGGTACCCGGACCGTCACCGGATCGCCTTGACGCACTTCCCGCGCGAGCGACGGAGAAACGGCCACCTCGAATATCAGCCTGTCGAGCTCTCCCACCCGGAAAAGAACCGTTCCTTCGCCAACAGCGGTTCCCGGAGCGGGGGCGAGGGTGACCAAGCCGGCGACGGGCGCCACGACAACAAGCGCGGAAAGCCGCCGTTCCAGCTTTTCCAGTAGCGACGCGGCCTCCTTGATGTCCAACTCCTGGCCGGCTCCGGGCGCCACGCGGAGGGTCGCGATCTGGAGCCGGGCGATCTCGATTTGGTTTTCCGCGGCCTCCCGTTCCTGCACTAGCCTCGAGCGGGAATCGCGACGCGCGGCCAGCATCTGCCTTTCGTTCTCCACCGTCAACTCCGCGGCCACCAGTTCGGCCGCGGTGGCGAGGCGCCGGTCAACCAGACCGCGAATGTTAGCGGCCGTCCCCCTCGCTCGCGCGAGCGCGCTTTCATCGGTTTGCGCCGCGGCGGCTTCCACACGGGAGCGGGCGCTGTTTCTAGCCGAGACAGCAGCGGCCAATTGCGCTTCGGCGGCCTTGAGCCGCGCCGAGGAGACGGAACCGTTCTTGCCTTCGGCCGCGGCGCGGCGGCGAACCAGATCCAGGCGCTGGCGAGCTAACCGGACGTCCGCCTGCAACTCCGGATTCTCGATTTCGGCGAGGACCTCACCCATTTGCACCATCTGACCGGCTCTCACCCTAACCGCGACTATTCTTCCGGGCGTCCCGGCCTGGACTTCTTCGACCCGTCCCGGATGTACCAACGCCGGAAGCACCGTGTGACGGGACGCCGGGCTCGAGGCCCGTGATCTGGCGCCGGTAAGAAGCGCCACCGCGACGACGGTCAGCACGAAGAAGGCCTTCACGCCTCGCCACGCGAGCAGTTCGGCGCCGTTGTCAGCCGGCGGCACGGGGGATAACACCGCTTCGCCCGGGCCTCGGCGCGACGAGGTGATTCGGACGGCATTCGGATTCAATGGACTCTTCAATCGACTTCTCCCTTCTCTACAGCGATTTTGGTGACTGTCACCGGACCGGCCATTCGCAGGTACGACCTGTAAGAGGAATCGGCTTCCAGGTGGGCGGCATAGGTCTGGTAGACCGCCAACTCCGCTTCCAGAATGGCGGGCCGGGCCGCCAGGCCCGCTTCCTCGCGAGCGACGAGCAATTCCAGGGCCCTCGCCGAGTTGCTCCACCTTTCCCGGGCGATCCCGGCCTTCTCCGCCGCCGCGGCCAGCGCGGAGCTTAGCAGGGCGGCCTCCGTTCGAACTTCACCTTCCAGCCGCTCGATCTCGGCATCCAACATACCCAGCCTGGCTTCGAGTATTTCTTCGGCGGCTTCCCGCTCTCCGGTGCGGCGCAAGGACAATCCGAGATTGAAGTCCAGCCTGCCGGTGTTCCCGCCCAGGAGATAATTCGAAGGGTGAGCCGCTCGGATGCCGGAGCTATCCACGCGATGAAAACCGGCCTGTACGCTGCCCCGTGGCGCGCGGCTCCCGCGCCGGCGGATCGCGGCGGCGCGCTCGCGGAGAAGGGTGAGATCGGAACGGCTTTCGCGAATGGCGGGTTCCACGCGAGGCGGCCCCGGTTCTAGGGCGACGCGAAGCGAATCCGGGGCATCGGAGAGGCCGATCAGTCCAGAGAGGACGATGGCCGCCTCCCGGCGAGCGGACTCGGCGTCAACCGCGTTCGATCGCAAGTCCAGCAAACGGCGGCGTCCCTGTAGACTGTCCAGTTCGGTGATTCGCGCTTCTTTCAATAAACGGTCCATTTCCCGGCCGTAGGAGCCGCTGGCGAGCGCGAGCGACCCGGCGCGATCCGATAACTGCTGCTTTTCAGCCAGACGGAAGTATGCCCGTACCGTGTCCGCCTCCGCTCGCACCCGGGCCTTCTCCGCGGCTAATTCGGCTTCCAGGACCTCGAGCGACGCGCTGCCGAGAACGAACGCGGAAGGCGCGTTCGGTTTGCCGATGGACAGGCTCGCGCCGAGGGACGTTGCAAACAGGAGCGGATTCGAAAAAGAGAGCAAGCTCAAACCCGGCCGGAAGTCGATCCGCGTCCGGCCCTGGGCCTCGAGCATCCGGACATTGGCCTGGGCCAGATCCAGACGAAGCCTGTCCGTTCTCGCCCGCCTCCCCGCCGCCTCCACGGCGGCGGGGAGGGTTAGAGCGCCGGTGTCCGAGGCCCAGGCCGCGGCGGAGGCCGCGAGGGAGAGGGTAGCGAACAAACAGGTCCAGAACGGGGTTCTCATGTCAATTCACCGGGATAAGCACCGTGGAACCCGCGTTCACGGTAACTTCGCTCTGCCGCTGTCCACCGTAGGTCTCGCATGTCCCGCCACAAGCCCCGGTTACCGGAACCTTGACCGTGACAGGCGAGGTGAGGGTGATGGAACCCGATCCGGGCGTGTAAACTCCCCTGGCCCCGGAAGCGAGGAACGCCATTCTGTCCTTCAGCTTGACGCCGATCCCGGCCTGCTCGAGACTGGCGATGGGCAGATTGGACAGTGCGGCGAACTTCGAGAACGTCGCGTCCATGAGGTTGGTGAAGAGCGAATTGGCGCCCGTGTGACGGACGAAGTTCGCCTGGTGGAACATGGAGCCGTACAACTCGTGCCGCAGCATATAGGACACCAAGGCGTCGCTCTCGCGGTCGATGATCTGCGCGTACGTCTGGTTGGTGTTGAAAAAGGGTTCGCCCGTGCCGCCGACGCGGAAGACGCCGTTCGGTCCGAAGAAAAAGTTGTATTCATCGGGCTCTGAGCCGACAGCCCCCAGCGCGGGGGTCTGGACGTTGTAGAAAATGTTGGTCGCGCGGCGGGGAATCAGTAGAATGCCCGGCCGCAGAGGGCTCACGATGCCGGTATTGGGAACGGTGGGGAGACCGCCCGGCCGCGAGGTGTCGGTCACGAGGTAGCGCAGGCCGCGGTCGAAGGCGGCTCGCATGAACTCCGGGTTGTTCAATCCGGAGATGCCAGGAGTCACCATGCTGATATCGTCGGTGTCCAGATTGAGTGACCTCGCGATCTTCCGATTCTCCTCGATCTCGAAAACGGACTCCGCATACGTCGCTCCCCGGCACATGCCGCTGTTCGGGACGGGATTGAAGCAATCGAGGTTTTCGTGGTCGTAGGTGTGCGAGATCCAGAAGAACTGCTTGGCCTGATCTTTGGCCTCGGCGGTGAGCTTGTCGCGCCTGTCGGCGCCGGACTCCTCGGTCGTGCCGAAGCCGTTGAACGCCATGGACACACGGAAATCCTTCGTCTGAGCCTGTCCCCGCACCCTCCTTTGCCACTCCGCCAGGTACTGGAGATCCCTGTCGTCCATGCGGACGAGCGGGCAGGCATCGGCGGGATCGAAGGTAGGATCCGTCGCGGCGCCCACCGGCCGGCACGCCGCGATGGTGGAGACGAAGAGATCGCTCGAAAGGAACAGGTCGTCGTTCTGTGGCGACAAGTAGATGCGCCGGGAACCGAGGAATACGCCACGGCTGACCCAGTTGATCAGGCCGTAGTTGAGCAGATTCGAATGGCGCAGATTCGGATTGTTATCGAACGTGAGCGCCAGATACTCGCGGCCGTCGGTCTTGGTGTGGAGGACCCCGGCGGTCGAAGTCCCGATCGACATAATCGGCGTGGTCGTTTCTCCGGCGGCGGCGGCTGGGGAGGCAAGATATACAAACGCGTTGGCGACCCGTATCGGAGCGGACGTTTTCAGGTACGGAAAAAGGGGTTGCCCCGCCGGCGGGATGGATGCCTGGAGGGGAGAGGCGTCGGAAGTCCCAATCGAACCTGTGTAGGTCATTCCATACTTGACCTCGGGAAACGTGTAGTAGCTGATGGTTCGAACCCGATAATCCCGCGCATAGGCGTCGAGAGATGCCCAGCCGTCGGCGGCAAGAGCACTCTTATAAATCGAGCCGTCGAAATACACGAGACTTCCGGTGGCTAGAATGATCCCCTGGTAGTTGCCGCGATCGGTGGAGGCGAGAGGGGGGAGAGGTTGGCGGCTGGTGACGACCGCGTCGTAGGGGACGCCGATGTGGTCCAGCGACGATCGAATGGCGGCGAATCCCGGCTCGGTTCCATCGCCCGCGAGGACTAGCAGTCTCATGGCGAGGGGACGAAACGCGGGGAGTGCCGCGGTTGCCGCCGCGGAGGTCCCGCCTGTTACAGCCACCGCTGCGAGAGGAGTACTCGTTGTCGTGGCCGGGGGCGGCACCGGCGTCGATGACGGGCCTTTGGCTTTCTTTTGCGCGGCAAGGGCGCAAGGTAGGACCAGCGCCAGCGCGAGGAGATGTTTGGGTTTCATATTGATATTGGGAAGTCCGATACGGCAGCGTACCGTTCCCGATCCAATGAGGGAATCGGCCCTAGGAGCCAGTACGATGCGGGGCGCGGCCCAGGACCAAGCCGCCTCCGCGCGGCTGGGGCGCACCCGGCTACAGTCACGCGCGGTTTCCGCCGAATTCAGTAGCAGATTCGTATGAAAACCGAGCTCTCGAACAACCGGACGGGACCGATGCGGGGGACGCAGGCCTCGCCGGTACTACCATGACCGGCCCGAAGCGATGATGAAACGAAGGCTGATGCTGCTCGCCGCCGCACGTCTGATCGGCGGCCAACGTGCGGGGGACCGCCCGCGGGCCGCGTTCCATTACTCCGCTGTGTTTTCCGCCGAAGAGGCGCGATGGTACTCCCAGTTCGAGATTCTGGTAACGGGAGGCATCCTCGACCGGGAACAGACAGCCAGGCTGCGAGTTGCCGGGGCGAAGAAGCTCACAGCGTATGAGTGGACCTCGGCATTCTACCCCGGCGACGCGGTCTCCGCCACGCCGGACTGGCAAAGCGCGGTCGCCCGGCACGCGGCGGACTGGCTCATCCAGCGCGAGGCCGAGGGCGGCGGAGCGGCGGAGGCGGGCAAGCGGGCGCTGTGGTACGACTTTGCCAATCCCGAGATGATCAACAGCCGGGTGCGCCACCTTGCTGATGTGCTCAGAAGAGAGCGGTACGACGGGTATTTCTTCGACACACCCGGTTCGGAATACTTACCGGAACCCGTGCGGCGCCAATTCCAGAAGCGCCACCCGGGTCTGGACTATGACGTGTGCATGGGGGGGTTCTTCGCGGCTTTGCGGCGGGCGCTGCCGCCCGGCGCGATCGTCTTCACGAATCAGGCATACCGGCATGCTGGAGTGCTGTTGCCCCACGCTGATCTGGACTTGAGCGAGAGTTGCTTCACGGCAACTACATCCGCGGGAGGGACGCTTTTCCGCCCGTGGCATGACCCACTGAAACCATGGGAATCCATCCGCACCCCCTTTGCTGAGTTGATCGAACCGGCCCTGAAGACCTTTCCCAAGGTGACGATGATTCACGTCAACTACGCAGCCGGGCCGCCGGACGAGATCGCGAGAGCGGTCGTCTATTCCTTCTGTTGCGCAAAGCTCTTCGGTCACGAATCGTACCTGATTGCGCCTTCTGACGCTGAATCGGAGCGGAATCGCACCTATTTCGAGGCGCTGGGCGCTCCTGCCGGAGACCGCGTGGAGGAGCCAGGAGGAACGGTGATATGGCGCCCCTATGACCAGGGAACCGTCGTCGTCCAGGCCGGCGGCCCCCCCGTGATCGTCAAGGCGCTTGGGGTACAGCTCCCGGGAGGACTATTCCGGGGAATGGTGCTTCCGAAGAGCTGACGACCGCTGTTTCCCCCTATCCGGTTTGGCCTTCACTTCGAACGGCGGGCGCTTGGCGGCGCTCTTCGGGTCGATGGGGCGCCGTCCGAGACGGTTCCCGGATGCTCAACTGCTGAAGATTGTGGTGCGTCCATGTCCGCCTGCGGCGCGAGTGACCCTCCACCGGCGTTGACCGGACAAGTGCACCACACATTGCGGCCAATTGCGGCCAGTCGATCGTCAAGCCAATGCAGATACGCTCGAGAGGCGACGGAACCTAGTAGTTCACCCTGAATGATCGCGGACCGTATGGGCGAACCACCGACCCCCCGGCCGCGCCTCACGGGTCCAGTCGCTTGCTGGCATCCCGCGATGGGCGGATCGGGCCGGAACGCAACCGCGCCGCGGATTGGCCAGAAAGCTGTTCCCACCTTTAGTCAAAAAAGCCGCAACTGGATTGCCTCTATTTTCAAACGGTTGCCGGGGACGCTCGGAAAGGGGCGCCATCGATCCGGTCATTCCTCGACGGCCGGTGCCATTCTTTGAGTGGCGGCGGAGCCCGCCGTACTGACCTCGAGGGGAGCAAATCATGAACGCGATGAACGGCGCCGCGAGCGCCCAACACATGCTGGCCGCTGACCTGCGCCACGACCTCGCCCGCGAGGGCGCCCTCGAGGACCTCCACGCGGACTCCCGCTGGACCGAACCGGTCCATATCTCCCGCGCCTCCTTCGCCAGCGTCAGCGAACTCAGCGCCATCCCGGCGCCACCGGCCGGAGCCTACCAGGGAAAAATAGATTAGATTGCAAAACGAACCTGGGAAGCCACTGAAAAAACGGGAAGGCACCGAAGTGGCCGTCGCGGCCGCGGAACCGCAAGGAGCCGTCCGCGACACGGAAATCGCCGCCACCGGGAACGCCCGCGCCCTGCCGCGCACAAGGCCGGGCCCGTGGGGACCGGGAAGGCGCTTCCGGTGGGGTTCGCTCACCGCGCCCGCTCGCCAGTGTCACCCAGCCATGCGGCCGGTGCACGGCAAGGTAGGCGTGCCATCCTGGCTCCGATCGTCCTTGGTCGCGCCGCGCCACCGCTCGAGCCGGGCCGTCAGCTCGGCCACCTGCGTCTTGTAGGCCGGATCGTCGTAGTAACTCTTGCGCTCCTCCGGGTCGCGCGACAGGTCGAAGAGTTCGTGCGCCTGCGGCTGCTGGATATAGTGAATCAGCTTGTGGGTCTTGGTGCGGACGCCGCGCGCGATCGGAGCGCAGTGGGCGCCGGGATGCTCGAAGTACTCGTACATCCAGGAGTCGCGCCACGCCGCGCCGTTGCGTTCCAGCAGCGGACGCCAGCTCTCGCCGTGATGCTCCATGTGCGCCGGCCGCTTGATGCCACAGTAATCGAGCACCGTATGCGCCACGTCGTTGTTGACCACCATGTGCTCGCTATCGACGCCGGGCTTGACTCCGGCCGGATAGCGCAGCAGCATCGGGATGCGGATCGACGGCTCGTACATCAGCCGCTTGTCGAACATGCCGTACTCGCCCATGAAGAAGCCGTTGTCGCCGGTGTAGACGATCAGCGTGTCCTCGGCGAGCTTCTGGCGGTCCAGGAAATCGAGGATGCGCCCCAGATTCTCGTCCACTCCGAGTAACACGCGGTAGTAATTCTTGACGAAGGTCTGGTAGTTCAGCGGCTTGCGCAGGCTCTTCGGCAGCGCCGCCGGCACGCCCCGCTTGCGGAAGTCGGGCATGTCGGCGATCTGCATGTCCGTGCCGCGGATGCCGGCCGGACGATCCTCGAGTCCGGTGTTGAAAGTGGATGGCTCCGGGATCGCGATATCTTCGTACATCTTGGCGAACCGCTCCGGCGGCTCCCAGGCCCTGTGCGGAGCCTTGAAATTGCAGATCAGCGAGAACGGCTTGTCCTTCGGGCGGGATCGCAACGTCTCGAGCGCCTGGTCCGCGATGACGTCGTCGCAGTAACCCCGGAATTGGATCCGGCCCGTCTGCGTGATCATGGCGGGGTCGTGATAGGCGCCCTGGCCGGGTAGGATGCACCAGTGATCGAACCCCAGCCCCGTGGGAAGCGTCGCGATGTGCCACTTGCCGATCATCGCCGAGTAATAGCCGGCTTTTTGCAGCAGTTGGGGATAAGTAACCACGCCCGGCTTCAAGTGATGCGACTTGCCCCCGTTGGTGGTCACTCCGTGGGCGTGGGTATGCAAGCCGGTGAGGATCGTGCCGCGGCTCGGCGAGCACAGCGGATTGGTCGCGAACGCCTCGGTGAAGCGGACCCCGCCCGCCGCCAGACGGTCCATGTTCGGCGTCTTCAGGATCTTGTTGCCCGCGCACGACATTGCGTCCCATCGCTGGTCGTCGGTCATGATGAAGATCACGTTGGGCGGCTTCTTTTGGCCTTTCACGATCGCGGGGAAACCGGCGGCCAGTGCGCCCAGGGCGGTGCGGCGAGTCATAGGGAAGATTATGGCGCCATTGAGGCGCCCCCCGCTCGGCGGAACGGCTAAACTGGGGACTCATGCCCGAACAAACCCCTCAGACCCTGGCGAACCACGTTCGCTGGCACCCGCCGTTTCATTACGTGCTGCTCCCCATTCTGGGCCTGCACTTCGTCAACTCGTTGATCCAGCTTGTCAGGTCCCCCGATTTCGCCCACGCCGAGGCGTTCCTGCTGTCGATCGGGCTGTTCATCCTGGGAGTGCTGTCACGAGTCAACGCGCTCAAGGCGCAGGATCGCGTCATCCGGCTCGAGGAACAGCTCCGGTTCCAGCGCGTCCTCCCAGCCGAACTCGCCGCGAAGGCGTCCGCGTTTCCGTCGAACCAGATCGTCGCCTTGCGATTCGCCTCCGATGCCGACCTTCCCGAACTGGCGCGGCAGGTCGCGGCCGGAAAGCTGGTGAAGGGCTCCGAGATCAAGCAGGCGATCAAGAACTGGCGCGCCGATCACCATCGCGTCTGAGCGGATGACGCTGTCGCTTTCGCAGGTTCTTCTCATTGAGGTCTCCGGCCCCGACCATCCCGGCGTCACGCATTCGCTCACCGGCATTCTCGCCAGTCACTCGGCGCGCGTGCTGGATATCGGCCAGGCGGTGATTCACTCTTCGCTCGCGCTCGGCATCCTGGTCGAAATGACGGCCGGTATGCGCTCGTCCGCCATGCTCACCGACCTTCTGTTGAAGGCGCACGAGATGGGCATGCAGATCCGCTTCACCGCGATCTCCGCGGACGAGTATCGCGCCTGGGTCGGATCGCAAGGAAAGAGGCGGTTCCTGGTCACGCTGCTGGGACCCTCGATCGAGGCGGCCCATCTGGCCGCTGTCAGTGGCGTGGTGGCGCGCCACGGTCTCAATATCGACCGCATCGACCGGCTTTCCGGCCGCACACCCCTCGAATCCGCGGACGATACCGGCCGCGTCTGCATCGAACTCGCCACCTCCGGCGGGTTGGCCGACGAGTCCGCCATCCGCGGCGAACTGCTCGACCTCACCGCCGAGCACGACCTCGACATCGCGTTCCAGCACGACGATGTCTACCGACGCAACCGCCGTCTGGTCGCCTTCGACATGGACTCTACCTTGATCCAGGGCGAAGTCATCGACGAACTGGCGGCGTTGGCGGGTGTGGGGGAGCAGGTGCGGGCGATCACGGAAGCCGCCATGCGCGGCGAACTCGACTTTCAGGCGAGCTTTCGCAAGCGTGTGTCGCTGCTGAAGGGACTGCCGGAGGCGGCTCTGACACAGGTCGTCGAGACCATCCCGCTCATGGACGGCGCCGAGCGCCTGGTGGGGACGCTGCGGCGGCTAGGCTACAAGACGGCGATCCTCTCGGGCGGCTTCACGTTCTTTGGCCGCGAGCTCCAGCGCAGGCTCGGTATCGACTACCTGCATGCCAACGAACTGGAACTCCGCGACGGCGTCGTCACCGGCGAGGTCATCCCGCCGGTGGTCGACGGAGCCCGCAAAGCGGCCCTGCTCGGCGAGATCGCCGCGCGCGAGGGGCTGAACATGGAGCAAGTGATCGCCGTCGGAGACGGGGCCAACGACCTGCCGATGCTGCGGCTGGCCGGACTGGGCATCGCGTTTCGAGCGAAGCCCGTGGTTCGGCGCGGCGCCCGGCAGGCGATCTCGCGGATGGGGCTCGACGGGATTCTGTACCTGCTGGGCGTCCGCGACCGCGAAGCGGCGTCGTAGGCCCTCGGCTACTTCCCGCCGGCGAGGTCGGTGAGGATTTTGGGGTCCTTCTCCTCCATCGCCAGCATCTGGTGGCAGGCGTTGCAGTCCTGCCCCACCGTCTTCCCTTCGGCGGACTTGTGGTCGTCGTCGTGACAGCGGAAGCAGCCGGGGTAATCCTGATGTCCGATGTTGTTGGGATAGGTCCCCCACTTCACCCGCATCTCCGGGAACACGTTGCGGCTCCATACGTCCAACGCCGTGCGGCCGGCCTTGGCGGCATCGGCGCCGCGCTGAGGATGGTCCTTCTTGTAGAAAGCTTCCACCGCGGCCGGGATCTCGCGCTCGGCCTGCTCCGTGGTGTCGAACGGCCTCTTGATCGCATCGAGCGCCACTTTGCGGACCATCGGCAGCGTGCGGTCGATCCCGCCTCCCGCGATCGCGTTGTCGATCGCCCGTTCCGCCGTTTCGAACGTGTGGCTGGGGCGGTTGTGACAGTCGATGCAGTCCATCTCGCGGACCTCCATCCGGGCCACGTCCTCCTTGTTCGCCTTCGACGCCAGGTACTCCACGCTCTTGCCGTCGCGCGTGTACTCGACCCAGGGAATCGTCTGGCGGCCCTTGTCGGCGTGCGCGTACCGGATTTTGACGCCCTGTCCGGCGTGGGCCGTATGGATGCCCTTGCCCCGCACTCCGCCGCCGCCGATGCGCATCAGCAGGACGCTCTTGGTTTCCTCCCCCGAGTCAGAGAAATGAGTGATGACGCGCAGGCGGTCCGATCCGTACTTGTCGGGCCAGTGGCAGCCTTCGCAGGTCTCGCGCGCCGGCCGGAGATTGCTCACCGGCGTGGGAACGGGGCGTTCGTAGTTGTTCAACGCTACCGCGATCAACTGGTGCGCGCCGGAAAGCTTGCTCTGGACGAACCACGACGCGCCGGGCCCGATGTGGCACTTCACGCATTCCACGCGCGAGTGCGGGGAATTCTGGTAGGCGGTGAACTCCGGCTTCATCACCACGTGGCAGGTGGCGCCGCAGAACTGCACCGAGTCCATATGTTCCACGGCGCGATAGGTGAGGTTGGATCCGATCACCAGGTTGGCGCCGGTGGCCAGCACCACGAACACGGCGAGGCGCCGCAGGTGGGGACTGTTCCACGATAGCGGGGGAAGATCGTCCGCTAAGGGAAGCCCGCGCCGCCTTCGCAGCAGGATTCCTAGCGGGATAAGGCCCAACCCTGCGAAAAATACCACAGGCAGGATGAGGAAAAGCGCAATGCCGACGTACGCGTTCGACGCATGCCCGCCAAGATACGACGGTAGAAGGAACAGCCAAAGCACTCCGGCCAGGGTGACAAGAAACACGCCCACCCTGCTGATCCAGTTGTTTGAAAAATATAGCAGCGGCGCGATCCGCGCGGAGATTGAAGAATGTTGATTGACGGCCATCTCGGGATTCGCGTTTACGCTAGCACGCGCGGGGCCACTATCACGCACTCAGGATGGCCCTCCGAATGCAACGGAAATAGACAGGAAGGAGATATCGATGTTTTCCCTTGCGAAAATTCTTTTACCGGTGGACTTCAGCGCCCGCGCCGTTGGCGCCGCCCGCTATGCGGAAGCTTTGGCCGAAACCTACGGGGCCGAGGTCACCATGCTGCACGTCGTCCCGCCGCCCCAGTACGAGTTCACGGCAATGGAAGCCGGCAGCTCGGCGATGGCGGAACTGTACCTGAACCGCAAGGCGATGGCCGAACAGGAATGCCAGACCTTTCTCAAAGACGAACTCCCGAAATTGAACGCCAAGCGCGTGACGCTCGAGGGCGATCCCGCCACCGAGGTGGTCCGCGTGGCGCATGACGAGGGCTTCCACCTCGTCGTCATGCCGACGCATGGCTACGGACCGTTCCGGCGGTTCATTCTCGGTTCGGTGGCGGCCAAGGTGCTCCATGACGCCGACTGCCCGGTTCTCACCGGCGCCCACATGGAAGAGGCTCCACCCGTCGAGAAGATCCACTTCGGAACCGTGCTGGCCGCCATCGACCTCGGTTCGCACTCCGAGCAGACGCTGCACTGGGCGGCGCAGTTCGCCTGCAACAACAAGGCGAAGCTGGTGGTGGTGCACGCCACGCCGAATCTCGAGGGCCGCACCGGCGAGTACTTCGACCCAGACTGGCGTGTCTACCTCACCGATCAGGCGGTCAAGGAAGTGGCCGCGCTGCTCGAGAAGACGGACGTGAAGGCGGACGTGGAGATCCACGCGGGCGATCCGTCGCGAGTGGTCGCGGACGTCGCGAAGAAGGTGGGAGCGGATCTGGTGGTGCTCGGTCGCGGCACCGCTTCCGGCCTGTTCGGCCGTTTGCGAGCCAACGCCTACGCGATCATCCGCGAATCGCCCGTTCCCGTCGTCAGCGTGTAGCGGAGCCTACTCGGCGGCGGTTTTCCTGGCCTGTTCGAAGAGGAACCCGAGCACTTTGTCCGTGCGGATTCGCGACGCGATGGTGTGCATCGTGCCGTCCTTTTCGAACTTCATGCGAACCGCCGCCACAGGCTCCCGCAGTTGCTTGGCGGCGCGGGTCACCTCGCGGTCCACTTCGTCCATCATCGTCTCGATCGCCTCCCGTTCGGCGATCTTGCCCAGGATCAGCGACGCCTTCACTTCGCGAACGGCGCGCTCCTGGTGCATCTCCTTGACCTTGTTCCAATCGATCTTCAACTTCGCCAGGTCGACGCCCGGTCCCGCGAGCTCCCGGAGCCGGGCGCTGACCGTGCTCTCGATCTGGGCATCCACCCAGGCTTCCGGAACCGCGAACGCGTGGGAGTCGATCAGCTTGTCGACGATGGCGGTCTTGGCCTTGTTCTGAGCCTCTATTTCGCGCTCGCGCAGAATGGAACGCCGGACCTCGGCGCGCAATTCCTCCATCGATTGGAAGTCGCCCAGGTCCTTGGCGAACTCGTCGTTCAACTCCGGCAGTTCCTTGCGCCGGAGTCCCTTCACCTCGACGTGGAATTTCACGGTGCGCCCGGCGAGCTTCTCGTGTCCGTACTCCTCGGGGTACGTGATTTCGACGTCCATCTCCGCGCCCGGCGAAGCTCCCCGTAGCGCTTCCGAGAAGGCCGGCATGGAGTCGGCTCCGCCCACTTCGAGGACGGTCTCGTTGCTTTCCACCGGGTCGCCTTCGACGCCCTGGATCGACTTCAACCCGACGACGGCGAAGTCTCCGTCCGCGATCGGGCGGGGATCGATATTGACGAACTCCGCCTTGGTGTCGCGCAACTGGTTCACGCGTGCGTCGATGTCCTCTTCGGCCGCCTTGGGCTCTTCGTACACCGCCTCGATTCCCCGGTACTCGCCGAGTTCGAACTCCGGCGCCACTTCGTATTCCGCCTTGAAGTGGATCTCCTCACCGTCGTGGAAGTGAACGTCGGTGACCGAGGGGTTGCCCGCGACTTTCCAGTCGTGCGCATCGGCGTGGCGGCGGAACGCCTTGGGTACCAACTCCTCCACCACCGTTTGGCGGATGTCTTGCGCGAAGCGCTTGAGGATGACGGACATGGGCACCTTGCCGGGCCGGAATCCGGGCATCTTCGCCTTGGATTGGATATCGGTGGCGGCTTTTTTAGACGCCTCCGCGACTTCGGCGGCGGGAATGGTGATTTCGACGTTGCGTTTACAGGTATCGGTGGGGCTCACGGGGACATCCTAGCGGAGGGGAGAGTGCTGACGTGAAAACTCGGGACGGAAGGCGATTCCGTCCCGAGTCGAGAGGGGGGCGCGCGAACGATCTTACTTGATCTTGGCCGCTTCGCGCAACGCCTTGGCCTTGTCGGTGGCTTCCCAACTGAAGCCTTTGCGTCCGAAGTGGCCGAAGGCGGCGGTTGCCTGGTAGATCGGGCGGCGCAGTTTCAAGTGGTCGATCATGGCCTTGGGAGTGAGGGGGAAGTGCTCCCGCACCAGGGCGACGATCGCTTCGTCCGGGATCGTCCCGGTGCCGAACGAATCCACGCGCACCGACACCGGCTCGGCCACGCCGATCGCATATGCCA
>SYLY01000051.1 GCA_005808475.1 Acidobacteriota bacterium
AACTTCACGCAGGGGATCATTTCGAGCTCCCAGTGCGCGCCGAGCCGGGGAGTCCTGCTGAGCGGCGTCGAGTGCTACCAGAACGGGCTGGATAGCAACGGCCACACCGGATTCCGCTCGTTCCGGGGACGCACGGTGGTGGAGCAGATGCGGCAGTCGGGATACGACACCACGCTCGCCGGCAAGTGGCACATCGATCCCAACCCGCGAGAGTGCGGGTTTGCTCATGCGCCGCTGTGGAAACAGCCGGCCGCGGGAGTCTACCGGGATCCCGAACTGCGGCGCGGGCTCGACGGCAAGGACGAGACCGTGCACGGTCATATCACCGATCTGTTCACGGACGCGGCGGTCGAGTCGATCCGGTCCGCGAAGAATCCGTACCTGCTGTGGCTCGCCTATACGGCGCCGCATCAGCCGTGGTCCGTCGGCGACAAGTACCTGCAGCCGTACCGGGGCCGCAACGCGGAGATCGCGCCGCCGTGGCATCCGAAAGCGGCGTCCGCCCGGGCCGGCATGGCCAAGAGGGGGAAGGGGAAGGGCAAGGCCGGTGGAGAGGCGGGGGCGCAGAATCTGCGCCCCGATGGCGCGTACGACTGGGAAACCTACTATGGCGTGATCACGCATCTGGACGAGGCGGTGGGCCGTGTGGTCGAAGCGGTGGAGAAATCCGGGCAGTGGGAGAATACGCTGATCGTCTTCCTGGGCGATAACGGCTACCTGTGCGGCGCCAAGGGGCTGCAAGGTAAGGTCGAGATGTGGGAGCCATCGATTCGCGTGCCCTACATTCTGTCGGGAGGAGTGGTCCGACGGGCCGCGAAGAGCGACGCGCCGGTAGCGTCGGTCGACCTGCCCGCCACTTTCCTCGACTATGCGGGCATCCGGCCCGCGCACAAGCTCGCGGGATCGAGCCTGCGCCCGGCGATCGAGGGAAAGCGGTTCGCGCGCGACGTGGCGTTTTCGGCGTGGAACGACGGACGGCCCGAGGCGTTGCTGGTGCCGCGTCCGGTGGAACCGTACCGTGTGGCGCGAACGCCGGCGCTCAAGTATGTCGCGTGGGAGAGTGGCAGGGAAGCTCTGTACGACTTGGCCGTCGACACCGCCGAGGAGAAGAACCTGATCGGCGACGCGGGGCGCGCTCGCGACGTCACTTGGATGCGCGACCGCATGGCGGCTCGGATGAAGTCGACCGGCGATGCGGCGGCCAGTTGGCCGCGATCCGGCGCGGGGGCCGCATGAGGAGGACCCTGTTGGCGGCCGCGCTTCTGCTATCCGCCTCGTGCGCGAAAAAAGACGCCGCGTCCGAGCAGGCGCGGCTGGAGAAGGAGTTCGCGGACATGCTCTCCGGCTCCACTCTCGCCGGGCGATTCACCTCGCTGAAGGGCGACAAGGTGCACGAGGACAAGTACACCGTCAGCAAGGTGTCCAAGCTGGCGGGCGAAACCTGGGTGATCCAGGCGCGGATCCAATACGGGAAAAACGACTACACGGTGCCTGTTCCGGTTCGAGTGGTGTGGGCTGGCGATACACCGGTGCTGACGATGACAGACGTGGGTCTGCCAGGAACCGGAAAATTCACGGTGCGCCTCCTCTTTTATCGCGGCCAGTACGCGGGAACGTGGAGCAACGACAAAGGAGGAGGCGGCCAAATGTTCGGGAAGGTCGAAAAAGCGCGGTAGATTACGCGCTGAACGAGCTGCCGCAACCGCAGGTGGACTTCACGTTCGGATTGGAGAACTTGAAGCCCGAACCTTCGAGCGTTTCCACGTAGTCGACTTCGGCGCCTTCCAGGTAGAGCAGGCTCGCCTGGTCGACGAAGACCTTCAGGCCGTCGTAGGTGTAGGTCTTGTCGAGCATGTTTGGAGCGTTCTCGAAGGCCATGGAATAGCTGAATCCCGAGCATCCGCCGCCCACCACGGCAATCCGCAACCCGGCCGGGGCCGGCTCCTGGCTCGCCAGAATCTCTTTGACCTTGCCGATCGCCTGGTCAGTCAACTTCACGTTCATTAGAATCAGACCTCCGATTTCAAGAATACCTAAATGTACAGTTTGCCGCAAACACGGCGCCAAAGAAATGGATGCAGCCGGGCGCCGGAAGGATTCGGACGTGCTATGGTGACGAAAGCCCCCCACGACGAAACCCGCGGGCCGGAGAGCGCGTCCATTGGAACGTCATGGTAAGCGCGATAACCGCGGAAACGTCGATCCCGATCCTGGACGCGGGGCGGAAGGTCAAGGTTCAGTCCCGCGTGGAATACAAGACGAGCGATGAAGCGGCGGTCGTCCGCCGTGTTCAGAGCGGCGACGAGATGGCCTTTCGCGAACTGGTGGACCGCTACCAGTCGAAGGTGTTCTCGATCATCCACGGCATTCTGCGCAACCATAACGACGCCGAGGACATCGCCCAGCAGGTGTTCTCGAAGATCTATTTTTCGATCGGCAACTTCGACTTCCGGTCGAGCCTGCTGACGTGGATCTACAAGATCACGGTCAACGAGTGCTACGACTACTTGAGGAAGAAGAAGGTCCGCAAGCTCGTCTACGAGAGCGACTTCACCGAGGAAGAATCGCAGCGGATGGAGCGTACCGAGCCCGGATCGTCGGGCCAGATGATGCTGGACGACCGGCTGGCTCAGCGCGATTTCGTGCTCAAGCTGCTCGAGAAGGTATCCGCCGAAGACCGGCAACTGCTTTTGCTCAAGGAAGTGGAGGGCCACTCCGTCGAGGAATTGGCGGCGATGACCGGCATGAATGAAAACACGATCAAGGTGAAGCTGTTCCGCGCGCGCCAGAAGCTGGTGAAGGCGGCGCAGCGGTTGATTCCGAAGTTCACCCCTGCCCTGTTCGCGTGATTTGACGTGGCGGGCTCGAGGTAGTATATAGTCATGAACGCGGGCGTACAGACTCGCGAGACTCCGCCGGCCCCAGACGGCCGGCCGTGAGAGGGAAAAGACGATGGATCGGCGAATCGAAAACAATCTGGAGGATTGGCTCCGGGGCTCGCTGCCACAAAGTGCGCGCTCCGAGTTCGAATCGGTCCTCCGCGAAGACGAAGAGACGCGCCGCATGGTGGAAGCGTTCGAGCGGCACGCCCGGATGATGCGTGAAACGCTGCGGCCCGCCCAGGAGCTGGATCCGGCGGCCGGTTTCTATGCGCGCGTGATGGACCGGATCGAAGCTCAGCGCGGCAACTCGTTTTGGGGACTTCTGTTGGAACCGCTGTTCTTCCGCCGGGTGGCGATGGCATCGGCGGCGCTACTGGTCTTGATGGGGGTTATGCTGGTCTCGCCGCGCGAGGACCAGACGCTCGCCGCGTTCGGTTCCGGCGTGGAGAATTTTCTCGCCGAGAACGGCGCCCCGGCGCCGGATCCAGCCCGGGAACAGCAAGCCCGGAATCGGGACGCCTTACTGGTGAACCTGACCACCTACGGAGAGTGACGGGAATGGCGGCAACGGGTTGGCGCAACCCCAAGGTGATCGCGCTGCTATCGCTGGTGTTTTTGACGGGGTCGGCGGCGGGAGCCTTGGGATTTCGATACGTCAACCGGCAGGCGGTGCGCCAGGGTCCTTCGTGGAAGGAAGGCGGCCGCGAGATATCCCTGCAAAAATTCCGGCGGGAGTTGGATCTCTCTTCGGAGCAGGCCCTTGAAGTCGAGGCGGTTCTAGACGACTTCATGATGTACTACCAGACGTTGCAGGCCCAAATGGACGATGTCCGGGCCAATGGCAAGGATCGCATCGTGCGTATCCTGAAGCCGGAGCAGCGAGAGCGGTTCGGCCGCATGATGAGCGATCTGCAGCGCCAGATCCGCTGATGGACGGGCCGCTTGCGCGGGCCTGGACGATTTGGGGCGCAAGCCGTCAGGCCCGGTGTCCGAAACGGTCCAGCCGGCGGTAGCATTTCTTTCGAGGCGTTAAAAACACGGCAGTTGGAGTTTGGCCAACGGACTGCATGAGATGGTTGTGTTCGAAACGAAAGACGAGGCTCTCAACCACATGAGCCCCGAAACCATCCGAAAGAACGAGTCCCATCTCCGCTCCCGGCGCGCCGAACTGTACGCCCGGCTGGAACAACGGGATGGCATTCGTATCGAAGCCGCGGCCGAAGGTCTCGACGCTGTCCAGAACTCGCAGTTGCGGGAATTCGCCGTCGGCGAAATCGACCGCAACTCGCGGCAACTCCGGGAGATCGAATCCGCGCTGTCGCGCATCGAGGCGGGCGAGTACGGAATCTGCCTGTCCTGCGACGAAGAGATCGGCCCGAAGCGGCTGGCTGCCCTGCCGTGGGCCACGCACTGCGTGCGCTGCCAGGATCGCGCCGACCGCGAATGGGCCCGGTCCGGCGATTCCCAAGACTTGCCGTTCGACATGATGCCGGCCGCGTGACCAACGCGGAGCTTATCAACTCCTCACGAACCCCAAGAAGGAATTTCAAAATGACCCGTTTCTTCTCCAGATCCATCGCTCTCGCCGCTTTCGCGTGCGGCACATTGGCGGCCAACGACTATTCAGACCGCGGCGCGCTGTCGCCGCGGTCGAAGACGGCGGACGCCGGCATCGCGCGGCTGAAGGAACTTGCCGATCCGTTCGAAAGCTCGAATCCGCCACTGAGCGAGCGGGACCCGAAGGACGGCGACTGGAGGGCCGCCAAGCGGGCCGCAATGCTCCAGCAGACCGGCCTCCGTTTGAGGAAGGCCACTGGCGCCGAGGGTCGGGCGGGAGCCGGCCTTTGATCCGGGAACCAGGCGGCTCCGGCCAGTTCGAGGGCCGGGGCGCCGCTGGGTTCCAGGCAACTGCGATGCGGTCACTCTTGGTGGTGGATGACGAGGCGAGTTTGCGGCGGGTGGTCCAGTTCCTGCTGCAACGCGCCGGCTACCGCGTATACTGCGCGGAGAACGGCGAGCAAGCGCTCGAGATGATGCGCGCCACGCCCGTGGATCTGGTTCTCACGGACGCGTGGACACGAGGCATGCCGGGCGTCGATCTCACTCGCGAGGTTCGCAGCCGGTACCCGCGTACGCAAGTCGTCATCCTCACGGCGTTCGGCTCGCGGGAGGTTCCCGGCGAGGCGGCGGGCGAGGGAGCGCGGCAGCTATTGATCAAACCTTGGGAGGGGGAAACATTCGTCCGCGCGGTTCGGGAAATCGTCCCGCCGGCCAATCCGGTTACGCATGTCCATAACGCGACGAAATCGCCGCAAGCCCGGCTCCGTCAGCTCGTGGCTGTCGAAAAGAACGATTTGTGGGTGGCGGTCATCTATTCCGCCGCCATTGGAGTTTTCACGCTGGCGCTGCCGGTGGCGACGCAGTCGATCGTCAACGCCATCGCGCTGGGCAATCTGACACAGCCGTTGCTGGTGCTGTCTCTGCTGGTGCTGGCGACGCGTGTATTCAGCGGCATCCTTCAAGGACTGCGGATCTGGGTGGTGGAAACCATTCAGCGCCGCATTTTCGTGCGAGTCTCGTCGGACACGGTGAACCGGCTGCTGCGGGCGCCGGTGCAGGCTTTCGAGTCGCACCACGGCCCCGAGCTGGTGAACCGCTTCTTCGACGTCGTGACGCTGCAGAAGAGCGGCGCGACGCTGATGGTGGACGGCCTGAGCGTGGTGATGCAGACGCTGATCGGGATTGATCGGGATGATTCTGCTCGGCCTGTATCACCCTTGGCTGTTGGCGTTCGACATCCTGCTGCTCGGCGCGATCGTTGTCGTCGTGTTTCCGATGGGAGTGGGCGCGGTGAGGACCAGCGTCGACGAGAGCAAGGCCAAGTACGCGCTGGTTGCCTGGCTCCAGGAGACGGCGCGATTCAACACAGCCTTCAAGGCTCCGCCGGCGATGGAATACGCCACGGCGCGGACCGACGGCTTGGTTCGGGATTATCTGAACTACCGCTCCAAGCACTTCAACATTCTGATCCGCCAGATCCTCGGCACGTTCGGCATACATGCGTTGGCAAGCGCGGCGCTGCTGGGCGTGGGAGGCTGGCTCGTCATCCAGCGGGAACTCACGCTCGGCCAACTGGTGGCGGCGGAGTTGGTGGTGGAACTGGTTCTGAGTGGCTTCTCCAAGTTGGGCAAGCACCTCGAGCTTTACTACGATCTTTGCGCGGCGGTGGACAAACTCGGCTACCTGCAGGATCTTCCGCTCCATCCGCACCTGCGCCGGGCGGCCGCTCCATTCCGGCTTCTCGCTGCCGGCCGGTTCCTGTTCGTTCTTTCGATGGTGGGCCTCGCCTTGGTTCCCTGGCAGTTATCCACCGTTGCTCGCCGCGCTGGCCGAGCGCGATATCGCCGACGCGGAGATGCTTTCGGCTTTGGGCAAGTTCGACCTGACGTTGCGCGCGAAGGTGGAGACCGACCAGTTCGGCTTTTACCGCAACGAACGGATCGTCACCGGCTTCGATCAGCCCATGCAGTGGTGGGGTTCGAGCTTCTACGGAGGCTGGCGGGTCGGCGATGGCGCGTTCGCGCCCTACGACGGGAAGCTGGACACGCGATCCTACGGCGAATGGAGCGGGGGCATGAAGCTGCCGCTGTGGCGCGACCGCGGCATCGACTCCAAGCGCGCCGGACTGCGGCAAGCCGGGATTGGCCGCGCGCTGGCGCGTCTGTCCATCGCTCAGCAACGGCTGCTGATCGTGCAGTTGGCCACGCGCCGTTACTGGGACTGGACGGCGGCGGGCACGCGATTGCAGGTGGCCGAGGGAGTGCTCGATATCGCCCTGAAGCGCGACCGCTTTCTGCGCGACTCGGCGGCGGCGGGCCAGATCGCGGCGATCGAGGTGATCGAGAACGAACGCGCCATTCTGCAGCGGCGGTCGGCCGTGGTGGAGACGGATCGCCTGTTGCAGCAGACGGCGATCGATCTGTCGCTGTTCCTGCGCGACTCGCGCGGCGAACCGGTGCTGACGGGGCGCAACCGTCTCCCCGGCGCGTTCCCGGAGGCCAACACCGTGGACGAGGCTCGCATGCTGGCGGACATGGAAGTGGCCACCGCGCGGCGCCCGGAGCTCCAGCGGCTGATCGCGCAAGAGCGGCAGTTGCTGATCGACCGCGAACTGGCGCTGAACGACCGCAAGCCGGAGATCGACTTCAACTTCGGATTCACGGCGGAGAACGGGCGCGGAGCGGTCCGGCGCGGTCCGCAAGAGGTGAAAGCGGGCGTGGTGTTCGAACTGCCGTTTCAGCGCCGCTCGGCGACAGGCAAATTGCAGAGCACGGACGCGAAGCTGCGGCAGATCGATCAGCGCGAGCGGTTTACGCGGGATCAGATTCTCGCCGAGGTGCGCGACGCGGCTTCGGCGGTTCGCGCGGCGCACGACCGGGTGGGGCTGCTGCGCCGCGAAGTGGCGGTGTCGCGGGATCTCGAGGATGCCGAGCGGGCGCGATTCCAGTTGGGCGAGGGGACGCTGTTCCTGGTGAATCCGCGGGAGCAATCCACGGCGGAGGCGGCCAACCGGGAAGTTTCGGCGTGGCAGGAGTACTTCCGCGCGTGGGCGCAGTACGATTTCGCGGTGGCTTCGGCGCTCGGGCCGGGCGCGCCAGCGAAGTAGGCGGCTACAGGTCCGAGGTGTCGACTTCGTACAGGTTGATGCGGCCGCTTTCCTGAGAGGTGAACAGGATCTTCGATCCGTCGTGGTTCCATACCGGACGCGGCTCGTTCAGGTACGGGCGCACGGGCATCCACAGGCCCCAGTTGCGGAAGGGAAACCGCTCGTCGCCGGGCTGTACAGGCTTGGCTCCGGACGGGATGGTGACGAGCTGCGTCATCTTTTTGGTTCGGGTATCGATCAGGGCCAAGCCGAATCCCATCGGTCCGCCATAGGAATCGGTGACGATGAGGTGCTGCTTTCGTGGATGGTAGGACGGGTGGCCGGCGGGCACGTGTTCCCCGGTGAGGCGCGTTTCCTTGCGCGTCTCGACATCCACTTCCCACAACGCCTGCAGGCTATCCGGCAGATGGCGCCGGACGAACATCACCGCCTTGCCGTCGGGACGCCAGCCGGGATGGTGGAAGTCCTGCGCCAGATAGCTGGACCGCCCGGTCGCGAAATCGTGGAGGAACATCTCGATCATCCGCGGGAATTCCTCCGTGTCGCGGTGCACGATGACGATCTTGCCGCCGTCGGCGCTGAACCGTGTATTCTGCAGAGCCGAGGCGCCGCCGTGCAGCATCGCGGTGTTGGGGGACATCGCGCGGGCGCGCTCGCGCGTCAGCAGTTGCGTGTACTTCTTGGCGGCGACGTCGTAGACGCCCCACTCGGGTCCGCGCACGCAGGAGATCCTTTGAAAGTCGGGACTGAGGCGGTTGGCCGCCACGGGAGTGTTGACGTCCGTTCGAGCGCCCGTGGCGAGGCTGATCACCGAGGTGACGCGCTCGGGGCCGCCGGTGAAGTAGACGCTGTTTCCGTCCGGTCCCCAGAACTGACCGACGCCGACATGGTAGTTGCCCTTCAGACCGCCCACGACTTCCCGCCGGCCTGTACCGTCCGCGTTCATCACCCACAACGATCCCGGATAGCGGCCCGCGGCGGTGAGCTTGTCCACGCCGGCATCGAACCGGAAGAACGCCAACTTGTCTCCCTGTTTGTTCCAGGGCTGAATATCGTAGTAGTGGTGCGTTTCATGGCGATCGGACCGGTGCCAGACGATCTTGCGGCCGGTCACCGGATCCACCATCGGGGTGGGTTGAGCGAATGCCGCCGGCAGCAGGGTAAAGGCGGACAACGCGTGAAACAGAGGGCGCTTCATTGCTGAGGCCAGTTTATCTCCAAATTCGAGATGACGCGATCCTTGATCTCCACGTCCTGGGTCTCGTCTTGCGAACCTTCCCTGCGCACCGCGATGCGGTGCTTGCCGGCCGGCAGCACGATCATCGCCGGCGTGGTCTCGGGGCGAAGCTGGCCGTCAATCAGAATCCGCGCGCCGGGAGGGTTGGTTTTGACGATCAGCGTGCCTCCGGCGGCGTCCAGATTGACGTTCACCGACGTCTCGCCGGGAACCTCGACGATTGCTTGGCCGGGACGGTATCCGGAGAGCGAGAAGCGAATCACGCGGCGGCCGCCGCCGAGTTCCATGGAGCAAGGTGTGACGCACGACTCGGCCCAGCCCTCGACCGTCACTTTGGCGCCGGCGGGGCTGGACGTGAATTGGACCAGCGCCGACTCGGGTTCGGCGGGATCGCGGTTCGCGGGCGGCGGCGATTCGGGCTTCGGTTGTGGAACCGGGGTGACCGGCGCCGGAGCAAGCGGGGATGGCTTGGGAGGTTCGGGCGGTTTGGCCGGCGCCTGCGATTTCACGATGGGCGGGGGCTCGGGCTCGGGTTGGGACGAGGGCTGCCAGGGCCGGAGCACGGCAAGCACCACCGCGGCAACTCCCAGAACGGCGCCGGCGGCGATCTTCCAACGGCCGCTTTCTTCGGGCTCGTCCGCGCGCCGCGCTCGCGGCCGCACCACCGGCTGGGGCGCGGGGATGGCCGGAGCCGGCTCGGCAACCGCCGGCTCGACCACCGCTGGTTCGTCTTGCGCCGGGACGCCCTGCACGAGTGTGGGCAGGTCGTCGGAAACCCCGCGCGCCTGCGGCTGCCAGCCGGGGCGGAGAAACAACGCCTCGGTAAGCGCCGTCACGAACGCGGCGCACGACGGGAATCGGGCTCCGGGCGTTTTCGAGAGTGCTTTGAGGATCGCCGCGTCGACTCGCTCGTCGAGAGTCCGGTTCAAGCGGCTGGGCGCGGCGGGCTGGTCGCGCAGGATGCGGAACACCAGGCCCGCCATGGTATCGGAGGAGAACGGTTTCTCTCCCGTCAGCAACTCGTAGGCGACCACGGCCAGGGCGAACTGATCGGACCGCCCGTCCAGGAGCCTGGACTCGATCTGTTCGGGCGACATGTAGCTCGGCGTCCCCATCACGATGCCCGGATGGGTGGTGTCCTGGGAGACGCCTTTCGCGACGCCGAAATCGGCGATCTTCACGACGCCCATTTCGTGCAACATGATGTTGCCGGGCTTGACGTCGCGATGGATGATGCCCTTGAGGTGAGCGAAGTCGAGCGCCTCCGCGGTCTCCGCCAATACGGGAGCGATGCGCTCCTTCGACAGCTCGCCTTCGGTGGCCAGCACGTGCTCGAGCGTTTCTCCGGGGACGTACTCCATGGCGATGAACGCCATGTCGCCGGCTTGGCCCATGTCGTAGATGGTGGTGATGTGGGGGTGGGAGAGAATGCCCGCCGCGCGGGCCTCGCGGAACAGCCCTTCGCGAAGCTTGGCTCTTTCGGCCTCGGTATCGATGCCACCGAGGCGACTCGTCGTGATCGCCACGGTGCGGCCGATCACCGGGTCCGAGGCGCGATACACGACGCCCATCGCACCCCGGCCCAGCTCGCTTTCGATTTCGTAGCGCCCAATGCGCTCCATGTTTCCGTCTGCCTTCAGTGTATCGCATCGGCCTTCGGCTACAATGAGAGGTTCCCCGAGCCGTGTCGATGTTTCAATCCCTTTTCGGGAAAAAAACCGAAAATCCGCCAGAACCGGAGTCCGCGCCGCCCGCCGCCGCGAAAACCAGCCTGCTCGACAGGCTGAAGCAAGGCGTCCAGAAAACCCGTGCCGGATTGGTGGAGCGGATCGAGGACACGATCCAGGGCAAGAAGCAGATCGACGCGGATCTGCTCGAGGAGTTGGAGTACGCGCTGGTCTCGGCGGATATCGGGATCAAGACCACCACGGAGATTCTGGAGCGCATCCGGCAGCGTGTGGACCGCAAGCTGGTCAACGACGCGAGCGAACTGCGCGCACTGATCCGCGAGCATCTGGCCGAGGTCCTACAAGGCGTGGAGCGGCCGATGGCGCGCGCGGCGGAACCACCCACCGTGGTGATGATGGTGGGCGTAAACGGCGTCGGCAAGACGACCA